>NZ_CM000961.1:1021771-1199347 GCF_000143825.1 Corynebacterium genitalium ATCC 33030
GGCGAGGCCGACAGGCGTAGTCGATGGTCAACGGGTTGATATTCCCGTACCCGTGCATACGCGCCCAAGTGCGAAGCGGTGATACTAACCACCCTGACCACCCGCCATGCATTCCTTTGGTTTGCGGGTGGGTGTGATGCGTGGGGCCTGATCCGTTGTAGTTCAGTGATGGGGTGACGCAGTCAGGTAGCTACGCCACTTAAGTGGATTGTGGTGCAAGCGTGTGGCACATGGACTAGTCAAATGCGGTCCTGTTTGTGTGAGGCGTGATGCGTAGCCCATATGTGGGTGATGGTGGTGATCCTATGCTGTCGAGAAAAGCCTCTAGCGATGTGTGTGTACGGCCCGTACCCGAAACCGACACAGGTAGTCAGGTAGAAAATACTCAGGCGGTCGGGTGAACTGTGGTTAAGGAACTCGGCAAATTGCCCCCGTAACTTCGGGAGAAGGGGGGCCATGACTGGTGAGCGCAACATGCGTGTGTGAGCTGGTTGTGGTCGCAGAGAAGAGAGGGAAGCGACTGTTTATCAAAAACACAGGTCCGTGCGAAGACGGTCAAGTTGATGTATACGGACTGACGCCTGCCCGGTGCTGGAAGGTTAAGAGGACCTGTTAGACCCTTTGTGGTCGAAGCGGAGAATTTAAGCCCCAGTAAACGGCGGTGGTAACTATAACCATCCTAAGGTAGCGAAATTCCTTGTCGGGTAAGTTCCGACCTGCACGAATGGCGTAACGACTTCCCTGCTGTCTCAACCACAGGCCCGGTGAAATTGCACTACGAGTAAAGATGCTCGTTACGCGCGGCAGGACGAAAAGACCCCGGGACCTTCACTATAGCTTGGTATTGGTGTTTACTGCGGTTTGTGTAGCATAGGTGGGAGACTTTGAAGCGTTCACGCTAGTGGGTGTGGAGTCGTTACGTGAAATACCACTCTGACCGTAGTGGATGTCTTAACCTTGGCCCATGATCTGGGTTGGGGACAGTGCCTGGTGGGTAGTTTAACTGGGGCGGTTGCCTCCCAAAGAGTAACGGAGGCGCCCAAAGGTTCCCTCAGCCTGGTTGGCAATCAGGTGCCTAGAGTGTAAGTGCACAAGGGAGCTTGACTGCGAGACGAACATGTCGAGCAGGGACGAAAGTCGGGACTAGTGATCCGGCACCTACTTGTGGATGTGGTGTCGCTCAACGGATAAAAGGTACCCCGGGGATAACAGGCTGATCTTCCCCAAGAGTCCATATCGACGGGATGGTTTGGCACCTCGATGTCGGCTCGTCGCATCCTGGGGCTGGAGTAGGTCCCAAGGGTTGGGCTGTTCGCCCATTAAAGCGGCACGCGAGCTGGGTTCAGAACGTCGTGAGACAGTTCGGTCTCTATCCGCCGCGCGCGTTGAAACTTGAGAAAGGCTGTCCCCAGTACGAGAGGACCGGGACGGACGTACCTCTGGTGTGCCAGTTGTTCCGCCAGGAGCATCGCTGGTTGGCTACGTACGGAAGGGATAACCGCTGAAAGCATCTAAGCGGGAAGCCTGTTTCAAGATGAGGTTTCATTTAAGGTTCCCCACAGACGATGGGGTTGATAGGCCAGATCTGGAAGCACCGTAATGTGCGAAGGTGACTGGTACTAATACACCAACAACAAAACAAAAACACCGTGCACAAACAAACAACACCAACAATTGCACACTGTTCGCGTCCACTATGCAGTATCTGACACACCACACACATGCCACAGATACAGATAACTAAACAACCGACCACACCACACACGCAGAAGTGTGGTGGTCACCATGACACACAAGCCCTATTAGGTGTGTCGGTGGTTGATAGCGGTGGGGAAACGCCCGGTCCCATTCCGAACCCGGAAGCTAAGCCCACCCGCGCTGATGGTACTGCACCCGGGAGGGTGTGGGAGAGTAAGTTACCGCCGACCAACAACAACAAAAACAACTCAATACAGACACAAACAACCCCCGAGGAACGGCGCCACACAGCGCCACCCCGGGGGTTAACCGCGTCTGCCTAAACCCACGCTGGTTGTAACGATTCCTCCTCCCCCGAAGACTTCACAGATAGAACCACATAACCGTGAAAAAAAAGGGGGAACATCATGGGCCGCACCACACTCGCAGCTACCGGGATGGCAGCTATTCTCACCACCGGAGCCGCACTCCCAGCACACGCACACACCACCCCGGCACAACCCGACACCGTATCAGCAGCGCAAACAAACACTACCGCAAATAACACACGCACACGGGCCGAAGAGTCCTCCGCATGGGCCGAAGGCACACGCTGAATCACCAACGACCTGTCCTCGGATTTTCCGTTCAGTATTGTCAGGTGGATCTCTGCCGCAGCTTCGGTTCCGCTCGTCTTCTTGTTGATTGAATATCTTCGCTACTGGAACAAGCGGAACAACGAACTGGCTGCCGGAATCGGGCGCTAGTACCGGGTTAGTTCGACGGAGGGCGCAGCATCACAGCGAGCGATGCTGCGCCCTTATGAGTCTTTCGCCTATCCAAAGGAAACTGTAGGATGTGACCGATTCAACTCGCAGTGTCGGGTGCCGGAACGAGTGAGGAGGCTCTAGCCATGAGTAAGCACGCGTTGAATGAGGGGGAGAGTGTGCGTGATGCCGTCGATACGCGTCACGCTCCTGCAGCAGCGGCCCGCGCTGTAGCGCTCCGCAAAACGTACGGCGTCGGTGACACGCAGGTCGTCGCCCTGGATGGCATTGATGTCGATTTTGGTCGTAATGAGTTCACGGCGATCATGGGGCCGTCGGGAAGCGGCAAGTCCACCCTGATGCACACGATGGCTGGCCTGGATTCTTTCACCAGCGGCTCCGCCTTCATCGGTGACACGGACCTGTCCACTCTCAACGACAAGCAGATCACCGCGCTGCGACGTGATCGACTCGGCTTCATCTTCCAGTCCTTCAACCTTGTGCCGACTCTGACGGCGGAGGAAAACATCACGCTGCCGACCAATATTGCCGGTGGGAACGTCGATCAGGCCTGGTTCGACGAGATCACGCGGCGCCTCGGTCTGAGTAAGCGCCTGAGTCACCGTCCGAGCGAGCTGTCCGGTGGTCAGCAGCAGCGCGTCGCCTGCGCCCGCGCGCTAGTGAGCCGGCCGGAGATCATTTTCGGCGATGAGCCGACTGGCAACCTCGACTCGAACTCCTCGCGGGAGGTGCTGGAGATCCTGCGCACGGCTGTTGACAATGATGAGCAGACGGTGGTCATCGTCACGCACGACGCCCGCGCGGCTTCTTACGCCGACCGCGTTGTTTTCCTTGCCGACGGCCGGATTGTCGATGAGCTGCGCAATCCCACGATGGAGGACATCCTTTCCACGATGTCCGGAATCGAGAACTAGCCACGATGTCTTCCGCTATGACGAAAGTGTCGCTGCGTAACATCGCGGCGCACAAGCTCCGGCTCGCGCTGACTGTGCTTGCAGTCGTGCTGGGCACGGCGTTCATTTCCGGCTCCCTAATGTTCACCAACATGCTGGAGAAGACGTTCGATTCGGCTGTGGCAAGCGCCTACGCCGATAGCGACGCAGTGGTCCTGCCGGGAGAGAACGCACCGTCGCTCCCTGCGCAGCTTTACGACGACATTGCCGCTGACCCGAAGACCTCCCGGGTCAACATCAGTGCGAATAAAGCCGTTGTCATTGCTGATGCCAACGGCACGGCGTACCAGACCGGAGCGGGCATATCTACCGTCTCGGTGTACTACCCGCCGGAAGAAGCGGTAGGGGAGGCCTACGACATCGCCGAGGGGGCCGCGCCGGCTGATGTCGGTGAGGCTGTCGTGAACGCGAAGGGGGCGGAGCGCTACAACATCAACGTCGGCGACGAGATCATCGTTGTCGATCCGCAAGCCCGCCACACGATGACGGTGACGGGCATGTACACGGATGAGCTGGACCAGGGGGCGTCGTTAAGCTTGCTGGTGAATGAGCCGGCCTACCGCGACATGTCGGCCTCACAAGACACTCTCCCAGGTCTTTCCGTCGCAGCCGCGGACGGTGTGGACGCACCGGAGCTCGGCGCGCACCTGCGGGAGCAGTACCCGGACTACGAGGTCAAAGAAGGGCAAGTGCTTGCCGACGAGACCTCCGAAGAGATCCGCAACGCCCTGTCCTTCATTTCATACTTTCTGATTGCCTTCGGCCTGGTCGGTTTGCTGGTGGGCACCTTCCTCATCGCCAACACCTTCTCCATGATCGTTGCGCAGCGCACGAAGGAATTCGCGCTGTTGCGCGCGCTCGGCGCTTCGAAGGGGCAAATCACCCGCTCGGTGGTGGCGGAGGCGCTCATCGTCGGGTTCATTGGATCCGCACTCGGTGTGATCGCCGGTATGGGCATGGTCGCCGCTATCCGGGCTTTGATGGAGACCCAGGGGATGGAGCTGCCCGGCGCTGGCTGGGGCTTGTCGGTGGATGCGGTGGCAGTGCCGGTTGTCATCGGCACCATTGTGACCATCTTGTCTGCTTGGGCGCCGGCGCAGCGGGCCGGTCAGGTCGAACCGGTTGAGGCGATGCGGTCGTCGGAATCGGCGGCTCCGCAGCCTCTGAAGGTGCGCACCACCATCGGAGTGGTGTTGCTGATCGCCGGTGCAGCTTTCGCCGCGTGGGGAGTGCTGTGGGAGGACGGTTCGACAGGGCAGCGCGCGAGTCTCGTGGGAGTCGCTGCGGTCTGCGTGATCATCGGGCTGTTCTTGGCCGGTCCTGCGCTGTCCCTGCCGGTCGTTCCTGTCTTCGGCCGCGCTATCGGAGCTCCGTTCGGTGCTGTGGGTTCGCTGGCCGCAACGAACTCGCAGCGCAACCCGCGCCGCGCTTCGGCGACGGCGTTCGCGCTCTTACTCGGTGTGGCGCTGGTCACGGTGATCGGCATGTTAGGGGCGACGATGCAGCGCTCGGTCGACGACGTCTTAGAGAACGAGGTCAGCGCCGACATGGTCCTCTACGGCCCCCAAATGGGCGCGTTCCCGGTTCCGCAAGACCTGCCGGAAAAGGCCGAGGGGGTCGACGGTGTGGGCGAGGTAGTTACCTACTCCCGAACCCCGCTGACAGTCGAGGGGGAGTTCGGCTACCAGTTCGGTGACGGCGGTATCACCGACGTGATCGACGGCGACCCGGGCAATCTGATCGCCCTGGACATGGTCGAGGGCACGTCCGACCTCACTGGCGGCGGAGTCATCTTGCCTGAAGTTCTGGCTAAGGAGAAGGGGGTCAGTGTCGGCGACACTGTCGAGGTCGCGGCGCCAGGAGTGCCGGCCCCGCCCGCAATGGTCGAGGTGAAGGGGGTGTTCGGGGAGTCCAACATTCTGGAGACCTGGGTGGTCTCCAAGGACACCGCGGCTGAGCTCCTGCCGGAGGATGCGCTCAATGTCCAGATGGTCGGCGCCAACGGCGACGGCAGTGTCGACGAGGACACCTTGCGTGCGAACCTCGAGAAGGCGGTCAAGGAAGACATCGTCGTGCAAGTCCGCTCGCCCGAGGAAGTCGGCGGGGAAGCGCAGCAGATGATCAACCAGATGCTCTACATCCTCTACGCGCTGCTGTCGCTCGCGGTGGTGATTGCGATCTTGGGCATCATCAACACCCTCACGTTGTCGGTGATCGAACGACGGCAAGAGATCGGGATGCTCCGGGCCGTCGGCACGCAAAGGCGTCAAGTGCGCATCATGATCATTCTCGAATCGGTGCAGATCGCGGTCTTCGGTGCCATCGTGGGCATCATCACGGGCCTCGCGCTGGGCTGGGCATTCCTCACCGTGCTCGCAGACCAAGGTCTGGAGAACATCGCCTACCCGTGGACGATGCTGGCGATCATGCTGGCCGGCTCCGTCGTTGTCGGTGTGGTGGCGGCGTTGTGGCCGGCGCAGCGGGCGGCGAAAACACCGCCGCTCGACGCCATCGCCGAGTGACCGGGCACGGTCACGCAGTTACACGGCTACACAGTCACATAAACGCTCGCGATGCCCACAGTGTGCCGAACCACGCCGCAATGATTCCGCCGGCTGCGGTGGCTAAAACGTAGCTGGTCAACTGGCCCCATTCTTTGTTCTTGATCATCGTGCCGCCCTCTTTGGCCAGCGTGGACAGTGTCGACAATGCGCCGCAGAACCCGGCGCCCAAGAACGCGGGCCACATTCCCGGCATGAGGGTGGAAAACCCGAAAACGGCCGATCCGACAATGTTCGCCGCCCACGTACCCACATGGGTGCCGGGCACCAGCGACAGTGCCCATCGCGCAATGCCGCCGAGGAACGCGCCGGCGCCGACCGCGACGAAGAGGATGAACACGACCTCCAGGGCTGCCTCGGTGCCCAGCGCTTCCCGGAGGCCCACGCCGACGAGGCCGTCGGGACCGACATTCCCGGGGATCACGCGGGGGCTCCTGCGCGGTTACGCAAGGCGTCGCCCAGCAGCCATGCGACGATGGCGACTGCCAGCGTGCCGAACATGTACACAGCCGCGAAGAGCGCGCTGGATTGCATGGATGCGAGGGATACGGCGGAAAACGTCGTCAAGCCTCCCAGGAAGCCTTTGCCCCAGAACTCAGGTGGATCGAACAGGCCCATCAGGAAGCACCCGACAATGTTGATCCCCAACGTCACCAGCAGTTCTGCCGGCGGGTGCGACGCCATGAGCGGCGTGAGGGCGAAACGCACCAGCGCGCCGAATGACGCTCCGAAGCCGACAACGAGTCCTTCTCTTACCACGCGGTTCACGGTAGCGGATTTTCGTGGAAATTTGTCAGCGGTGAAGGAAAGATGGGGTGTGTACCCGACGGAGACACACCAGGACTTCAAGGAGCACCCATGGCGCATGAACGAGCAGGTCAACCAGCACGCCCCGACGATCTCATCGATATTGCGGAGGTAGTCACCGCCTACTACACCCGCGACATCGACCCGCAGAACCCGGACCAACAGGTGGCGTTCGGCACATCCGGCCACCGCGGCTCCAGCTTGGACAACGCGTTCAACCAGCAGCACATTTGGGCGACCACGCAGGCGATCGTCGACTACCGTCGCGCCAACAACATCGGTGGCCCGGTCTACATCGGCCGGGACACGCACGCGCTGTCGGAGCCCGCGATGATCTCCGCGCTCGAGGTGCTCTTCGCCAACGATGTCGCAGTGCTTGTCGACGATGCCGGCCGCTACACCCCGACTCCCGCTGTCTCCCACGCAATTCTCGCCCACAACGCTACCCTGGCCGGTGGTGTGACCGGCACGGATCCGCAGCGCGCGGACGGCATCGTGATCACTCCGTCGCACAACCCGCCGCGTGACGGAGGGTTCAAGTACAACCCGCCATCCGGCGGCCCGGCGGACACTGACGCGACGGACTGGATCGCCGCGCGCGCCAACGAGTATCTGGCGAATGACCTGGAGGGGGTGCACACGACGTCGACAAGCGGTGTGCTCGATGAGCGCGCCGGCAAGCACCCGTTCATGGCGAACTACGTTGCTGACCTGCCGAATGTCGTGGATATTGAGGCGATTCGCAGCTCCGGACTGCACATTGGAGCGGATCCGATGGGTGGCGCCAGCGTCGATTACTGGGGCGCCATTGCGGAGGCGCATGGGCTCAACCTTGACGTGGTCAACCCGCATGTGGATGCCACGTGGCGGTTCATGACTCTTGACACTGACGGCAAGATCCGGATGGACTGCTCGTCGCCGAACTCGATGGCGAGTTTGGTGGCCAACCGCGACAAGTACGACATCGCGACCGGTAATGACGCGGATGCGGACCGGCATGGCATCGTGACACCCGACGCGGGCCTGATGAACCCGAACCACTACCTCGCCGTGGCCATCGAGTACCTCTTCTCCCACCGCGACGGCTGGGGTGCGGACACGGCAGTGGGCAAGACGCTGGTGTCGTCGTCGATAATCGACCGCGTCGTCGCCTCGCTCGGCCGCGAACTCGTCGAGGTCCCTGTCGGCTTCAAGTGGTTCGTGCCGGGGCTTATCAGCGGCTCCGTCGGCTTCGGCGGGGAAGAATCCGCCGGCGCATCCTTCCTGCGCAAGGACGGCACGGTGTGGTCGACCGACAAAGACGGCCTCATCATGGACCTGCTCGCTGCGGAAATCACCGCGGTGACCGGCAAGACCCCGTCAGTCCGCTACCGTGAACTGACGGAGAAGTTTGGGGACCCCGTCTACGCCCGCACCGACGCCGAGGCGAACCGAGAGCAGAAGGCCACCTTGAAGAAGCTGTCCCCGGACCAGGTCACTGCCGACACTCTCGCTGGTGAGGACATCACGGCCAAGCTGACCGAAGCCCCTGGCAACGGCGCTGCCATTGGCGGTTTGAAGGTCACCACCGACAGCGCCTGGTTCGCCGCCCGCCCGTCCGGCACTGAGGACAAATACAAGATCTACGCCGAATCCTTCAAGGGCGCGGAGCACCTTGAGCAGGTCCAGAAGGAAGCCCAAGACCTGGTCAGTTCGGTGCTCGACGAATAAGAATCCGCTAGTGAGGGTGATAGAAACCTCATCACGGGAAACTTCCCGGCACCCCACCCATCGACTAAGGTCATTGAGGTGGCAATTAAGCAAGATGCGCAGGTAGCAGAGGCTGGCGCCGTAGACGGCGGGGACCAGTGGACAGAGGAGACGTCGACAAGCGAACGTGCGCTCGATGTGCTCTCCGCGCTCGCACGCTTCGGACTTGCCGCGATGTGGATTACGTCGGGCGCGTCGAAGCTCGGCAAACATATGACCGTGACGCAGAGCATCGAAGCGTACGAGATCTTCACTCCGCACTGGTCCGGCCTGCTGGCGAACCTTATCGGCCCACTGGAGCTCGCTGGCGGCCTTATTCTGCTGCTGGGCATCAAGATTCGCCCCGCTGGCTGGGTGTCGTTCGGTGTGCTCGTCCTCTTCATCATCGGCCTGGCATCCGCCTATGCCCGCGGACTGCAGATCGACTGCGGCTGCTTCGGGCCCGACCCGGACCACACTGACGGCGATCTGAGGTGGGCCATCATCCGCGACGTCGGGCTGATTGCCGTGACGCTATTCATGATCTACCGACCGTTTAAGAAATTCGCGCTGTACCCGTAGACTTACCTGCTGGAACAGCTTGACCCCGAATGCATAAGGTGATGCACTGTGACTTCCTCTTCTAAGTCGAACACCAAGGGTTCCACCAAGGTGTCCAACCCCAACTCGACCGGCGGCAAAGGCTTCCTCTGGGCGATCCTCGCTCTTCTCCTCGTCGGCGCGTTGGTGATCGGCCTGATCGTTTACAACGGACGCGGCGCGCAGGCTGAACGCATCGCCGAGAACGTTGAGCCCGTCGACGGCGTGAACATGGAGCTGACCGACAACATAATCACTCTGTCCGGCGAGAATAGCGACGGCGCGAAGGAAGCCTCTCTCTACGAGGACTTCGCGTGCAGCTACTGCGCCGACCTGGCGAAGAAGACTGATGCCGAAATGTTGGAGAAGATCAAGGCCGGCGAGGTCAAGGTCCACATCCAGCCGTTGGTCTTCCTGGACGGCACCGGCGAGCAGTACCAGCTCGGCCACTCCACGAACACTCTGGCCGCTGTTCTCGCGCTCGCCGATAAGGGCGAGACTGAGGCGTACTGGAACCTGCGCAAGGCCCTCCTCGAAGAGCAGGAGAGCCTGTACGGCAGCGCTGACCCGGAGAAGCTCGCCGACCTTGCGAAGGGAGTCGGTGCCTCCAAGGATGCGGTTGACGCGATCCGTAACGGCGAGTACGTCGACAAGGCCAAGGAGCTCGGAGAAGCCAACGAGAAGGACCTCGTGGACAAGACCGGTGACCTTTCCTCCCCGCGCGTGCTTGTCGACGGCAAGGATGTCGACTCCAAGCCCCTCGAGAACTGGCTCGACGACTTGCTAGCTAGCTAAAAGTCACTGGCTGCGGGCGATTTTGGTCTCGTCCGCACCCGGTGTATATTGATCGAAGTCGCTTCGCGGAGATCCGCTGAAGTTACGGGGCTATGGCGCAGCTGGTAGCGCACCACACTGGCAGTGTGGGGGTCACGGGTTCGAATCCCGTTAGCTCCACTTTTTTCAGCCCGTGGCCGTTGTGGCCGCGGGTTTTCGCATATTTTGCGGCTCTATGCACCGGTTTTCGTCTCGCACTGCAGAATTCTGAGAGTTTGGTAAGTTCTGTCGCGGATGAGGATGGTTATGCACCAGTTAGCATCCCCTCGTTTCTTTCGGCTATCCACGATCTCACCGCGCTCTTTGAAGGAGTCGTTATGCGCTTGCTCCGCACGTCCTTGACCATCACCGCCCTTACGGGTGCTCTCGCACTCGGTCTCTCCAGTTGCTCGGAGCCGGCCGAGGACCCCAATGCCGGCATCGGCGCCGCTGGTGATGACACCGTCCTCACGATCTACACGTCCGAACCGGAGGAGAAGGTCGACGAAATCAACGCAGCGTTTGAGAAAGAGCACCCGGACATCCAGGTCGAGGTGTACCGCGCGGGAACTGGTGACTTGAAAGCACGCATCGAATCTGAACGTGAGTCCGGCCAGGTCGAAGCGGATCTGATGTGGGCGGCTGACGCGCCGACCTTCGAAGGTCTCAAGTCCGAAGATTTGCTCGCCGAGCTCAAAGACGTCGACACCAGCAGTGTCATGGAGGAGGCAGTTGACCCCGAGGGATACTACGTGGGCACGCGCATCATTCCGACTGTCATCGCGTACAACACGGACGTAATTGAGGAGTCGGACGCGCCAGAGTCCTGGGTGGACCTGACGGACGAGAAATTCCGCGACAAGATTGTCCTTCCGGACCCAAGTGTGTCCGGTGCGGCCGCGTTCAACGCCACCGTGTGGATGAATAATGAGGAGCTCGGGGAATCCTGGGTTGAAGGCCTGGGACAAAACAGCCCGATGATTGCGGCGTCCAACGGTCCGACGTCGCAGGAGATCGCAGGTGGCGGCCACCCGGTCGGCATCGTCGTCGACTACCTGGTGCGCGACCTCGCAGAGCAAGGCTCGCCGATCAAGGAGGTGTACGCGACGGAGGGGTCGCCGTACATCACGGAACCCATTGGCGTGTTCGCCAATTCGGAGCAGCAGGAGGCCGCGGAGAAGTACATCACGTTCTTGCTCTCGGAGGCCGGTCAGAAGCTCGCGGTCGAGCAGAACTACCTGCCGGTTATCGACGGAATCGACACCCCGGGCGATGCCCCTGGCCTGGACGATATTGAGCTGATGGACACTGACCTGGAGACGCTGACCGGGGACCGGGATCGCTCGGTGGAGTCCTTCGAGAAGGCCATGAAGTAGGGGCCGTACGTGCAGGCACAGCGTTCGCCGGGCCTCAACGTTGCCCGAATCGGGATTTGGTTACTAGCCGCTGCGATCTTCATTGCTCCGCTCGCGATGGTGGTGTCGCTCGCGCTCGGCGGGAACCAGTTTCCGACGCTTATTGAGCAAGGACTGTGGAGTGCTACCTGGAACTCGACGTACACCACGTTGTTGTCGTCACTGGGTGCAGTTCTCGTAGGCGGTGCTGTTGCGATCTTGTTGGAGCGAACCGACGTGGCCGGGTCTGGTGTGCTGCGTCTTTTCCTTCTGTCACCGCTGTTGGTGCCGCCTTTCGTGGGCGCGATTTCATGGCTTCAGCTGTTCGGCCGCAATCAGGGGCTCAATGCCGTTTTCGGCAAACCAGTGTGGGACATCTACGGTGCAGACGGAATCATCTTCCTGATGACCTTGCACTCCTATCCGGTGGTGTACGTCATTGTCTCTGCCGCGTTGCGTTCGATTCCAGCGGACCTTGAACGAGCTGCATTGGTGAGCGGAGCAGGTAACGCGACTGTCTTGCGCACGGTGACTATCCCGCTTCTCGGACCAGCCTTGCTCAGTGCTTTCACGCTCACCGCTGTGTCAAACCTGGCTGACTTCGGAATTCCGTCAATCCTCGGTTCCCCGGTGCAGTATGAAACGCTGGCCACCATGGTCTACCGGTTCATGGAATCGGGGACGGTGAGCAATCCCCTGCAGGTGGTGTCCACCGTGGGAACGGTGCTCATGCTTCTCGGCATTGCCACCGTGGTCGCCGACTACCTGGTGTCGAAGAACGCTTCCACCACGACAGGTAAAGGGTCGATGAAGCTTCCGCTAGGCAAAGCTCGATGGCCCATCACGATCATTTCCTGGGTTCTGGCACTGTCCATCACGCTCGGCCCGCTTCTGGGGCTGGCTTACCGGGCGCTGTTGCCCGCCCCCGGTATCCCGATGACGCTGGACACCATTACGCTCAGCAACTTCACGAACACGTTGTCCAACCCGCGTGTGCAGGACGGTTTCCAGAACTCGTTTGTGCTCGCCGCAGGCGCGGCCCTGTTGTGCGCGCTGCTCGGGTGGAGCATTGGCCTGCTGGTGACGCGAACGCGGGCGCGTTCGAACACTGCGCTAAGTCTGCTCACGTTGCTGCCGTCGGCTCTACCGGGTCTTATCATCGGCGTCGGCTGGGTCATTGTGGGCCGCTACACGGGAATTTACAACACCCGCTGGGTGATTCTGTTGGCCTACGTATGCGCGTTCACGGCAATGGTCCTGCAGGCGGTGCGTGCACCGTTGGCGAAGACTCCACGCGCGATGGAGGAGGCAGCAGAGATCTCGGGGGCGGGCCGACTCCGCGCCCTGTGGGACACCAGTGGCCGAATGGCACTGCCAGCGGTGGCATCCGGGGCGGTGCTCGTTGCAGTCACGGCAGTTCGTGAACTCACCGTCTCGGTTCTTCTGGTCGCCCCTGGCACCACAACGATCGGTGTCCAACTTTTCAACCTGCAGCAATCCGGAAACTACAACCAAGCATCGGCGCTCGCGCTCATTTTCGCGGTCGTTGGCATCGCCGCTTTGGCCCTCACGGTGCGTAACCCCGATAAGGAGACTTAAAGATGAGCGACATCGAAATAAGGGATCTGTCCGTCAAATTCCCTGACGGGACCGAGGGGTTGAAGGACATCACCCTGGACATTTCCAGTGGCGAATTCGTCGCGCTCGTGGGGCCGTCGGGGTCGGGAAAAACCACCCTGCTGCGAACGATCGCGGGCTTCATTGCACCGTCGACAGGCGAGATCCGGATTGACGGAAAAGATCAATCCGCAACACCTCCAGCGCAGCGCAACATGGGCATGGTGTTCCAGCAGCATGCGGTTTGGCCGCATATGAGCGTTGCCGACAATGTCGCATACCCTCTGCGCCGCTCAGGTGCGGCGGGATCAGAGATCACCAGCAACGTTGAGAAGACTCTCGAGACTGTCGGACTTGCCGGTTACGGCAAACGCAAACCTGCGACCCTGTCTGGTGGCCAGCAACAGCGCGTGGCGTTGGCCCGCGCGATTGTCTCCACGCCGAAGGTGCTGCTTCTCGACGAAGCCCTCTCAGCACTCGACGAACCCCTCCGTGACTCATTGCGCCGCGAGTTGGTGTCGCTGACGAAGGGGTCCGATCTGACATCGGTGCATGTCACGCACGACCGGAAGGAAGCGCTGGCCATCGCGGACCGGATCGCGGTCTTGCGGGACGGCAAGCTGGAACAGTTCGGCACCCCGATGTCGATCGTGTCCCGCCCGGCTACTGCCTGGGTGGCGTCGTTCATCGCCGATGCGACACTGTTGGATGGTGTTGTTGCAGGCGGACGCGTCACCGTCGATAAACCGGCGTTATCGTGGCCCGTCGACAACGTCACGGTTGTGTCGGAAGACGGTGATGCGTCTGAGAACCAGCGTCTCCTCCAGGACGGTCAGCAGGTCACTGTGGCGGTGCTGCCGGAAGCTGTTTCCATTGATTCGTCATCCTCGGGCACTGAAGTAACTGCTACCGTCACGTCCGCTTTGTTCGAGGTCAGTGGGTTCTCCGTAACCGTCGACTTGGACGGGACAGAGTTCCGTGCGTGGACATCCACCAGCTCTGCGCCCGAGGTGGATGATCAAGTGCAGGTGGAGATCCGTCAACCGCTGGTCTACGTAGACAGCCCGGCGGATGCCTAACATACGGTCATGAGCGCGTGGCCGGACGGAGAACACGGTGTTGTTGATCTTCCGGACGGGTCGCGCCTCAAGGGTGGTAGTTGGAAAAGACTTCGACGCACGCGGCGCAACTATCCGGATTTTCTAGTTCTTCTACTCGGACGTGAACCTGTCGAGGTTCCGTGTCCACATATTTGGGTGCGATGGCCAGATTTCGGTGTCCCCACATCAACTGATCAAGCGGTCGCTGCTCTTCAGCTCGCACGAGAACGGTCTCGGAACGAGAAGGTTGCCATCATGTGCGGCAGTGGGGTCGGGCGCACTGGCACTGCGCTCGCATTACTCACTGTTTTCGATGGACTTTCTGCGGAAGAAGGAATCCGGTGGGTGCGGGAGAACTACCATCCCCGCGCTGTTGAGACGCCGTGGCAGCGCAGGTGGTTGAAATCGATTGTGCTGGATGATCGCCGTTAGGGCCAGCTCAGTCAGCGCAAGATGGCGGGGTGGTGAGAGCGGGTAGCATCGACGCCATGACACAGCCGATCGTCGCAGCCCAAACAGTGAAGACACCGGTGGGGGAGCTGGGGTTAGAAGCGTCGGAAAGCGGGCTCGTGCACGTTGTCTTTGGAGCTGTGCACGGCGAGAGCAATGCCGTCACGCGCCAGGCGGCAGCCGAGATTGAACAGTACTTCGCCGGTGAACGTCGAGACTTCACCGTACCGCTCGACCGCTCCGGCGATGGGTTTCGCGAACAGGCACAGGCCGCACTGAGCGACATTGCATATGGCAGCACAGAAACATACAGCGAGCTTGCGGCGCGTATCGGCAATCCGCGGGCGGTGCGGGCAGTCGGTTCGGCATGCGCGACGAACCCACTGCCGATCGTCGTGCCGTGCCACCGCGTACTGCGCAGCGACGGATCACTCGGCGGCTACGCCGGCGGACTCGAGATGAAGCGAGAATTGATCGAGCTTGAACGGAAACACACCGGGGGCGGCTAGTTGTAGGCAAGAACGATTCCTAAAGTTAGGTTAGCGTTCGGCGGTCGGGATAGGTGGGGTGGCAGCCAAAAGAGCGCACGCTAGAAATGCGGTCCCGACCACTGGTATGGAGAGCGGTCCAAAGTGGTCAAGTAGTACGCCGCCTATAGCTCCGGCTGCTGCGGTGCCTAGGTAAAGACCCGAAATGTTTAGCGCGACTGCAGTCATGGGAGCTTCCGGTGCTGCAGCGATCGTGCTTGCTTGCATCGGCGGATTGAGAGCCCAAGCGAAAAGAGCCCAAAAGCCCACTGCGGCAATGAAAAGCCACGTCGGAGGGGTAAAGCAGCCTAACAATGCGAGGATGCCGAGCGTTGCGGCATGGCCTCCCAGGACGGTTATGCGGGCTCTACGTGAGCCAATCTGGTCGGTAAGGTTCCCGCCAAGCAAGGCTGACCCCACTCCTACGAGCCCAACCACCAAGAGAATGAATGGGAGCAGTTCTTCGCTGCCCAAAATCCCCACAGTTATGGGGGCGAGGTAGCTGTAGAACATGAGACCGCCCGCGCCACAGAGGAAAATTGCAGCGACCATTCGAGCTACTTGCGGGTTCTTCAACGGAGCCAATTGATCGGTCACGCTTCTAGTTTCATCGTGAGGTAACTCGGGCATGCTCAGGTGGATAACTATCGCGGACATCAGAGAGACAGCACCAATCAAAATGAAAGTAGTGCGCCATGAGAAAACCGCGCCAAACCACGTACCCAATGGCACGCCGGTGAAAAGTGCGACGGTAAGTCCGGCGGTCACAATTGACAGGTACTTGCCTTGCTTGCCGTCAGGCGCGCCTTTGGCGGCAGCGGAGAATGCAGCCGTAGATACCGCTGCGGCTGACAAACCAGCAAGCACGCGCAGTGCGAGCAGTGTGGCCAGGGTAGTGGCGGCTGCGCATCCGAGATTCGCGGCAGCAAAGATCAATAGGCCAGCGAGAAGGGCCTTCTTGTGGCCGAATCGGTTGAGCCATACGGCTAGAACCGGAGCGCCGATGGCGAATGATGCTGCGAAGACTGTCACCAGTTGCCCAGCAGCACCAGGCGTGGTGTTCAGATCGGCGGCTACTAGATTGAGTACGCCTGCAATCACGAATTCATCAGTTCCAAGTGCGAGAGTCGCGATGAAAAGGGCAGTTAGCCAGGGAAGGGAAGAGGGCACAGGTGCTCCTTAGTTCTACCGAAGGTGAAAAGTTCGATGTTTGACAAACATCGAACAAGTTAGCAAGGTTTTCCCATGCTCGCTAGCCGGATAGAATTATTGAACTATGCGCGGGCGTTCTGATGATCAATCTCCGAATGTGGAGGACCTTTCTCTAACGCGTGTCTTGGCTGCCCTGTCTGACCCGTTGCGGCTGGGGATCGTTCAACTGCTTGCTGATGGTGAGGAACGGCAATGGGGCGAGATCGATGCCCCAGTCTCGAAATCCACTCTCAGCCACCATATGAAGACCCTGCGAAGTGCGGGTATAACACGTACCCGGGATGAAGGCACGCGCTGTTTTGTCCGACTTCGCAACGAGGATCTGGAGGATCGCTTTCCAGGACTCCTTCCGTCTCTCCTGGGGGTTGCGGACACTGATGCGATCGAAGTGGGATTGAAGTAGCACTTAAAGCACTTCGAACGAGAAACGCCGCGCGCAGCTAGCGTGGAGGCATGACTGCTCCCCAGACTTTCACTAAAACCGGAACTGGACCCCGCGCCGCTGAAGCTGAAGCGGCCTATTTGCGCTGGCTGCGGGAAGGGTCGAACGCTGTCGTCGAGGTTTACAGCGTCGATGTGGAGGCGAACACCCTGACTATCGAGGAGGTCGCGTCCGCACGGCCAACGCGTGAGGCTGCGCGCCGCGCCGGGGAGGAGCTCGCCGCGATCCACGCCATGGGTGCAGACGCCTTTGGCGCGCCTGCAGAGGGTTGGGATGGGCCGAACTATATTGGCCGCGCGCAGCAGGATTGCATCCCGGTGCCGCGCTGGGCGGAGTTCTTCACGGAGCAGCGCGTGCTGCCGTTCGCGGAAAAAGCCCACAAAGGCGGAACGCTGAGCGCCGATGGGCTGGAGACAGTGAAACGCGCGTGCGAGGCACTCGTCGCGGAGGATGAAGACGCCCCGCTCGCCCGCATCCACGGCGATCTGTGGGCGGGCAACCTGTTGTTCTCGCCGGACGGCCCGCGGTTCATCGACCCGGCGGCGCACGGCGGACACCCACTGACAGACATTGCGATGCTCGAGCTCTTTAGCGCTCCGTACGTTAGCGAGATCGCATCGGGCTACCTCGTCGCCGGCGGCGACCTCGGCCGCGACTGGGAGGCCCGCATCCCGATCCACCAGCTTCACCCGCTCGCGGTGCACTGCTACACGCACGGCGCGAGCTACGCCCGCCCGCTTATCGACGCCGCCGAGCGCACCCTCGACCTCACCCGTTAGGGGATTGAACTACTGGTTGTAGCTGCTAAAATCGCAATGTAATACACGTACTACAAACGAGGGTCTGCACCATGGGCGAGGTTGAACGCAAGCTCCAAGAGCTTCTCGCAGAACACCACCGTTCCCACACGGTGTCTATGCGTGAGTTGAACCAGCAAACACGCAGGGTGATCGATCGTGTGCAATCGGAGGGGGTTGCTTTGACCATCACAGACCGCAGCAAGCCGGTTGCGGAAATCCGGCCACTGAGCCAGCGAACCGGAATTGACCGGTTAGAGGACCTCGGACTGATCATGCAGAGGGGCGTACCCATGGAGATCAACTGGGAGCCCATTGAGGGAACCGGTTATTCGCTTGAGCAATTCCTCGAAGACCGCAAGGACAACCGCATTGACGCGGCGCTGAGTAGTGAATTCTAGTGGTGCGGTTTACGTAGACACGTCAGCGCTCATTCCGCTCGCCGTCTCCGAAGTGCATAGTGCGTGGGCGAAGCAAGTGCTCGACGATAAAGATCTCGTCAGTTCTGTGATCGGAAAAGTCGAACTCGCCCGTGTTCCCAAGAGAACGGAAGAGTTTGGCGCACAGATCCTCGGCCTTGCGGCGAAACTGAATCTCGTCGGTTTGAATAGCGAGGTCGTGGAATTTGCAGGGGCGATACCTGGTTTCCTGAAGGCGCTCGACGCTATTCATCTGGGGACCTGGCTTCTATTGCGTTCTCGTGAGTTCCACTGTGATTTCGTCACGGCAGATCGACAGTTAGCGCGTGCAGCCACGACTGTCGGTGCAACGGTCATCCATCCGTTTGGAAGCGAACTCTAGGTTCTCGGGGCGGGGGCGTCAACGCCACCACGTGTCGGCGGGACCGGGCGGAAGGTGGCGCTTGTGCTGGCCGACGGCCCAGAGGTGCTCGAGACGCTGCGCCGCATCGTCGGGAACCTGCTTCCCCTCGAGATAGTCGTCGATGTGGGGGTAGGTGATGCCGAGTGCTTCTTCGTCGGGAAGCGCAGGACGATCGTCCTCGAGATCGGCGGTGGGCACCTTTTCATAAAGGCGTTTGTCGGCCCCGAGGTGTTCCAGAAGCTGGGCGCCCTGGCGTTTGTTGAGGCCCGCGAGAGGGACGAGGTCGGCCGCCCCGTCGCCGAATTTGGTGAAAAAGCCGGTGACGTTTTCAGCCGCATGATCGGTGCCCACGACAAGGAGGCCGAGCTCGCCGGCGATCGCGTACTGGGCGATCATGCGCATGCGGGCTTTGACGTTGCCTTTGTTGAAGTCGGTCAGCTCGTCCCCGTCGAGTGCGGCGGCGACTGTCCTTGCCATCGCTGTCGTAGCCAGTTCGATGTCGACGGTGACACGGCGGTCAGGCTGGATGAAGTCCAACGCGAGCTGCGCGTCATCCTCGTCGGACTGCACACCGTGGGGGAGACGGACGGCGACGAACTGGCACTCGCTGGAGGGGTCGTTGGCACGGACCTTTTCCACGGCGAGCTGTGCGAGCCGTCCGGCGAGGGTGGAGTCCTGCCCGCCGGAGATCCCCAGCACGTAGCCGCGGGCACCAGTCACGGCGAGGTAATCGGCGAGGAAATCGACGCGGGCGGCGACTTCCTCCGCTGGATCGATAAAGGGCTTCACAGCCAGCGCGTTCACTATCTCTCGCTGCGTGTTCCGGTCGGAGTCTGACATGACAGCCATGGTAGCCGGGTGCACTATGTGGGGCATGACTTCAACTGAGGCTGTGTCCACCACGAGTTCTACAGCATCGGCGCAGCAGCGCAGGTACGTCCGTACAGTCGCCGCGATCGCGGCGTTCGGCGGGCTTCTTTTCGGTTATGACACCGGCGTGATGAGCGGCGCCTTGCTGTTCATCACGCCCGAGTTCGGCATGTCGCCCGCGCAGGAGGGCATGGTCACAGCGATGCTGCTCGTCGGCGCTGCACTCGGCGCTGTCAGCGGCGGGGCAGTGGCGGACAAGTTGGGCCGTCGTGTGACGCTCATTCTGGGCGGAGTGCTCTTCGTCGCCGGGTCGGTGTGGTGTGCGCTGGCGACGTCTCCGGAGATGCTCGGTACGGCCAGGGCATTCCTGGGTGTTGCAGTGGGTGCGGTATCGATTGTCACGCCGATGTACATCTCGGAAATGGTGCCGGCAGCGGTGCGTGGTCGGCTCGTGTCGCTCAACACGCTGATGATTGTGGTGGGGCAGTTGCTCGCGTACGTGGTCAATTCGCTTCTCGCACCGTCGGGCAGCTGGCAGCTCATGCTGGGTGCGGCGGCGGTGCCGGGCGCTGTCTTGGCTGTGGGCATGGTGTTCTTGCCGGACACGCCTGTCTGGCTGTCGCGGCATGGGCGTATCAGCGACGCCCGCGCCGTCGCCTCCCGCACCGGCATCGACACCGACGAACTCGCGCAGGCAACGCGCGAGGACGCGGAGGTGCGGGCAGCTCAGCAGGGCCAGTGGCGCACCTTGGCGGGGTCGAGGTGGATGCGCATGACGGTGCTCGTGGCCGCGCTGCTGGGTGTGACGCAGCAGATCTCCGGTGTCAATGCCATCGTCTACTTCGCTCCGACGATGATGAACAACGTCGGGGTGTCCACTCAGAACTCGGTGTACACCTCGATGGTGATTGGTTTGGTGTCTGTGGTGGCCTGTTACATCGGCCTGCAGCTAGTGGACAGGATCGGCAGGAAGCGGCTGCTGCTCGGCGGCCTGACGCTGAACGTGATCTTCCTGGTGCTGCTGGCGGTGGTGTACCGGGCGGCGGAGGCGAATACGTCGTTAGCAATGCTCGCGCTGGCGTTCATGGCGCTGTTCATTGCTTCCCAGCAAGCCGCGGTGTCGCCGACGACGTGGCTGCTCATCTCCGAGCTGGTGCCTCCACAGATCCGCGGCGTGGGAATGGGTGTGGCGGGTCTGGCGCTGTGGATGGCAAACTGGGCGGTGGCGCAGTTCTTCCTGCCGCTCGTGGATACCGTGGGGGCGACGGCGACGTTCGTGATGTTCGCGATGTGCGGTGTCGCGGCCGCCGGATTTGTCAAGGTCATGGTTCCGGAGACGGTGGGCCGTACCCTCGACAGTGTGGCTGGTGAGATGAAGCAGCGTTTTGGTGGTTAAGGGGCTGCTCGGGTAACATGGTCCCTCGTTGTGCGGCAGCGCCTGTCTGGGCGCGCCGTGATAAATAAAGGCACTCACGCAGAGCCTATTGTGTCAGCAGAGTCAACAAAGAAAGGAGCGCCCGATGAAGGTCCGCAAGTCGCTTCGGTCGCTGAAGAACAAGCCGGGCGCCCAGGTTGTGCGCCGCCACGGCAAGGTGTACGTGATCAACAAGAAGGATCCGCGTTTCAAGGCCCGTCAGGGTTAAGCGGTTCTTAGCGTCAGCGCCCCCGTCTTGCGTGCGAAAGCTCGCGGCGGGGGCGCTTTCCATTTTCCAAAGAATGTGAAATAAGTCACTTTTCCGGGAAAATTTCACCCATGTAAGCCATTCTGGACGCGTAAAACATTCCGGGGTAACTACATGTAGGTGATTTAGTGGCCGTATCCTGCAAATACCATGTTTGTAACTACTATATGTAGTAGTGGTTGCTTGTTTTTCCTACAACGTATAGTGTTTCAAAGTGTTCGCCCCCGGGATGTGAACAGCTGGTTGTTCCCCGGAAGCCAACAGGCCCAAGTGCCACGTTCAAAGCCGTGTAATCAGAGCAGTTTTCCCGAGCAGAAAAGAGTCGTCCCCGCCATGTCCATCACCCTCTACACCAAGCCCGCATGCGTGCAGTGCAACGCGACCAAGAAGGCCCTCGACCGTGCAGGTCTGAACTACACCACCGTGGATATCTCCCTGGATGACTCCGCCCGTGACTACGTGATGGCGCTGGGTTACCTGCAGGCCCCGGTCGTGGAAGTTGACGGTGACCACTGGTCCGGTTTCCGTCCGGACCGCATCCGCACCCTCGCCGAGGCTGCTGCCTAAGCTCGATTCCCACTGCCCGTTAAGCCGTCACCAGCTGGCGGCTTATCGTATGCCCGAAGATAGGTGAGTAGCGCATGCTGGTGGTTTATTTCTCCTCTACGACGGAGAACACGCACCGGTTTGTCGGCAAGCTGGGTTTGCCGGCGGCACGCATTCCGCTGCGCCGCACGCAGCAACCACTGACAGTGGAGAAGCCCTATGTCTTGGTTGTGCCGACGTATGGGGGAGGGGCGTCGATAAGCGAAGGGAACTCGCGCCCCGTGCCACCGCAAGTTATCCACTTTCTCAATGACCCGCACAATCGTGCTTTGTTGCGTGGTGTGATCGCGGGAGGCAACTCCAACTTCGGCCCTGATTTCGGCCGGGCAGGCGAGGTGATCTCCGCTAAGACGGGCGTGCCCTACCTCTACCGCTTCGAAATGATGGGCACCGAATACGACGTCACGCACGTGCGTGATTCTCTTATCGCCCACCGCGAGCGGCTCGGGTTGGGCCCGATGACATCCACGGAAAAAGATCGGCTCGACGAGCACGTGCAGACCCGCGTCGACGACAGCGCGCGGCGGCTGGCACAGTTGCGCAAGCGCTACCAAACGGTGTGAAAACAGACTTCACAACTTCATAGCTGTACCTCTCCTATAAACGCTCCATGAACTCCCGCACAAGAAAGGCCCGACTACAGTGACCGCCACAACGGGAAAGACCGTCGCTGAGCCCGTCGACACGGCAGATCAGCTCGACTACCACGCGCTCAACGCGCTGCTGAACCTTTATGACGAGAACGGCCACATCCAGTTCGACAAAGACCGTGAGGCCGCGAACCAGTTCTTCCTCCAGCACGTCAACCAGAACACCGTCTACTTCCACGACCTGGAAGAAAAGATGAACTACCTGGTGGAAAACAAGTACTACGAGCCGGACGTCATCAAGGCCTACGACTGGGACTTTGTGAAGTCCACGTTCAAGCGGGCGTACGCCTTCAAGTTCCGCTTCCAGTCCTTCCTCGGCGCGTACAAGTACTACACTTCCTACACGCTGAAGACCTTCGACGGCCGCCGCTACCTGGAGCGTTTCGAGGACCGCGTGGCCATGACCGCACTGTTCCTCGCCGACGGCAACGAGGAGATCGCCTCCGCGCTTGTCGACGAAATTATGACCGGCCGGTTCCAGCCCGCCACCCCCACCTTCCTCAATGCGGGTAAGGCACAGCGCGGCGAGCTGGTGTCCTGCTTCCTGCTGCGCATCGAGGACAACATGGAGTCCATCGGCCGCGCCATCAACTCCTCCCTGCAGCTATCGAAGCGCGGCGGTGGTGTGGCGCTGCTGCTGAGCAACATCCGCGAGTCCGGCGCACCGATTAAGCACATTGAGAACCAGTCCTCCGGTGTCATCCCCGTGATGAAGCTGCTGGAAGACTCCTTCTCCTACGCCAACCAGCTCGGCGCCCGCCAGGGTGCTGGTGCGGTGTACTTGAACGCGCACCACCCGGACATCATGCGCTTCTTGGACACCAAGCGTGAGAACGCGGACGAGAAGATCCGCATCAAGACGCTCTCGCTCGGTGTGGTCATCCCGGACATCACCTTTGAGCTGGCCAAGCGCAACGACGACATGTACCTGTTCTCCCCGTACGACGTCGAGCGCGTTTACGGTGTGCCGTTCGCCGACATCTCTGTCACGGAGAAGTACGACGAGATGGTGGAGGACCCGCGCATCCGCAAGACGAAGATCAAGGCGCGCCAGTTCTTCCAGACGATCGCCGAGATCCAGTTCGAGTCCGGCTACCCGTACATTCTCTTCGAGGACCACGCCAACCGTGCGAACCCGGTGAAGACGGGCCGGATCAACATGTCCAACCTGTGTTCGGAGATTCTCCAGGTCAACTCTGCATCCGTGCTCAATGAGGACCTGACCTACGACACGATCGGCCACGACATTTCCTGCAACTTGGGCTCTCTCAACATTGCGATGGCAATGGATTCGGACAACTTCTCCCGCACCGTCGAGACCGCCATTCGCGGCCTGACGGCTGTCGCGGACAAGACCTCGATCGATTCGGTGCCGAGCGTGCGCGAGGGCAACGATGCTTCGCACGCCATCGGCTTGGGCCAGATGAACCTGCACGGCTACCTCGGCCGCGAGCACATCGAGTACGGCTCCGAGGAAGGCCTGGACTTCACCAACGCCTACTTCGCCACGATCATGTACGAGTGCCTCAAGGCCTCCCACAAGATCGCCGTGGAGAAGGGCCAGCGCTTCGCGGGCTTCGAGGACTCCGAGTACGCCAGCGGCGAGTTCTTCGACCGCTACAACCCGGCCGACTTCCAGCCGAAGACGCAGCGCGTCAAGGAGCTTTTCGACGGCTCCTCCGCCCAGCCCCCGAGCGCTGAGGAATGGGAGCAGCTCAAGGCCGACGTTGCTCGTGACGGCATCTACAACCGTTACCTGCAGGCAGTTCCGCCGACCGGCTCGATCTCCTACATCAACAACTCGACGTCGTCGATCCACCCGATCGCCTCCAAGATCGAGATCCGCAAGGAAGGCAAGATCGGCCGCGTCTACTACCCGGCGCCGCACATGGACAACGAGAACGCCGGCTACTTCAAGGACGCATACGAGATCGGTTTCGAGAAGATCATCGACACCTACGCTGAAGCCACGAAGTACGTGGACCAGGGCTTGTCTCTGACGCTGTTCTTCAAGGACACCGTCACCACCCGCGACATCAACCGCGCCCAGATCTACGCGTGGCGTAAGGGCATCAAGACGCTCTACTACATCCGCCTGCGCCAGATGGCGCTGGAAGGCACTGAAGTTGAGGGCTGCGTGTCCTGCATGCTCTAGTTTTCCTGTGCCCAGTCGCACCCCGAGGGTCGGAACCGTCGCGTTCCCCCTCGGGGTGTGGCATTTTTGGGGGAGGGGTTTGGGTGCGTCGTCAAGCAAATGCCCGTAACCCTCTAGGATGGGTGGCATGACCCACGAGGAGACCCACGATTACGAGGCGTACGTCGAATCCCACCCCGCGCCTTTGAAGGCCGTGAACTGGAACAGCATCCCTGACGACAAAGACCAGGAGGTGTGGGACCGCCTCACCGGTAACTTCTGGCTGCCGGAGAAAATCCCCGTGTCCAATGACATCCCGAGCTGGAACACGCTCAACGACGCTGAGCAGCTGTCCACGATGCGCGTGTTTGCGAACCTGACGCTGTTGGACACGATCCAGGGCACTGTCGGCGCAGTCTCCCTCATCCCGGACGCGAAGACACTGCACGAGGAGGCTGTGTACACCAACATCGCGTTCATGGAGTCCGTCCACGCGAAGAGCTACTCGAACATCTACATGACGCTCGCGTCGACACCGCAGATTAACGACGCCTTCCGCTGGACTGAAGAAAACGCCGAAGTGCAGCGGAAAGCCAAAATCATCCAGAGCTACTACTGCGGCGACGATCCGCTCAAGCGCAAGATCGCCTCGGTGATGCTGGAGTCCTTCCTGTTCTACTCCGGCTTCTACCTGCCGCTGAACTGGTCGGTGCACTCCAAGCTGACCAACACCGCCGACATCATCCGCCTGATCATTCGCGACGAGGCAGTGCACGGCTACTACATCGGTTACAAGTACCAAGTCGGCCTGCGCGACGAGTCCCAGCAGCGCCAGGACGAGCTCAAGGAGCACGCCTTCGACTTGCTCTACGACCTTTACGACAACGAGATCCAGTACACCGAGGACCTTTACGATCCGCTCGGCTGGACCGAGGACGTCAAGCGCTTCCTGCGCTACAACGCCAATAAGGCACTGAACAACCTCGGTTACGAGGGGCTTTTCCCGGTCGACGAGACGCGCGTGTCGCCCGCCATCCTGGCATCGCTTGCCCCGAACGCCGACGAGAACCACGACTTCTTCTCCGGCTCCGGCTCCTCCTACGTCATCGGTAAGGCCGAGGACACGCAGGACGACGACTGGGACTTCTGAGACCCCAGAGCTTGCTTGAGGCCCGAAAGGGCTGATGGGAGGCCCGGACCCGCAGGTTTCTGCAGGTCCGGGCCTTTTTTCGTGCGTCCATCCGAAGGACAGAGGAGAGCACAGATGAACATCAGTATCCGTTCGGTATGGCACGGGGGTGGCACGAGCGCACCTTCCAGCCAAGCGCGGGGTGGCTCGCAGCCCGAAATTTGGGGGCAGCCTGCCACCGGCTGCGTGCCACAGCGTGCCAATAGGCTCGCGTCGGAGCTCGTAAAAGGCCAGGTGAGAGGCCGGTTCGAAGGGACTGCACGACCTAGTGGCACGGAGTGGCACGACGGTCCGCGTGAGTCCATTCGCGGCACCTGGAGGGCACGATGAGCACCACGAAGAAGCTTGAGACGGCGGCGAAGAGAGAGACCTGGGGGAGCCTGCGGAAGCTCCCCTCAGGACGGTGGCAGGCGCGCTACCCGGCCCCAGACGGGCAGATGCACTCGGCCCGCACGGAGGACGACAAGCCGTTGACGTTCCTCACCAAGACCGACGCTCGCACGTGGCTCGCCAGCGTGCACACGAAGATCGCGCAGGGAGAATGGGAGCCACCCTCGGTCGTCGCGGCTCGGCGTCGAGCGGAAGCGGAAGCCGAGGAGGCGAGGTCGATCGGTTTCGCCGAGTACGCCGAGCGCTGGATCGAGTTCATTCGCCTCGAACCGACGCGCGGGGGAAAGAAGCGGGCGGTCGCCACGGTGCGTTCCTACAAGAGCAAGGTCACCGGATACCTGATTCCCGAGTTCGGCGACACGGAGATCCAACGCATTGACATGGCTCGCATTCGGGTCATGACCCGTCGTCTGGATCAGATTCCGGCGCCGCTGAATCCGAAGTCGAAGTTCAACGGCATCACCCGTCCGGTGCTGATCGTGCTCATGATGATCCTGCGACAGGCAGCTCGAGACGGGATCATCCCGGCGGCACCTCCCATTTCGATCCCCAAGCAGGAATCGGTGCGGCATGATCACGATCATGATCCAGAGGATGACGTTGCGACTCCGGAGCAGGTCGAAGCCCTCTATGAGGCGACGCCGGATCTGTACTCGATCATGGTCCTGCTTGCCGCTTGGTGCCAGTTGCGTCGTGATGAGTGCCTCGGACTGCAGCGCCGGGACATCCAGTGGCATAACGACGGCACTGCCACTTTGTATGTGCGCCGGCAGTTCAACGCGAACACGGGCGCTATGTCGGACCCGAAGAGCGAGGCTGGCAAGCGAGCACTGAGCGTTCCGCGGATCATGGTGGAGCGTCTCAAGGAGCATCTGCGAGACAACGTCGCGTCCGAGGCGAAGGCTCCCGTGGTTCCTTCCAGCGTCCGTGGCAGCGTGCCGCTGTCACACACCAAGTGGGGGCATCTCTGGGGTGACGCCCGCGATACGGCCAAGAGCGTGCCGCTGGGATTCCGATTCCATGATCTTCGGCACACCGGCCTGACCCTCTTTGCGCAAGAGGGCGCGACCCTGGCCGAGTTGATGCGCCGAGGCGGCCATGCCGATATGCGGGTTGTGCTGCGCTACCAGCATTCCACGATGACTCGTGATCGGGAACTGGCCAATCGTATGAGTGACCGTGTCGAGGCTCAGCTTGCCGCCTAGAAGAGCGAGTCATCAGAGTCCTCTCCGGACACCGATGGACACCTGTGAAGGGAGGGGAACTCGCTAGCTGAAAGGACAAGTGATGGACGTTCGGAGTCGATCAGAATCATCGAGACCCGACTTGGTGTCGTTGACGGAAGCGGCAGAACAGTTCGGCGTCTCGGTCAAGACGCTGCGGCGCAGAATCGCGGACGGAACCATCCATGGTTACCGGGTCGGACGCCTGATCCGTGTTGATCTGGACGAACTGCATGACCGCCTACTCGTTGAAATCCCGTCGGCGAGATGACAAAGGCAGGTGAGGGGGCGGGGTATCTGCGCCCCGCCCCCTCACTCGTGCGGTGGGCCGCAAAGTCTCGGATTCGGAACCACGCGATTTTGTCCCATCCGGTCCAGGCCAGGGAGCCAGTCTCGATGTGGAGGCGCCGCGACGCCCGGGATTGCCGGGAGCATAGACTCCTCCCATGAGCAGGCAGACCATCGAACTACTCGTGGACGATCTCGACGGCACGGTGCTCGAACCCGAGGAGGGGACAACCGTCACATTCGGGCTCGACAAGCGGACCTACGAGATCGACCTCTCCAGCAGCCACGCGCAGGAGCTGCGCGACGCATTGGCTCCCTATCTCAAGACTGCCCGATCGGCTGGTGTCCGAGCGTCCTCCCGCGCGCGCCGGGCCGCTACGCAGCAGCGCAGCGGATACAAGCTCAGCGAGATTCGCCAGTGGGCACAGGAGAACGGGTACGACGTCCCCACCCGTGGACGGGTACCCAACGCCGTCATCGACGCCTACAACGCTGCGCACTGAATCGTGCTTCGTCGCCGGTCGGACGAGCACACGATTCGGGGCTAAGACTTGTCTCCTATTAGGGAGGCCCAGCCGTGGACGGCGGCCGTGCGGACCGGGTACGCGCTGCGTCCAGGCGGGATCGGTCGCGGGCCACCCGTATCCTTGAGAAGTGGTTGAACTGGTTCTGATCGTGGGGCACGTGGGTGCGGGGAAATCGACGAGGGCGAAGGAACTCGCGGCCCGGACGGGCGCTGTGCGGCTGAGTCCCGACGAGTGGATGGCGCCCCTCTTCCAGCACTCGGACCCAGAGGGGATGCGCGACGTCGTCGAGGGGCGCTTGATCTGGACGGCGGTCGAGATCCTCCGGGCGGGCGCCTCGGTGATCCTCGACTTCGGCTTCTGGGGCCGAGATGAGCGGGCCGCGCTGAACTGGCTCGCCGGAACCGTTGGAGCAACCACGCGTACTGAGTATGTCCCTGTCGACAAGCAGACGCAGGCCGAACGAGTGGCCAAACGCTGGAGGGAAACGCCGGAGCAGACCTGGCCGGTCACGCAAGCTGAGCTCGACGAGTGGCGTGCCATGCTCCAGGAACCTGATGCGGACGAGCTGCAGGCGTTGTACACCATGCCGGCCCCCGACGGGGACGGATGGCGGGGCTGGATCGCCGAGCGCTGGCCGACGGCGCTCGGCACGAGGTGACGCCATGACCGAGGACCTGGGCATCCGCACCTACCGCGACAATGACCTCGAGTCACTGGTCGAGCTGGGCCTGCGGGCGTGGCAGCCGGTGTTCGAGTCATGGCGCGAGATTCTCGGAGACCGCCTCTACGACCTTGCCTACCCCGACTGGCGATCGAAGCAGGCCTCGCAAATCCGTCGGACGTGCCTCGATAGCGCGGCGAGAACACTCGTGGCCGAGATCGGCGGGCTCGTCGCGGGCTTTGCCGTCGTCACGGTGCAGGCTGACCGACCGCTCGGGACGGCGACGGGAGAGGTCGAGATGATCGCCGTGCACCCCGCCGCCCAGCGCAGCGGGGCAGGGCGACGGCTGATGGAGGAGGCTCTGGAGATAATGCGCGGGGCCGGTTGTGCGCTGGCGCGGATCGGCACCGGGGGCGATGAGGGCCACGCCCCGGCACGCTCGCTCTACGAGTCGTGCAATGAAAAGTGCACCTCCTTCTCCAAGGAGGTCACTGATGGCTACGAACACGAGCGAGACGAGGCACCGTCCCGGGCCGAACGCACGGCCTGGCCGCAGTCGCCGATCTGTCGTGTACCCAGCGTTCGCACGGACCGGTCCCGATGAGCCATTGCCGGGGACCAAGCCGATCTACCTGTACCTGCGGCTGTCGAAGTACCACAAGGACAAGGCAGACGCGATCGAGCGGCAGCGGCTTGACCTGACCCGGAAGCTGGCCGCCGAGGGCGGCTGGACGGTCATGGGTGAGTACATCGACAACGATTCGGCCAGTAAGTCCGCTGCTCGTACACGGAAGGGGTGGCGCCAGCTCAACCAGGACATCAAGGCCGAGAAGGTCCCGGCGCTGGCGTTCTGGAAGCTGGATCGCACCAACCGGATCGCAGCGAAGACGATCGAGTGGATCGCCCAGTGCCAGCAAGCTGGTGTCTACCTGGTCTCACACCAGGACAGCGCCGATGAGCTCAACACTGCAACGGCGGGCGCGAAGCTGGTCACTGGAATCAAGGCTCTGCTGGCTGAGGTCGAGACCGACGCGATGAGCGAGCGACAGCTCGCGTCCAAGAGGCATCTCGCCGAGGCCGGGTTCATCCACGGGGGCACACTGCCGTTCGGGTGGCAGGCCGGCCCGCGCGTGGTCGATGAGTTCGGTCGTTCAGGGGTGCGGTTGGAGCCGCATCCGGTTGAGCACCCGGCGTTGAAGGACGCTGTGGACATGGTCTTGGCAGGCAAGAGCCTCGCCCAGATCGGCCGGCACTGGCAGGAGCGCTACGGGATCACGACCGCGAAGGGCGCCCCCGTGTATGAGGCGAGCATTCGCCGGTTCCTGGTCTCTCCGCGGATGGTCGGCTATCGGATGCGGAAGGTTCCCGAGCACCAGCGTGGAGTGGCGATCGAGCTACTGGATTACATCGCCCGCGACTCCGCCGGGGAACCGGTGATTGCTCACGAGCCCGTGTGCGATCGTGCGACCTGGTTGCGGGTGCGACGCCTTCTGGAACAGGCGAGGACGTCGAAGACTAGGCGGCCGTGGGGCTCACATGAGTGGCTGCTGACCGGGCTGCTGTACTGCCAGTGCGGGGCCTCCCTGTACGGGAAGCAGAAGTACTGGACGAAAGCCTCGGGAGAGAAGGTGAAGGCGTTTGAGTACACCTGCCAGGCGAACCGGAGGCACGGCCCCGGCAATTGCTCGAAGGGTTGTTCGGTCAACGCGGACAATGCGGAGGCCTACGTGCTGGGGTGGTTCTTCTCGCAGATCACCGACGAGGCCCTGGAACGAGCGCGAGCACGTCGACGGGCCGCACGTTCGGATGCGGGAATCAATGAGGTGCTTGCCCAACTCGATGAGGCCAAGGCCGAGCGAGACACGCTCGTCGCCAAACAAGGCAGCGGCGAGTACCGGGGTGCGATGGTGACGGTGCTGCTGACACTGATCGAGGACGCGCAGACGCGCGTGGAGACCCTGCAGCGGCGGCTGGACGCGATGGAGCTCGACGAGGTCCCGTTCGAGGATGGGCCGACTCTGTTCGCGACATGGGAGGGCCGGGACATTAAGGAGAAGCGGGCGTATCTGCGGCGGCTGATCCAGAGCATCGATGTACTCCCGGTCAAGGGAACCGCTGAGGATCGGTTGCAGATCATTCCTGTTCAGTGAGGGCATCGGCGACGTGAACGGCGTCGAGCATCGTCGCGATGTCGTCGATGACCTCTGCTGAGGCGGGTTGGGTGGTCCGTCGGAGAACACCGGCGGACCACCCCGCCGTGAAGGCCCTGTATGCCGCGGGGGCAACGATTCCCTCGAGTGCGGACGCCGGCGGGTAATCCGGCTCGGCCGACTCCGGCTGATCACCGCAGCGGCCCTCCTCATCGGGGGCTCTGGTGTGGTGGTCGTCCTCGTAGAGCGGAGCGTCCGGACTCGTCGCCGAAGTCGTGCGGTCGTTGCTGGAGCGTGTCATACGAAGCAGGTGCTACTGGCGCACCCAGCTACGGGCGGATGGGCGCTTCGGTCGCCATCGCGGGTAACTAGATCATTGAGCTGATTGTGGATGACTAGGCGCACCAGTCCGCCCGAGACCGGCGCCGTCCGCTCCGGCATCACCAAGGGCTCCTCGAACATTAACCGGGCGTAGGCCGGGTGGTACTCGCGCAGATCATCCCCGGTGCTCGGCACCAGGGTGGGATCCTCGGCCAGGATCGCGTCCTGGGCGAACCGCGGGGCCCGCGGGGTCGGGGTATAGCCGCCACCTCTTCTGCCCCGCCAGTTATAGCTAGGGGTAGGTCGGTCAGGGCCTGCGCCTCGCGCACCCACGCCTGCTGCTGGGCGATCAGCTCGGCACGGTCGACCGAGTCGAGGGCCTTGGTCTGCTGCTTGACCAGACGGCGGCGGGCGGCCCAGCGCTCACGAGCACCGTCATCGGTGGCCTCGCTCATGCGGGCGAGAGCACGGTCACGGCCTCACCAGTGATGTCATAGACCATCGCGTCCTCGACTAGCGCATGGTCGTACCAGGTGCGCACGGACTCCGTGGACGGAGTCACCGGCGCTGTCTGACTCATCGGATATCAATCTCCTATATCCTCCATCTAACTGTTGCGGGTCATGACGTTGTAGTCACCGGGCCTGGACCGCCCACCACGGGAAGGACTCGGTGATCGGTCTCGCACCGTCAGCGACCGCGGCCGAAGTCCTCGCGGAATCGCTCGGGATACAGGCGGAGAACGTGCCGAAGCTCCTCTACGAACACGACGAGGGCAGGTGGGATCTGCGGGCCGGGCAGTTGGTGATCGTCGACGAGGCTTCCCTCGCCGGCACCCTGACCCTGGACCGCCTCGCCACGCATGCCGCCGAGGTCGGAGCGAAGATCGTGCTGGTCGGCGACTGGGCACAGCTGTCCTCGGTGGAAACGGGCGGAGCGTTCGGGATGCTCGTACGCGCCCGCCGGCGTGCCCCGGAGCTGCACACCGTGCGCCGGTTCGTCCACGACTGGGAGAAAGCCGCCTCCCGAGACCTCCGACACGGCAAACGAGCGGTGCTCGACACGTACGAGGACGAGCAGCGGCTGCATGACGGGGATCTCGAGACGATGCTCGATGCCGTCTACACCGCCTGGCAGCACGACCGCGATCAGGGAGTCTCCACGCTCATGCTCGCCGGAAACGCGGAGATGGTCGCTGAGCTCAACCAGCGTGCCCGCGCCGACCTCATCACCGCCGGCCGCGTGCAGGAGGCCGGGGCGGCGTTGCACGACGGCACCACTGCCGGAGTCGGTGACCTCGTCGTCACCCGCCGCAACGAACGCCGCCTCACGACGGGCAAGTCGTGAGTGAAGAACGGCGACCGCTGGCACGTGGTTTCCCATCGTAAGGATGGGGCGCTGGTGGTGCGACGGCTCGGCAAAGGCGACACCCCGCGCGGGCGACGACTCGTGCTGCCCGCGAAGTATGTGCGGGAGCATCTCGAGCTCGGCTACGCGTCCACGGTCCATCGGGCCCAGGGCTCGACCGTGGACACCGCGCACACCCTCGTCGACCCCGACACCGCCTCCCGCGAACTGCTCTACGTCGGCCTTACCCGCGGCATGCACGAGAACCACGCCTACGTCATCCAGCCCGACCCGCACGAGGTCGAACCCCACCTCGACCCGCCCGAGGAACTCACCCGCGTCGAGCAGCTCGCACGGGTACTCGCCCGCAGCGACGCCGACCTCTCCGCCACCGAAACCCGCCAGGTCGAGGTCGACAAGCGCGCCTCCCTTGCGACACTTCTGGACGAGTATGACCTCCTCGCCCGCGAAGCTCAGACCGAACGGTGGGAAGCCCTCATCGACATCGCACCGTTCTCCACCGGTGAGATCGGGGACGAGGTGTTCACCAGCCCGTACTACGAGTACCTCGAAGCCGCCCTCGCCCGGCATGAGGCCTCCGGCCACGACGTCACCGCGGCTTTGACTGCGCTCGCCCCGCAGATCCCGCCGGCCGATGAGGACACGGACCCGGCCGCCGAGCTCGCCGCGTGGCTCGATCGCGCCACACTGAACCAGTCCACCCGTCGCGCCGCGAACCGGCGCCGCGAACCGGCGCCGCGTCGCCGGTCTCATCCCGACACCGGCCGAACCTATCTCGGACGACATGCGCGCCGCGCTCGCGGAGCGGCGGGAGCTCATCGAGTCCGCGGCGGGACGGCTGCTCCATCATGCGATCAGGGAGGGCGAGCCGTAGATCAAGCGACTCGGCACACCGGGCAAGGACACTCGGTCCCGAAATCTGTGGACGAGGCACGCCACGACGGTGGCCTTGTATCGGCACCGCTACGGCATCGCTGATCCGAAGCCTCTGGGAGAGGCCAAGAGGATCGCGTCGGCCCAGCAAGCTGTCGAGTACCGGTATGCCTTCGCTGCGCTCCGCAGAGCCCAGGCGAAGGAAACACCTTCCAACGTACGACCATCGCACAGCATTTCCAGGGAAGGCCCGGGTCGCGGCCTATAGCGGCGCATGCTAGGTCTTGGGCGTCGCTGCGTCCCAGCTACGTCGTTTCGTCAGATGCCAAGAGCCGCACGAGGGACATTCGTAGATGCGCAGCGGTCCGGCATACCGCGATCGACGCAGCACCACGCGCGCATCACGAGCTCCAAGGTAGCGAGGCCTGGCGCGACACGATCGCGACGCCGTGGCGCGACCGAATCCACCACGAGTTCGTCAACCCACCACGACTCATGCTCAAGCGACTCCTGTGACCATCTGACAGCCCGATGAACATACCCGTGTCGAGCAGCTCGTACGGATGCCCAATACCGGCACTCGGCGGCTGCCCTCCGCCGGATGCTCACCGTCCGACCGCGAACCCAGACCCGATGCACGACGAGATACTAGCCAGAACGATCAGGGGTTTCTCAGTAGCTCCTGGAGCCCCTATGCCGCGAGGCGTGGCACGATTCCAGAGAAGGGGGACTGTGTTGTGAGATGGTATAAATACACGCCTTTCGCAAGATGGATTGGGGACGAGGCCAAAGTTCCTTGACAACTTCAAGACATGCCGATCACGAGGCGAATCACCAGCTCGCCGTCCACCACTCGGCTTCCGGACGACAGCATGCTATTGAGGGTTTCGACGCCCTCCCGAAGCGGTTGATCATGGGTAATCAGGCGATCAGCCCTATCGCCAAAATCAGGTTCTTCAAGCAGGATCGCTGCCGCTTCCAGTCTCCTATTGGGCACACCACGGTTTCCAGTGACGACTGTTGAACGCTCTGCACTGGAGAAGCTGACGCGCGCCGGGGGCCAAGGGCCACCCGTGTTCGCGGCGCGCACGCCGTGTAGATCGATACCAGGGAGTTCCGGGCTGATAGTCCCGGGGGCGAGTCCGCCCACGAGATGTGCGGCGACGACACGCGTGCCGAGCGTCCGTGCCGCCTCGGTCAATCCCAGTGCTGTTCCGGCCCGATGCGTCGCTGACAGCATTGCGATGCGTTTCCCTAGGACAGGTTCGAGTTCCGCGACTGTACGGCCGTTGGTAACGCGCGGCTCGTGGGCCTGCGTCCACTCGCGACCGAGTTCTGACCGGTGCACCATGCCGATCGACACTTGCTCTCCAAGCACGCGAGGTGCGGCGATTGCTGCAAGATTTCCTATGAGCCCGTCTCCCACAATGAGAAGGCTGTCGGGATCTTCGAGTCGGAGACACTCCAGAGCGTACGTAACCACCGCTAGTGGCTCGATAAGGGTTCCGCGCGCTGCGGGAATACACGGCGAAACGTGGGAAACTAAACCGCCAGACACGGCCGTCCGAGGTATGCGAACCCGCTGCTGAAGGAGTCCGTTGATGTTGTGACCCAGCAGGAAGTCCGGGTCGGACGGGTGAGTAGGGTTGATGGTGACGCGGTCGCCCACCGCGAACCCGACTGCTCCCTCACCGACTTCAACGACCTTTACAAGCCCTTCGTGACCGACAACCGGCGCCGGATCGTCACGCAGACCTCGAAGGATCTGTATGTCGGTCCCACAAATGCTGACTTTCTCCGGAGCGACAATAAGTTCCCCGATACCAGCTATCCCTTCATGCAGGTGCTCGAGTGCGCATTGAGTACCACGCCGGACGATGGCCTTGTGCTTCATCATGGACCTAAAGACCTTTCTCCTACTTCACGTTTTCGAGGTATCCCTGCGCCATTAGAGCCGCGCCAGTCTCAGGGCAGACTTGGTCGGAGGAAACTAAATGCAGTCTTGGGCCTTCGTTGGACTGGCTGTCGACATACGACTGAGCTGCGGAAAGCTGGCGATAGAGTTCATGCTTATAGCGAGTTCCAATTCCGGAGGGAACTCCACCACCGATTCCAATCAGATCAATATGAGGCTGAAGGACGCATGCCGTGCGAATGAGATTCGCGATCGGTTCGATGATGACTCTGAGCAGTCTTTCGTCCATCTCGGTCGGCGCACCATCCTCTGACGCCCTCGGCTGGTTGTAGCTGTCGATGCCAAGTTTTTCGGCGACGTGCGGTATTGCAGGGCCGGCAGCTATTGCGGCGATGTGTCCTACTCCTCCGCATTCACAGGTTAGTCCGCGGACTGCTTCAATCGCAGTTGAGGTAGCGGGCAGATGTCCGACTTCGCCCTGGAGACCTTCTGCGTTGACGTGGATGCGCCGTGAGGGGAGATGCGCGGTTCGGAGCGCGATGCCGCTGCTGATTGTCACGTACATTACCTGTCGGTCGGCCGGCCGGGCGTACATCTTCGTGAAGTGTGCAAGGCCGGCCGTGACGTCGTTGGTGACTGTCCATCGCACATCGGGACGCTGTCGTTCGAGGAGCCGACGGAAGGGGATGTCGTGGCGTCCCGTTCCCCAAAGGGGTCCAGAGCCGTAGGCGATATCGGTTTCCGGATCGTAGGCTGCACCGAGTGAAACATGCGCATCGGTGTCCGTCGGCACGCGTCCTGCGAGGAGGAGAACCAGCTCCCGGGCGAGCACATCGCTGGACTTCTGAGGATGACGAAGTTTGCTGGGAGTGGCAACCCGCTCGACGTTGGAACCGCTGCGGAACCGGGTCCAGGTCCCTCCGATGTCAACAAGGAAGGCGTTCACGGGATCTCGATTCGAATGCGGTCGCCCGCTACTTCGATGGTGACGCCTTGGTAGTCTCCAATGGAGCAAACGATTGTCCCTTCGTAGACGGTCATGTGTTCAGCGATTGCGACCGTCTTGATTTCCGCTTCCGTCAGTGCCTGGAATCCTGCGGTCGAATCTTCGAAGCCCAGGCAGTGTCGAGGGTCGACTGCGAGGTGGCCCGCGGCCGCAAGGAACCCTTCCGGTGATGGTTTCCCGTCGACCACGTCCTCCGCACAGATCGTGACCGCGGGGGTAGGCAGCCCCGCGCCGCAGAGCCGGGCTTCCATCACCATTCTTGGGGCCGCAGTCACGACTGCCCATCGATTCTTGGGAAGCATACGCGTGAGGGCTTCTGCTCCTGGTACCGGCATGATCGTCTCGGCTGCGGCGATCTCGCTCCGGCGGATGATGTCGAGCTCGTTGGCGGCCTGGGCGTCGGTCATCGTCGGCATGACGGCAGCTAGGATGTCGCGGCCGCGCCGCCCGGGTAACAGCGTGCGGACCTTTTCGAAGTCGAGGCCGTGCCGGTCTGCGAACCCGTGCCACGCCGCCTCGATAGACGGCGTGGAGAGGACAAGTGTGTCGTCGAGATCGAACAGTAGCGCGGAGCATTCCAAATGGGTCATCGGAGCTACTTCGCTTTCACGTCTGCGATGTCTGACGCCCACGGGGTGCCGGAGAGCACGAGTGAGTGTCCACCGACCTCATCGATGCCGCGAGGTGACTCTTGTTCGCCCACCCCGTGTTCGAAGAGTTCGATGTTGAGGCCGCTTGCGACGACCATGGCCATTGTCGACGTACAGGCCACGTCGATGCCGAACTGACGGCGGGTGAACGCCTCGTCCACCGTCAGTGAGGTGCCGAGCACGTACTGTGCACCAGCCTTCTCCGTTAGGTTGGCGATGCTGGAGTCGAGATTCGCGACGCTGTATCCGGCATGGTCGAGACCGCGGATACCGGGCAGCGCCCCGGCTCTCTGTCGTGGGTGCTCGTGGTACAGGCGTGCGTTGTTCTCACGGGTGTAGGCGGGCGGGTCCGGCCACTCTTGAAGCTCGAAGAGGCTTCCCCAGGGCGACCGGAAGTAGATCCACTTATTGCCTTGGATCGGACCGTCTGGTGTCTCGATGATGTCGCCGAGAGCCTCGGTGCCGGGGAGGCCATTGATTCGGTCCACGACCTCGTTGATCCCGTCGACACGGAAGCACAGGTGGAGCGTTCCCAGATCGGTGATCGACGGTGGCGTTCTGCGTGCTGCGCGGCAGGCCGTGAGCCTGACTTCCACGCCCGGATCGAACGCAAAGACGGGTCCACTACCTGTCGGCCCTCCGACAATGGAGGCCAACCACCGAGCGGCGGCGTCGACGTCGGGGACGGCCAGCGTGATCTGTTGCGGTTGGCTCATGGGATCAGCAGCACCTTTCCGCGGAGGCCGCCACGTTCGAAATCGCTATGAGCGGCGGCAGCTTGCGAGAGCGGATAAGTCCGTCCGACAGGCACAGAAAGTGTGCCCTGTGCCAGCTGATCTGCGATCTCGGCGAGCTGTCGACCGTTTTCCTGGACGTAGCTCTTCGTCGGGGTGATTCCGCGCTCGGGCTGGGGCTGGGTGTTGTCGGCGATGGAGATGAACTGGCCGTCATCGCGCACGCTCGCGATGGCTTCTGCGATTCCGGCGGTGTCGATGACCGCGTCGAATGTCGCGTCGGGGAGGCTGTTCGTGGAGTCGTAGACTGCCTCGGTGCCGAGGGCTGTGAGGTCAGTGGTGTCGCTGAGACGAGCCAGTCCGTCCACCCGATGTCCGGCCTGCAGTAGCCACTGCACGGCGACTCGTCCGACCGCTCCGGCCGCCCCCGTGACGAGAACGCGTGCCTTATCAGGCAGATCAAGCTTGCTCAACATCTGCGCGGCCGTAAGTACGGTCAGGGGCGCAGCGGCGGCCTGCTGCATGCTGACCCCGGTGGGGACGGGTGCGAACAGCTCCTGGGGTGCGCTCACGTACTCGGCGTAGGTTCCCTGGTCCCGCGCTGGTTGCGCGACCATCCCCATGACCTGGTCTCCTTCACGGAACCGTGACACGTCGGAGCCGACAGCATCGACAGTTCCGGCCACATCCCAGCCGAGAATTACAGGGAAGCTCAGGTCCATGTTCAGGAACCCGGATCGGGTCTTCACGTCGACGGGGTTGACGGCTGCCGCTCCTACCTTCACCCGAATGTCGCCAGGCCCGACGTCTGGTGTCGCAATGTCAATGATCTGGATCTCCGAGGCGGATCCTGTGTGGTGGATTGTTGCTGCTTTCATGAGTGTGTCCTTTCGTGGAGGTGATCGGTGTGGATGCGGCCTTGGCGTTTTCTTCGGCGGCGGTGAGCATGAGGCCCCCGTCGACGTAGAGTGTCGCTCCCGTCATGTACGAGGCCTCGGGGCTGAGGAGCCAGGCGACTGCGTTGGCGATCTCGGCCGGTTGGCCGGCTCGCCCCATCGGAATTGCCGGACGTTCGACGATTTCCCCATCCGAATCTTGCGGGGTTCCGTTCATCGGGGTCGCTGTTTCTCCGGGCGCCACCAAGTTCAGGCGGATGCCATGTTCGGCGAACTCGAGAGCCAGAGCACGAGACGCTACTGCCAGCCCGCCCTTGGAAGCGCAGTACAGCGTTCCTCCCGTTATCGGGATCTGGTCGTGTACCGATGTGACGGTGACGATAGAACCGGTGACGTCGTTGGCCACGAAATAGCATGCTGCTGCCGAGGACAGCAGGAGGGGCGAGGAGAGGTTGACGGCTATGACCTCTTCCAGGCGAGCGTAGTCGAGTGCCAGCGCTGGCGATCGGTCATTAACCCCTGCGTTATTGACGAGGTGGTGAACGGGTCCGAATTCCGCTGTGAGCTCGTCAAATCGACTCGGAATGTTCCTCGGGTCGGTCAGGTCGATGTGTACGGGAACTGCCTCACCCACGTTGCTGGTATTCAGGGTGTTGCAGAGCTGCTCCGCCCGTGAGCGTCCGGAATGGTAGCCGACCAGCACTCGGGCGCCGTCGTGGACGAGTCGCCGGGCGATGGCGCTTCCGATTCCGCTGCTTGCTCCTGTGACAAGGGCAGTACGCTGCTCATCCAATCTTCAGCACCACCTTCGGCCGTTCGCGAGGCTGCTCGAGCCTTTCGAACGCCGCGCTGACCTCGGTGAGCGGATAGACGCGGTCGACAAGCTGGTCGATCTGCTGTGGATGCTGGCGGATGAACTCGGCTGCCGCGGGATAGTGGTCGACACCGTGCCGGACGCCAAGGATGCTCTGTCCGTTGAGTGCGAGTTCGGAGACGTTGAGCCGCGTGTCTGCGGACGGGACGCCGATGAATACGGCGCAGCCGCCGACTTTGAGGCATGTCAGTGCCTCTTCTGTTGCGCTCTGGGCTCCTGAGCATTCCCACACCGCGTCGTAGAGCTCGCCACCGGTACTGGGCAGACCGGTGACGGTCTTGATGCCCAGGTGTGCGAGGTGAGCCGGCGAGGTCGGATCGAGGACGACAACCTCGACCGGGTAGCTTGCGAGCACGAGCGCGGCGAGACTACCCATGGTTCCTCCGCCGATGACCAGGATGCGGTTGCCCGGTGAGGGGCACAGCTTCGCGATCCCCTCGAGGACAGTGACTAGTGGTTCGACGAGGACGTGGCCGGGGCGTGGTTCGGCGGAATCCGTGTCGTCGAGAACCGTGAGTGCGGGTGCGGGCATCGTCAGGAGTTCTGCCGCGGCACCGGCGTGGTCGTACAGGCCGACCTCCCTGACACGGAGGCAGAGATTCTTGTGGCCGGATCGGCATGTGGTACAGGTGTGGCAGGAGAGCATGGTGCTACCGGTGACGACCGTTCCGCGTTTGAGGTGGTCCGCGTTTGGGCCGGTGGGAGGCTCTTCGATGGTGCCGACCCACTCGTGTCCGAAGTGGTGCGGGTAGGTGGTCTGCCCGGCGCGGAGGTACTTCGATGTCCCGTGGTAGAGCTCGAGATCGGAACCGCAGAGCCCCACGTAGGCGATCCGTATCAGCGCTACATCTGTGCCCGCCGGCACAGCGTCTGGAATTTCGCGGGGTACGGCGGCTCGCGTGCCAGTGAGGAGAGCTGCCTTCATTCTGCGCTCCCGTCACGTACGCGAGAGGTGCTCGCACGGTTGGTGATCCACAGAAGTGCCGCAGCTGCGAGGGCGAGGACGGCGCCGATGGCTGGGAGGACGCCAATCCCGAATCCGAAAGACAGGGCGGTGGAGCCAATCCAGGCTCCCGCGGCGTTCGCGAGCTGGAATCCTGCGATGTTCACCGTGGTGGCAAGATTCGGGGCATTGCTTGCCGCGCCGATGAGCTTCGACGTCAGCGGGGGAATGATCGAGAACCCAGCTGCCCCGACCACGAACATCCACGGTGCGGCGAACCAGGTGTGGTTGCCGAAGAGGAAAAGTAGGAGAAGAGAAAGAGCGAGCGAGCCCAGTGCGATGTACAGCGTTGCGTTCATGTTCCGGTCTGAGAAGTAGCCGCCGAGCATGTTGCCAGCGATAGACCCCACGCCGAAGACGAAGAGGAGAACGGTGATGACATTGGGGCTGAATCCGGCATGCTGCCCGAGGTACGGTGCGATGAAGGTGAAGAGCACAAAAAGCCCGGACTGGCTCAGCATGGTTAGGCCAAGAGCCTTGAGGACCTCGCCCTGGCCGAAGACCCGTACTTCTGCCGAGATGCTGCCCGAGGTGCGCTCTGGTGCTCGTCGCGTCGTCAGCACAAGAGCGACGGTGACGAGGGTCTGGATGCCCGCGATGATGAGGAACGAGGACCGCCATCCGTACTGGTTGCCAACCAGTGTTCCCAGGGGGACGCCCAGTACCGTCGCGAGATTGAGCCCGAGTGTGATGCGGGAGATGACGCGGCCCTGGAATTCGGGTTCTACGAGTGTGGTTGCGAGAACGAGACAGAGTGCGAAGAACGTCGCGTGCGGCAGTGCGGTCATCACCCGAGCGATGACCAGTACGGGGAAGTTCGGTGCGACGGCGGTCAATATGTTGCCGACGATGAACAATGCCATGAGCACGAGGACCAGGGGGATGCGTCGGACACGGGAGGTGATGATCGTCAGAAGCGGCCCGCCGATGACGACGGTGAGGGCGTAGACAGTCACGAGGAGTCCGGCGGTCGCTTCCGTGACGGCGACATCGCTGGAGATCTGGGGCAGAACACCGGCCACGAGGTATTCGACGGTTCCGACCCCGAATACTCCCAGGAGCATCCAGGTGATGGCGAGGTTGATATTGACGGGGGTCTTGCTCGTGGTGGACTCGCTGGTTTGTGAGTTCATGTGTTCTCCTATCCGTGGTAGCGAAGAACTGCGCAGCCCCAGGTGAAACCTGCGCCAATTCCGATGAGGGCGACGTGGTCGCCGGGTGTGAGTGTGGATTCGCTCCGCAGATGCTGCAGGCCGAGGAGGGGGTCGGCTGCGCCGGTGTGTCCGATCTGCGAACCGAACCGGCTGGTCGTGTCCGTGGGTGCGAGGCCGAGGGGTTCGAGACACTGTCTGCGTAGCAGCGTCTCGCCGAAGTGAGGGACTGACCATGCACGAAGAGCGGCGAGGTCGATGCCAGCGTCGTCGAGGGCCTGGTCCACAGATCGTTGGAGTCCTTCGGCGTTTGCCTTCCAGAACGATTCGAGGCCATAGGTGCGTGCGTAGTTGGCTGACCTGGCGCGCATGCTGAAGGGGAGCGGTTCTCGGTACTCCGGAAGATCTAGCGGAGCGTTACCGCGATGCATCTGTTCGAAGCGTGAGTTCTGTGTCAGCGCGGTCGACAGCACCTGGAACGGTCCGGCGGATCGTGTAAGAACGATGGCAGCACCAGCATCGCCGTATGCTAGGCCTGAGTCTGTGGCCCACCGGTCAAACATGGGCAGACGCCACACATCTGATGCGGTGAGTATGCCGTAGCCTTCATTATCGAGGCGCCTCGCGAGCAGGTCGATGCCGACGATGGAGCCGGCGCACGTGTTGCGGATCTCGATAGCGAGAGTCTCGGGGAAGCCGAGCTCATTGCCGATGTAGGCGCCCCCATTCCATGCCTCGAGGCCGGTGTGGAGGGCGACTGCGTGAACGATGAGCTCAGGGCTCGCTTCTGTTGGGTGCTCCGCGCCGTACTCTTCCAGTGCAACGCGGCCTGCACGAACCGCCATCACCGGAGCGGACTCCTCGGGCTGTCCCACGGCGGCGCTGACTTGTCGCGATTTCTCCAGTTCTTCATGGGTTAGACGCCCGGCTGTGACAGCGTCGGCGGCTGTTTCCACAGTGCTGGGCAGGTAGCTTCCGAGGCCTCCGATGTAGAGGCTGTCCCACCTCATGCCTTCAGTGCCAGGTCGTGCTTGGGCTCCAATGATGCGGCGATGTCTCCTGCTTGCATCTCGGCGAGCGTTCGCAGGGTGTCCAGAGCGTCTGCGACTTCGTCCGCGGACACGTCGTTGGCGAACTCGTGGTCGCCGATACCCACGGGCAGCGGAATGCGCTGCTTTCCACCGCGGTGGCGCACTGTATCGGCCAGTGCTGCGTCGAGGACCCCAGGTTCCTCGAGTGAGCTGTTCCAAATGGGTAGGTCAAGATCCTGCATCGTGGAAAGCACATGGGCCAGCTCGTGGCGCGTCATGCGTCCGCGGTGGAAGGAAAGGGCGCTGGACAGTGCCATGTCGATGCAGACGGCTTCCCCGTGGAGAAGCTCAGGCAGTGCCTTCATCTCCACGGTCGGGCTGAAGGTGTGGCCATAATCGACGCACCGCTCCAGGTTTGCTTCCCACAGGTTCGGCTGGAGTTCTTCAAGCATCAGGTGAATCGAGGCTCCGATGATGTCGTCTGCCGCGTTTGCGAGGGCAGGGGTGCTGCCGACGAATCCATCGTCGAGGATGGCGCGTCCATAGCTGTCCAGGAGCGACATCAGGCGGCGGGACTTGATGAGCGCGATCTTGAGGATCTCTGCCATACCGTTAGACAGGTGCCGTCGATTGAGTGAGCGCAGGAAGGAACGATCCACGTAGGTCACAGCCGGAGCGGCGTAACTACCGATCTTGTTCTTTCCCGTGCCGAAGTTCACTCCCGTTTTCACACCGACGCCGGCGTCCACGAGGCCGATCAATGTGGTCGGAATACGGATGTAGGGCGTGCTCCGGCGGTAGATGCTGGCGGCGAAGCCCACGATGTCGAGCAGTACCCCTCCGCCGATTGCGATGACGGGCTCGCTGCGGCGGTCAATTCCAGCCTCTGCCATGGCGCGGATCACCGAGTCGACGGAATCCCAGTTCTTGACCATCTCATGGGCCTCGAGGACGTGGTACGTGGCCTGCACGCCGTGGTGGGTGAAGTAGCCGCGGATCTGGCTTCCGTAGAGCTGTTCGACGGTTTCGTCGATGACGATGAGCCGTCGCGAGCGCTCGGCGGCGGCGGGGATCGCACCTGCCGTGGCCAGCGTGGAGTTCGTGACGTCGAAGAGCGCTCGTGCGGCGACTACGTCGTACGTGACCTCGTGGACTGCTCGCACGGTCCAGCGGTCGACGCCGTCTCGGGTGGTCGATCGCGACAGTCCTTCTGGGTGACGTTCTGCCATTTGGGTCTCCAAGTCTGTTGATGTTCGAGCTACGCCGCATGCCAGGGACATGGGGTGCTCAGGCGCCGTGGCACGACGACGCCGACAGTTGTCTGCTCAGGGGGCGGGGGTCCGGTCGGCGCAGGAACCTCCCGCCTACACGAGGCTAACATTATTCGTGGAATGATCGCAACACGAGTGTGACGATGCTGACCCCGAGGCGAGCATCACATGCGTCTCCAAGGAAGCGGCGTATGATTGTGTCGCTCGATGACATGCGATGGGAGGCGGTCCCTTATGGCCGGTGTGCGCGGCCAAGGTAGACGGTTCGACACCCAGGCGGCGCTAGATACTGCAATGGAAGTCTTCTGGCGACACGGATATGAAGGCACCTCTATTGCCGATTTGACGCGAGCGATCGGGATTACGGCGTCGAGTCTTTATGCAGCCTTTGACGGCAAGCGCCAGCTCTTTGATCAGGTTGTAGAGCGCTACTTGAACACCAAGGGGCGATTCACTTCACTTGCCCTTGAGGAGGAGAAGAACTCTCTCTCTCTGATTCACCGACTGCTTTTTGAGGCAGCGAATGAGTATGCCGATAGGAGCGGGCCGGGGGGGTGCCTAATCGTCAGCGCTGCAACCTGTGTAACGGATGCGAACCGCGATGTCGAAGAGAAACTCGAGGCGCATCGCCATTCAAACATCAGGCGCATTGAGGGTGTCTTGCGAGCCGATCTCGAGGCAGGGCAAATTTCCGAAGCAGTTGATCCTGTGGCCGTCGCCAGCTTCGTCGGGACCGTATTGCAAGGCATGGCCCAGCGAGGTCGCGATGGAGCTTCTGTAGATGAATTGCGCTCCACGGCTGAGATGACCTTCGCTCAAGTTGAGCAAACCTTGCAAAGTCCCTAAACCTCCCGTGGGTCGGCCTGCTCAAGAACCCACGTTGCTCAGCCCTCCCTCCGCGGAACAGTGTGTCGCTATTGCCGACTCAAGCCGATGCGGACTCTTTGCATCCCCGAAGACGACGCAACCTGACGGAGCGATGTCAAAGAAGACCCCGGCACGGAGGTAGCCGTCTGGTGCGGGCTTCCCACGATGCACGGTTTCAGCCGCGAGGACGTGCGGTCGCGGCAGGCCAGCGGCATCAGGGCGGGCTCGTGCGACGCTTTCCGGTTGGGAAGAGAGCACGATCGTCAGCGCTAAACCCGGTCAGCTCAATTTCGACTACCATCGACTCCGTCGTATCGCGAAGATCATCTACCGACAGAGAGGCATAAAGCTGAGCGACACTCGCCCCGAGGGCCAGATCGATGACACGAAGCAGCGACGACTTGCCGACATCGTTGGCGCCAACCAGGACGAGATGGGCGCGGATCTTGATCTCGAGGTCCTCGAGGCGCCGATGGTTTGCGACCTTCAGTCGTGAAAGCTTCAATCGCGCACTCTCTTTCAGCGCTAGATCCGGATGACGGCTCCTGATCGCCATCATAAGACGCTGCCTGCGCCCTATTTGCCCACGATACCCGCTTCCTCCAACTTTGACCCGCGTCGGTCCCCAGTCTTGTCCACGATAGTGCCGTCAAACGCAAGATGTGGCATCGCCAGTGCTACCCCAGGCGGTGGGACCATCCACCGACCTCCCCGGGTGAGCCACTGATCCAGAGGGAGAGCGCGCGACGCACTGCGTGTAGCTCACATAAGTTATCGCGCAGATGGGGCCGTCCGGCGGTAAACTGGGCATGTGCGACGGCAACGATCTGGTTGGCGAGAGCGGCTTCGATCGTGAGTGGCACGTAGATGGCACGAGCGGTCATCGGAGCTGGAGGGGCCGCAGGATTTATCGCCTCTCACCAGGGAGGACGGCGACTGGGCGCTCTGAGAAGGCAAGAACTGGGACTTCTAACCCGCCGATGACCCGTGGGTCCCATGCCCCGACCGATCCGTTTCCCGGGCCGGTCGGGGTATTCTTTGGCTTACCCTATTCCGGGGTTGTACCGCCCCCGTTCTGGGTTGAAATCCAAGCGTTGCCGGGCGTGCATTGTACGAGTGCACGGTCGCTTCCGGCCGGTTCGGGGCTGTGAGCTGGGTGAGTGGTTGCTTCCGAAATGGGCAGCGCGAAGACGCTGCCGGTCATCTGGAATTTCACTGGACCGCTGGTTAAGATGAAGCGGTATTAGCCGCGTCCTATCTATGACCTCTGCGAGCTGATTTTCGTCAGCTCCGGGGAAGCTTGGCTGGGGCGCCCCCAGGAAATCCCACTGGGGGTGGAGCGGCTGAAGTTAATTCAGGAGGATACGTATGACTGCTGTGGCACCACGGCTCGACGCTGATGTCGTCGAGGCTGCACCGGCACGGCCGGAGCCGACCGGCAAGGCCCGCAAAGGCACCCGCCTTTGGGGCCTGATGACCACCACGGACCACAAACAGCTGGGCATTTTCTACATCATCACGGCGTTTATCTGGTTCTTCGTCGGTGGCCTGATGGCACTGTTGATCCGCGCGGAGCTCTTCTCCCCGGGTCTCCAGTTCCTTTCTAACGAGCAGTTCAACCAGCTGTTCACCCTGCACGGCACCGTGATGCTGCTGGCATTCGGTACCCCGATCGTGTGGGGCTTCGCTAACTTCGTTCTGCCGCTGCAGATCGGTGCCCCGGATGTCGCCTTCCCGCGTCTGAACGCGTTCGGCTTCTGGATCACCACCGCTGGTGTCATCGCTATGCTCGCCGGCTTCCTCACCCCAGGTGGTGCCGCCGACTTCGGCTGGACTATGTACCTGCCGCTGGCAGACGCGATCCACACCCCGGGTGTGGGTGCTGACCTGTGGATCCTCGGTGTCGGAGCAACCGGTATCGGTACCCTGGCCTCCGCCATCAACATGGTCACCACCGTGCTCACCCTGCGTGCGCCGGGCATGACCATGTTCCGTCTGCCGGTGTTCACCTGGACCATCTTCGTGGCCTCCATCCTGGCCCTGATGATCTTCCCGCTGCTGACCGCTGCAGCCCTCGGTGTCCTCTACGACCGCAAGCTCGGCGGCCACATCTTCGACCCGGCCAACGGTGGCGCCATTCTGTGGCAGCACCTGTTCTGGTTCTTCGGCCACCCCGAGGTCTACGTCTTGGCACTGCCGTTCTTCGGTATCATCTCCGAGGTCATCCCGGTCTTCTCCCGCAAGCCGGTCTTCGGCTACATCGGCCTGGTCTTTGCAACCCTGGCCATCGGTGGCCTGTCCATGGCTGTGTGGGCGCACCACATGTACGTCACCGGTGCGGTTCTGCTGCCGTTCTTCTCCTTCATGACCTTCCTGATTGCTGTTCCGACCGGCGTGAAGTTCTTCAACTGGGTGGGCACCATGTGGAACGGCCACCTCACCTTCGAAAGCCCAATGCTGTGGTCCGTCGGCTTCCTGTTCGTGTTCCTCTTCGGTGGTCTGACCGGCATTATGCTGGCTGCCCCGCCGCTGGACTTCCAGCTGTCTGACACCTACTTCGTTGTCGCGCACTTCCACTACACCCTCTTCGGTACGGTCGTGTTCGCGTCGTGCGCAGGCATCTACTTCTGGTTCCCGAAGATGACGGGCCGCATGCTCGACGAGCGCCTGGCGAAGATCCACTTCTGGCTCGTCATGATCGGCTTCAACATGACCTTCCTGGTCCAGCACTGGCTGGGCAACATGGGCATGCCGCGCCGTTACGCCGACTACCTGGACTCCGACGGCTTCACCCTGCTGAACCAGATCTCTACGATCGGCTCCTTCATCCTGGGTATCGCCTTCCTGCCGTTCATCTGGAACGTGTACAAGTCCTGGCGCTACGGCGAGGTCGTCACCGTCGACGACCCGTGGGGCTACGGCAACTCCCTGGAGTGGGCAACCTCCTGCCCGCCTCCTGGCCACAACTTCACCTCCCTGCCGCGTATCCGCTCTGAGCGCCCCGCGTTCGAGCTGCACTACCCGCACATGGTGGAGACCCTGCGCCGTGAGGCCCACACCGGCCACCACGACCCGCGCTCTGAGGCAACCACCCCGGAAGAGAACGAGCGCACTGGCTCTGACTCCCGTGAGTCCGAGACCGTGACCTCTGCTTCGCAGCGCACTGCCACGGAGACCGTGACCAAGGTGCGTCCGGCAGACGGCCGCGACTCCGGCTCCACCAAGGCGACCGACTAGTAGGCCACTCCTGAACTAACCGGCAGGCCCCGCTCCCCACATCGTGGAGCGGGGCCTGTTGCTGTAGGTTCGAATTCATGACGTATTCGGTGACACTTCAACCCGGCCTCCAGCACGCAGTGATCACGTTGTCGGGGGCTGATCACCCCGGTGTGAGTGCGGCATTCTTCGCGGTGTTGTCCCAGCACGGGGTGCAGCTGCTGGACGTTGAGCAGGCGCAGTTCCGTGGCCGTCTTGCTCTCGCGGCGTTCGCGGGCGTCACTACGAGCGGTGTCGAGGCGCTACGCCACGACCTTGAATCGGCGCCGGAGCTGGCGGACCAATCGGTGACCATCGAGACGGACGAGGCATCTTTGGCTCCGCAGCGTCGCCGTTCCACCCATGCTGTGGTCGTGCTGGGCGATCCGGTGACGGCGGAGGCGGTCTCTGAAATCGGCCGCACCCTCGCGGACTTCGGTGCGAACATCGACCGTATCCGCGGCATTTCTGATTACCCGGTGACGGGATTGGAGTTGTCGATCACCATTCCTGGTTCCGGCGACGAGGTCAGTCACACGGTGCGCCAAGCGTTAGCGGAGCTCACCACAGCTCTCGGCGTCGATATCGCGATTGAGCGCGCTGGTCTGGCCCGCCGCTCGAAACGCCTGGTGTGTTTCGACTGCGATTCGACCCTCATCACGGGCGAGGTCATCGAGATGCTCGCTGCTCACGCGGGTCGTGAAGCGGAGGTCGCCGAGGTCACCGAACGCGCGATGCGCGGGGAGCTGGATTTTGAGGAGTCGTTGCGCGAGCGCGTCGCAACGCTGGCGGGGCTGGACGCGTCGGTGCTTGACAGCGTCGCACGCGACATCGAACTCACGCCTGGCGCGCGCACAACGATCCGCACGTTGAAGCAGATGGGCTACCGCACCGCTGTCGTCTCGGGTGGGTTCATCCAGGTGCTTGAGCCGATGGCCGCCGACCTGGACCTCGATTACGTGCGCGCGAACACGCTCGAGATCGTGGACGGGAAACTCACCGGAAAGGTGATCGGCAAGGTCGTGGACCGCAAGGCGAAGGCGGAGTTCCTCGGCGAGTTCGCTGAAGATTCGGGCCTGCGTTTGTCCCAGACGGTGGCCGTTGGCGACGGTGCGAATGACATCGACATGCTCACCGCGGCCGGTCTGGGCATCGCTTTCAATGCGAAGCCAGCGCTGCGCGAGGTCGCGGACACCTCGGTCACCCATCCGTTCCTGGATTCGGTGCTGTACATCATGGGTGTGCCGCGCCATGAGATCGATACGCTCAACGAGGAGCACGGTATCGACGGCAAAGTCGCGCTCGATTAATGCCGGAAACAGCTGACACAGCCGCGCTCATCGCGGCAGCGCACCGCTTCCTAGCCGCGAGCCTTGCCGACGACCACCGCGGCGCAGAAGACCCAGACGATCCCGCCACCGTTCAGGCGATGCAGATCGCGCTGCACATTCCGAAAGCGGACCCGCCGCAGCGTAATGACGCTCTGGTGGCCGCTGCCCAAGCCGCTGCAGCTGTGTGTCTCGACCCGCGCGCGGGGCAAGAGTCCGCCTGGCGCGACGCGCTAGCACAGTGGTACGGCCACCGGATCCGCAAGATCGCCCGCCGTGCCCGCGGTGCCGCGTGGGAGAACGCGCAGACGCTGCCCGGCTGCACGTTCCGATCCAGCGCAACGGGTCCGGTCGCCGAAGCTCGCGCGTTCATTCCGTCCGCCGTCGGGGAGGTTCCGCACGCGATCGGCAAACTGCAGATCAAAGGCACCGACCTCCCGCACGATGACCTGCCGGCGCCCAGTGTCGGTGACATCGAGATGTCATCGGTGCCAGTGATTCTTGTCGACGGCTCGCTCGCAATGACCGCGGGTAAGGCCGCCGCCCAGGTCGGCCACGGGTCGATGCTGCTTGCCGCGCAGATGAGCGAAGCGTGGGCGGTGCGCTGGGCTCTCGACGGCTTTCCCCTTGCGGTCCGCGAGATGCCACGGGAGCTTATCCGCGCCACCGCGGCGCTTCCCGCGTCTGTCCCCGTCCGCGATAGCGGGTTCACGGAGGTCGCTCCAGGGTCAGTGACGGTGGTGGCGCATCCTGGTGCCTATTCGGCGGAGGACTCGGCCGAGGACTTCTCAGCAGGCTGAGCCACGAGTCGGCGCAGCGCGCCGCGCACCACCCCGGGGTCTGTCGTCTCCCAAAAGTCGGGGAGGGAGGCGCGGAGGAAGGATCCGTAGCGCTTTGTCACCAAACGGCTGTCCAGGACGGAGACGACGCCGCGGTCGGTGGTGCTGCGCAGCAACCGGCCAGCACCCTGGGCGAGCAGGAGTGCGGCGTGGGTGGCGGAGACGTCCATGAACCCGGAGCGGCCGGCGGCGTCGGCGGCGCGTGAGCGGGCCTGGAGCAGCGGGTCATCGGGGCGGGGGAAGGGGATCCGGTCGATCATGACGTGGGAGAGGGAGCGGCCGGGGACATCGACACCCTGCCACAGGCTCAAGGTGCCGAACAGACACACGTTCTCCCCGGCGGCGAACTTGTTCACCAGTGCGCCGATGGTGTCGTCGCCTTGGACCAGAATGTCGAAGGGCAACCGGGTGCGCAGCGCGTCGGCGGCTTCTTGTGCGGCACGGCGAGAGGAGAACAATCCCAGCGTCCGTCCGCCGGCCGCGGTGATGAGCTCAGCCATCTCGTCGAGGGTGCCATCGCTGATGCCGTCGCGGCCCGGCGGCGGCAAGTGCTTGGCGGTGTAGAGAATTCCAGAGCGACGCGGGTCAAAGGGGGTGCCGGCGTCGAGGCTGTCCCAGGTGCCGTCGGGAAGCCCCCAGGCCGCGGCCATCGCGCGGAAGTTGCCGCCTACAGCAAGGGTGGCGGAGGTGAGCACGACCGTCTTCTCGCCAAACAAGTTGTCGCGCAGCAAAGCCGACACGGACAGCGGCGCTACTGAAACGGAGGCGGACTCCGGGCTGGAGGAGGCGCTGCGGGCGAGCCAGACAACGTCGAAATGCTTGGCGGGATCGTCTTCGTCAAAGACGCTCAAAATGCGATCGAAGGAGGTGTACAGCTCACCAAGGTGATTGCGCAGGTTCTCTCGCTCGGCTGCGGTCTCCGGGTCTTTGGTCGCTTCGCCTTCTGGGGCGCGGGCGATGGCCTCTCCGGTGCGGCGCAGTTCATCCTGCACTGCGACGAAGGCGGCGCGGGTGGGATCCGAGATCGTTTCCCAGCGGCCGGGGGATTCGGTGTCGAGGACGGCGGCGAAGTCGTCGATAAGCTCCTCGAGCGTGTCTCTGCGCCTGTTTTCTCCCAGCTTCCCGGCGCGGCGGGCCGCGAGCCGCAGCGCGTGCGGGGAGATCTCATTGGTGGCCACGGAGGTGACGCGGCCGTCGAGCTCGTGGGCCTCGTCGATGATGACGGCGGAGTGCTCGGGCAGGATGGAGGCACCCGAAAGCGCGTCGATGGCTAAAAGCGCATGGTTGGTCACCACGATGTCAGCCTCGCCGGCGCGCACACGGGCGGCTTCGGCGAAGCATTCGGCACCGTGCGGGCACCGTGTGGCGCCCAAGCACTCGTTGGCAGTGACGGAGACATGCCGCCATGCTTTGTCGGGCACACCGGGTTCAAGGTCATCGCGGTCACCGGTCTCGGTTTCTTCGGCCCATTCGTGCACGCGTTTGACGTGGCGGCCGAGCCAGGAGACGTCTTCTTCGTCGACCAGTGCTTCCTGTCCGTCCCCGGTGCCGTCCAGAACACCGATCTTGTTCAGGCACACGTAGTTGGAGCGGCCCTTCAAAATGGCAAACGTCGGGGTGCGCGGCAACAGCGGGTCAAGGGCTTCCACCAGGCGCGGCAGGTCGCGCTCTACCAGCTGGCGCTGCAGAGCGAGCGTTGCCGTGGAGACGATCACGGTCGTGTCGTTCGCCTGCGCGTGCCGGATCGAGGGCACCAGGTAGGCCAAAGATTTGCCGGTGCCGGTGCCCGCTTGGACGGCGAGGTGGCGTTCCTCGGCAAGCGCTTTGGAAACGGCCTCCGCCATGGCGATTTGCCCCGGGCGTTGCGTGCCGCCGAGGGATTCGACGGCAGCGTCGAGAAGCTCGCGCGCAGACAGCGACAACCGTTCCATCACTCTTCCGGGAATCCGACGAAGCGTGTGCGGATCGCCGGTTCATCGCGGGACAACGACAGACCTTCCCAGGGCAGCGTTTCGCGTTGTTTCGCAAGGTGGGTGCGGGTCGCTTCAAGGTCATCTAGCCCCTCGACGACTTCACCGTCGCGGATGAGCGGGACAACCAACTCGCGGTAATCCAGCGTCGTCGGGGTGCCGGGGTGCTTATCGAGCGGGTAAACGATCTCGTCGACCGCGACACCGGAGCCGCGGTACGTGCGCAGGGCGCCCTTCGCGCCGCCTTTCATTTGCTTGCCGGAGCTGCGCTTAGCGACGGGCACACCGTCTACCTCCACAAGCTTGTACACCATTCCTGCCGTGGGAGCTCCGGAACCCGTGGCTACCGACGTGCCCACGCCGTAGCCGTCGACCGGGTCCGACCGCAGGCCGGCGATGGCGAATTCGTCCAGGTCGGAGGAAACGATGATCTTCGTGTTGTACGCACCGAGCTCATCGAGCTGCGCCCGCACGCGCCGCGACATGATGCCCAGGTCACCGGAGTCGATGCGTACGCCGCCGAGTTCCGGGCCCGCGACCTCCACGGCATTGGCCACACCCTGGGTGATGTCATAGGTATCCACCAGCAGGGTCGTGTCCACACCGAGGGAGTCGATCTGCGCCTTGAAAGCGGCCTTCTCGTTCGGGGTGCCGTCAGGGTTGGTGTGCAGCAGCGTCCAGGCGTGGGCGGCGGTACCGGATGCCGGGATGCCGTAGCGCAGGGAGGCTTCCATGTTGGAGGTGGAGCCGAACCCGGCGATGTAGGCGGCGCGTGCACCTGTCACCGCAGCCTGCTCGTTGGTGCGGCGCGAACCCATCTCCATGATCGGGCGGCCGTCGGCAGCCGTGACCATGCGCGAGGCGGCGGAGGCGATCGCGGAGTCGGAGTTGAGGATCGACAGGATGACCGTCTCCAGGATGCAGCATTCTGCGAATGTGCCGCGCACGGTGAGGATGGGGGAGTAGGGGAAGTACAGCTCACCTTCCCTGTAGCCGTCAATGTGCCCGGTGAAGCGGTAGTTGCGCAGGTACTCACGGGTTTCCTCGCTAAGGAAGTCGGCCGTGGACAACTGGTCTTCAGTGAAACGGAATTTCTCCACGGCTTCAATCAGGCGGCCAGTGCCTGCGACAACCCCGTAACGGCGTTCGTTGGGCAGCTTGCGGGCGAAGACTTCGAAAACGCATTGGCGCGAGTGGGTGCCGTCCTTTATGGATGCATCGAGCATGGTGAGCTCGTACATGTCGGTGAGAAAGGCGGTTGACGGCTGTTCGTTCATGCAGTCAAGCCTAGTCTTTCCTCGTCTTCGAACGACAAGGACAGAGCTGTGTCGGTGTTGTGTCAGCGCCGTGTCAGTAGCAGTGGCAGTGGCCGTGGCAGCGTGGGGCGTACGCGCAGAGCACTCTTTAGTACGCTTGAAGCCATGACTGGTGTCAACCCTGAGATTCGGCCCGGTGTCCGGATGGGTTCCCCCATGGCCACACCTGACCTTGATGAGCAGATTGAGGTCAACGTCGACACGGCGGAGAACCTGCCGTGGATGTGCATTGTGTGGGACGACCCGGTGAACCTGCAAAGCTACGTCACCTACGTGTTCCAGACAGTGCTGGGTTACGGCCGCAAGCGCGCCCAGGAGCTGATGATGCAGGTGCACACCGAAGGCAAAGCCGTGGTGTCCTCCGGCGAGAAAGACAAGGTCGAGGGCGACGTGAAGAAGCTGCACACCGCGGGTCTGTGGGCCACGATGCAGCAAGCTGGTTAAAGTTCCCGTCCGGCCGCGTGATGTGGCCGGGCTTGGAAAGGAGATAAGGCATGCAGCCGTGGCGGCGGAAGAAAGGCCTGATGCGGGCCACACGCTTTAGCACTGTGTTCGAGCCGATGGAGCGCGAGGTCATTGGGGATCTCACGGCCACGGTGTCGGAGGCGTTGATCCAGCGCGCGCAGTCTGCGCCGAAGGATGAGCTCGCGGAGATGATGGATATGCCCTCCGGCCACACCGAGGCGCCGGCGGACCCGTCGCTCGCCCGCCTCCTGCCGGATTTTGAGCGCGCCGGGGACGAAGAATTCGACGGCGACAACGCTCTGCTGCGCAGCCTGCACGAAACGGACATCATCAAGGCGAAGCTGGCGAACTTGCAGGTGATCAACACTGCGCTTGGTCCGACTGGCGGGGTCGCGGTGAGTGTCGAGGAGCACGAGGCGCAGCAGGTCATCGCCGCGTTGAACGACATGCGCCTCTACGTCGCTGCCGCCGACGCTCCGACAGAGGCTGCTGAGCAGGACCGCGACAACCTTGTCGAGTGGCTCGCGTACTGCCAGGAATCGCTGCTGCAAGCGCTGATGGGGGAATAAACGCATGGAGCTTATCGACGGTTTCTCCCTCCCCGGTTTAGCCCTCGGCCACCAATCGCTAGGCGACACAGGAGTGACGGCGCTTGTCTCCACGTCTGCCGCCGGCATGGTGGCAGCCGTCGACCAGCGCGGTGGCGGCCCCGGCACCCGGGAAACTGACCTACTCAAACCCCACAACACAGTGGAGCGCGTGAACGCGATCGTGCTGGCCGGGGGTTCTGCCTTCGGTTTGGCCGCAGCCGATGGCGCGATGCGCGAGCTGGAATCCCGCGGCCTCGGGTTCGCAGTATTCGGTGAAAGCAACCCGGGCCCCCGGGTGCCGATTGTCCCCGCTGCCGTCATCTTCGACCTCATCATCGGCGACCCGAACCACCGGCCCAGCCCCGAGGACGGTGCCGCCGCAGTGCGTGCGGCTCTCGACGGCCACAGCGGTGATGCGGTCTCTGCCGTGCCTGTTGGTTCAGTCGGTGCCGGCTGTGGCGCGACCGCCGGCGTTCTCCGCGGCGGGTTCGGCGTCGCGCAAGCACGTGTCGGCGATTTCACCGTTGCCGCCGCTGTCGTGGCCAATCCGATCGGCAGTGTCATTGACCCGGATACTGGCCGCTTCTTCGGTGACCCCGCCCGCCCCGCTGTGGACCTGGATGCCTTTGCCGCGTTGGTGCGACCCCAACCGAAACTGAATACCACGATCGGGGTGGTGGCGACGGACTGCCCGGTGGGCATCGAAAAGCTTGAGCGCCTCGCGATGACCGGCCATGACGGGATTGCTCGCGCCGTGCGCCCCGCACATTCGCCTCTCGACGGCGATACCCTGTTCGCCGTCTCCACCGCCGAGCCGGAGGCATACACGGGGTCCGCAGCCGCCGCGGACCCGGACCTCTACTACGCCTTGTGCGACGCGTCCGCTCGGTGCGTCGAAGCTGCAATCGTCCGTGGCGTCGCGGCCGCTGAACCTGGTTATGGTGTCGCCGCGTGGAACGAGATCACCTAAGCTTGGCCGCACCATGAGCTATCCATATTCCTCCCCGCATCCTGGCCAGGGACCTACATACGGTTTCAACCCCTACGGTGGTCAACCCGGTCAGCACGGTGCTCCCGGCGTTGGCGGCGGTCCCGTTGTGCCCTCTCAGCAAAGGAGTCCGTACCGCTCCCGCGGCCAGCAAACGCGAACGGGCTTCACCTACGCCATCGGATATGTGGTGCTCATCTGGGCGGTGCACATAGTCAATGTGGTCATCTTCGGCGGCCGGTTGACGTACTTCGGCATTCACCCGCTGGACCCTTCTTCGCTGCCGCACATCCTCTCATCGCCGATCCTGCACGCGAACTTCGAGCACCTGATGTCCAACACGATCCCCGGCGCGATTTTCGCGTTTTTGATCGGCTACTCCGGGCATCGGGTGTTCTGGGAGGTCACGGCCTTCGTGGTGCTGGTGGGCGGGATCGGCACGTGGATTCTTGGCGGGTTGGGGACAAACCACATCGGCGCCTCCATGCTCGTGTACGGCTGGCTGGGCTACTTGCTTGTACGCGGATTCTTCAACCGTTCCGGCAGCCAGATTGCGCTGGCGGGTGTTCTGGGCCTGATGTACTCAGGATTTATTTGGGGTGTCTTGCCTATGCAGGACGGCATTAGCTGGCAGGCTCACCTGTTCGGCGGCCTTGGCGGTGTCGCCGCTGGTGTGCTGATCACCTCGGACGATCCGCCGGAACTGCAGGCCAGGAAGCAATCCCGGAAGGCTGAGAAACAGGCGCGGAGGCAAGCGCGCTGAACCTGTGAACTACATGGGCAAAGGCTTCTTTGTCGCGCATTCATTGTTCGGTTATGGACAAGGAAATCAGATTAAATTCAGATTTTCAGAAAATTTTCTGAGCAAAAGACCTGTTCACTGCGTTTTCGGTACATGCAAAAGAAATATTTTCTGTGTCAGCACATGAACTTCTAAGGTCTTAGATTATACTAAGCGTTATGGGAAACATGGACGCGAACTTGAACACACGACTTTCTGCGCACGAGGCTGAGACCTGGACGCGCGTTTGGGCCTGCCACATGAAGCTGCCGTCGACTCTGGACGCACAGCTCAAGCGTGATGCAGGTGTCACCTACTTCGAGTTTCAGGCTCTCCTGAACGTGGCAAAGGCTCCGAAGAAGTCTCTGCGCATGACCGAACTGGCTGACGCAACGATGATGTCTCTGTCTCACCTCTCCCGCGTTGTCACGCGTCTGGAGAAGAAGGGCCTCGTCTCCCGTACCCCGGATCCGAACGACGGCCGCTCCACCTTCGCTACGCTGACGCCGGCCGGCGCCAAGACCGTCGATGCAGGGCTCCCGGGCCACGTGGGCGAGATGCGCCGCATCATGTTCGACAACCTGTCGGACTACGAGATGGAGGTCGTCTCCTCCGCTCTGGCCAAGATGGCTGCTGCTCTGGCGGAGTCGGCACGCCCGGTCGTCGCGGACTCCCCGCTGGTCGGCGAATCCTCCGGCCTGGACGCCGCTTAATGCAGTTCGGCTGCGGCTGCCACTAGACTGGCCAATTATGATTGACAGTGGTGACAGCTTCAGCGATGACAACGTCGGTGGGGGCAATAACGCCCCCATCGGCATTTTTGATTCCGGCTTCGGCGGTCTGACAGTCGCACGTTCTGTCATGGACCAGCTGCCGGGGGAATCAGTTATCTACATCGGCGACGGCGCGAACGGGCCCTATGGCCCGAAGCCGCTCGCCGAGGTGCGCGGCCACGCTATGGCGATTGCGGACGATCTCGTGGAGCGTGGCTGCAAGATGATCGTCATTGCGTGCAACACGGCTTCCGCCGCTTTCCTGCATGACGCGCGCGAGCGCTATAGCGTCCCCGTCATCGAGGTGATCAAACCCGCCGTGCGCCGCGCTGTTGCGACGACACGGAACGGCAAAGTCGGCGTCATTGGTACCCAAGCCACCATTCGTTCTGGTGTGTATCAGGATCTGTTTTCCCTGGCTCCCGGGATTGAAGCGACGGCGGCGGCATGCCCCGCTTTTGTCGAGTTTGTGGAGGCCGGTGTCACTCACGGCCGTCAAGTGCTCGGCGTAGCCCAAGGCTATGTGGAGCCGCTGCAGGCGGCGGGCGTGGATACGCTCGTGCTTGGGTGCACCCATTACCCGCTGCTGTCTGGTGTGATTCAGTTGGCTATCGGCGATGATGTCACCCTCGTCTCTTCTGCGGAAGAGACCGCCAAGGACGTGCTGCGTATTCTCACGGAGCGCGATATGTTCGCCGATGTTGACCATGAGCCGGCCCGCACCTTCGAATCGACCGGTGATCCGGAACCCTTCCACCGCCTCGGCCCGCGCTTCCTCGGCCCTGCTGCAGGCGCGTCTGTGGCGGGTGTCTCAGAGGAAAACCATGCGTGATCTTCCGCTCTCTGGCTTAACCTTTCCCTCAGGTTTGTGTAACAGTAACGTTATGAAGCTGACAGTTCTCGGGTGCACGGGGTCCTTGGCAGCGCCGGGCAACCCAGGCTCTTCCTACCTGATTGAGACGGGGGCGAACGAGCCGGGCATCCTCATGGATTTTGGTCCCGGTGCGCTGGCTGCCATGCAGGAAGTCGCGGACCCGTCTGATGCGCACCTGCTGTTTAGCCACTTGCACGCGGATCACTGCTCCGATACCGCGTCGCTGTGCGTGTGGCGCCGCTTTCACCCGACGGCTCCTGCCGGGCAGCGCCACAAGCTGTGCGGGCCCAGCTACACCCCGGAACACATTGGCCGAATGTGCGGCGACGGGCCAGATGACATCGCGGACCTGTCCGACACGTTCGACTTTCAGGCATGGGTATCCGGCAAGCCCGTCGACATCGACTCGGTGACGGTCACTCCGTTTCCTGTTGTCCACCCAGCTGCAGAGTCGCACGCGCTGCGCGTGGGGCACCGCGATTCAGGCAAGGTCATCTGCTTCTCCGGCGATTCTTGCTACACGCCCACGCTTATCGACGCCGCGCGTAACGCCAACCTCTTCCTCTGCGAAGCCGCGTGGGGCCCGTACAAGGGTGACGGCACCCCTGAGGGCATGCACATGTCGGGGCAGGAAGCGGGTGTGATTGCGCGTGAGGCAGGCGTCGACAAGCTTGTGCTCGTGCACATCCAACCGTGGTCGGACAAGGAAGCCACGCTGGAAGCTGCGCGCACGGAGTTCGAAGGCGAGATCGTGCTCGGCGAGGCTAAGGCAGTCTACGAGTTGTAGGCTCGTGGGCATGACTGAAGCTTTCTTGCGTGCCGACGGCCGCGCTCTGGACGAAATGCGCCCCGTGCGCATCACCCGCGGATTCACCTCAAACCCGGCGGGCAGCGTGCTCGTCGAGTTCGGCAACACCCGCGTGATGTGCACCGCCTCCGCCGAAGAGGGCGTGCCGCGCTTCAAGAAGGACTCTGGCGAAGGCTGGCTGACCGCCGAGTACGCGATGCTGCCGGCTGCGACCCACGACCGCATGCCGCGCGAGTCGATGAAGGGCAAGGTCAAGGGCCGCACGCATGAAATCTCGCGTCTGGTGGGCCGCTCGCTGCGCGCCGCTGTGGATCTCACGGCGCTGGGGGAGAACACGATTCAGCTCGACTGCGATGTCCTGCAGGCTGACGGCGGCACTCGCACGGCCTCGATCACGGGCGCGTACGTCGCGCTTGCGGACGCGATCGGTTACCTCAAGGAGCAAGGAGTCGTCCCCGGCGAGCCGCTGCTCGCCCCTGTTGCTGCGGTCTCTGTGGGCATTGTCGATGGCCGCGTCTGCCTCGACCTGCCGTACGAAGAGGACTCCCGCGCCGAGGTCGACCTCAACGTGGTCATGACGGACTCCGGTGACTTCGTCGAGGTGCAGGGCACCGGTGAGCACGGCCTCTTCGGCCGCGAGCAGCTCGGCTTGATGCTCGACGCCGCGGAAAAGGGATGCCGTGAGCTTATCGACGCACAAAAGGCGGCCCTCGGGTGGTAACCCCCAATCCTGTGCGTGTCCTCGTCGCCTCCGGAAACGCGAAGAAGCTCGGAGAACTGGAAACTGTTCTCTCTGAGCTCGGCATCGACGGGATCGAGCTCGTTTCCTTGCGCGACGTGCAGGCCTACCCCGAGCCTGCGGAGACGGGGCTGACATTCGCCGAAAATGCGCTCATCAAAGCCCGCGCCGGGGCAGCGGCTACCGGTCTGCCGTGCGTGGCGGATGACTCCGGCATCGCCGTCGACGCCTTGAACGGCATGCCTGGTGTTCTCTCTGCGCGGTGGTCGGGCGGCCACGGTGACGACCTTGCCAACAACGAATTGCTGTTAGCACAGCTCAGCGACATTCCTGACGAGCATCGCGGTGCAGCGTTCGTGTCCTGCTGCGCGCTCGTCGTGCCCGGCGGTTCCGAGGTCACCGCTGAGGGGCGCTGGGAAGGTGCGCTGTTGCGCGCGCCTCGCGGCTCCAACGGCTTCGGTTACGACCCGCTGTTCCAGCCTGCTGATGCTGACGGGCGCTCGTCTGCTGAGCTCAGTGCGGAGGAAAAGAACGCCCGCTCCCACCGCGGAAAAGCACTGCGCGAGCTCGCCACGCATATCGCGGCACTACGGTAGCAATCGGCTCGGGCCGCTGCGTCTCGGAGTGAGGGAGCACCGCGCTGGTAGAGTCGAATTATTAAATGCTAATCAAACTCATTGGAGGAATCGCAAAAATGACTGTTCAGTCAGCAAAGAAGGCAATCGCACTCGCAGGTGCAACCGTGATGTCTGCAGGTCTGCTCGTTGCCTGTGGTAACTCCTTGGACGGCACCTGGGAGGGCACCGGCCAGGACGCAGAGACTGGTGTCGCAGCGGGCAAGGTCACTCTGAAGATCAACGGCGGCGACTGCGAGTGGATGGTCACCAACCCGGACACTAACGAGTCTGACACCGCCCGCTGCGAGGTCGACGGCGACGACCTGAAGCTTGCCGACGTTATTACCGGCAAGGACCTGAAGTACAAGACCGAGCAGACCGAGAACTCGCTCACCCTGACCCCGGACGGTGGCGACGCCAAGGACATTCTCGTGCTGACCAAGGTCGGCGAATAGCCCCACCGACTTCTAGCGCAATAACAAAGGACCGGTTTTCACACCGGTCCTTTCACGTTTTCTAGGGGGCTGGACGCGCCCATCCAGCGTTGGCACTACGCCAGATCGAACTCTGCCTTGACCTCCCGGCGGCGCCAGTACTCTACGAAGAAGGAGAGAAACGGCACCACGCCGGCCAGTGCGGTCACCAGCCATGTCTGCACCGACCACCGTGCCTTCATGCCCAGATTGAGTGTGGCCAGAAGGAACAGCGCGTACATCCAGCCGTGGCCGACCGCCACCCAGTTCAATGCGCTGACATCCATGTTCAGCCCGTACTCCATGATCATGCGTGCGCACAGGAGCAGCAGCATGACACCGGTGACCCACGCAGCAACGGAGAAGAGGTTCAGTGCGGTCTTCACGCGGCGCTGGCGCTCAGGGTGAACACGGGGCTGGCCCGGCTGCGGGGCGGGCTGGCTATCAGGCGTTGTCATGGGGTGTAGTTTCTCCTTGTAGTACTGGGCGTCACGCGTCGTGCTGGCGGCGTCGCGGCGTGTTCAGGGCGTTGAACTCCTCGACGTTGAGCTCCGGGCGCGAGGGCAGGAAGTCCTCGAGGAGGTCCTCGTCGGCAGTGCGGCGGGACTCGGGCGCGGCGTCGGTTTGGTTCGGGCTGGGGGAGGGGTTGCCGAAGGTGGCGGCATCAGCGTCGTAAAGCGCCTGCATGCGGTCGCCGGAGTTCTCCGCGTCAATCTTCTCGTTTTCCATCCGCATGCCTGCGCGGTAAATGAAAATGAGGAAAAGGCCAAACATGGGCCACTGCAGCGCGTACCCGAGGTTTTGTAGCGAACCGGTGCCGGAGGTGTAGCGCGACCACTGCCAGTTAGCCAGCATCAGCGAGACGATCACAGCAGCGATGAGCAGCAGCACGTGCCACGCCTTCACGCGCACATGGTCGCGTTGCGGCTGTTCTTCGGGGCTGGAAGAGGAGCCCGGCGCTGGTTCGGTCACAGTGAAAGTCTATCAACCGGCCTAAGTGCGCCAAAAGCGCCGGGAATGAGTAGTGCGCCCGGAGAGACTTGAACTCTCACGCCTTACGGCACTGGAACCTAAATCCAGCGCGTCTGCCAATTCCGCCACGGGCGCCTATTCGCGCATGAGCCGATGCCCGGTGCGCGAAGCGGTTCACAGTGTACAGGGTGCGTAGTTCACGGCGAAAGCTAGAGGTCCAGATCGCGCAGCAAACGGCCAACGTGGCCGGTTGCTTTGACGTTGTACTGGGCGGATTCGATGGTGCCGTCGGCATCGACCAGGAAGGTGGAGCGGATGACGCCTTGGACGATCTTGCCGTAGTTCTTCTTCTCCCCAAAGGCGCCGTATGCGGTCATTGCCTCCTTGTCCGGGTCGGACAGCAGCTCGAAGCCCAGGTCGTGGTCGGCGCGGAACTTCGCCAGCTTCTCCGGGGTGTCAGGGCTGATGCCCACAACGGCGACAGAAGCGTCATTGAACTGGCTCAAGTTCTCGGAGAAATCGCACGCCTCGGTGGTGCAGCCCGGCGTGTTCGCCTTCGGGTAGAAGTAGACGATGACGCGCTGACCCGCATAGTCGCTCAGCGACACGGTGTCGCCCTTGTCGTTGGTGAGGGTGAAGTCGGGAGCCTTATCGCCGGGGGTCAAGCGTGTGTTTTCAGTCATGCCCGCCACTGTAGCGGGGATGCAGTACTGTGGTGGCGAGAGAAATTTATCCACAAAGGAGTATGACGTGGCACGCGACATTAACGACATCCAGCGCGACATCGAGCGCACCCGCGGCAACCTGGCCCAGACGATCGACGAGATCGCTGACCGCACCCGCCCGGAGAACCTGGCCAACAACGCGAAGGCTCAGGTGCAGAACAAGATGAAAGACGACAAGGTGCAGAAGGTTCTCGCCGGCATCGGTGTCGCTATTGCCGCCATTGTGGTGATCAACGTGTCCAACAAGCGCAAGAAGAAGAAGGATCTCAAGGACCTGCAGCGCCTGCTGGCAGACCGCAAGTAGTCCTTCGTCGCGCCCAAGCGCACCCTGCGCAATATCCGTTGCGGGGTGCGCTGGTCGTGTTTCTAGACTGGTTTAGGCCAGCTCGGCACCGGCGCTGCGCATCTCCTCGAGGGCGGCGGCGCCGCGTGCGTCGTCGACAGGCGAGCACATTTCGCGCAGTACACGCACGTTGAAGCCTTCCTTCAGCCCGTCGAGCACGGTGGCGCGCACGCAGTGGTCGGTGGCGATGCCGACGACATCGATGCCAGCGACATCGTGCGCTTTCAACCAGTCAGCGAGCAGCGCGCCCTCGCTTGCCGACGCCCCCTCGAAGCCGCTGTACGCCGCCTCGTACTCGCCTTTGCGGAAGTACTCGTCGAAGCGGACATCTGCGATAGACGCGCGCAGTGCGGCACCTTCGGAGTCCGCGACGCAGTGGACCGGCCAGGTGTCGACGAAGTCCGGCTCTTCCGAGAAGTGGTTGCCCGGATCAATGTGCCAGTCCTGGGTAGCGACAATGTGGGAGTAATTATCGGCGGCGGCGATGTGTTCGGCGATGGTGGCAGCCACTTCATCACCGCGTGCGGTGCCGAGGGTGCCGCCGGGGCAAAAGTCATTCTGTACGTCAACGACAACGAGTGCGTGGTTCATGCGTGCCAGCCTAGCCCGCGTGGCCGGTGCGCGGATGCTTTCACCACCGTGCTCACCACCGGGGCGGTTGGGGTGTCCAGTGCATCAGTGCGGCGAGGAGCTCGTCCGGATCGTCAGCCACAACGAGACTGTCGCGGTCTTCCTGGCGCACAAACCCGTGGGCCACCATGTGATCGATCATGTCCGTCAACGGCCGCCAGAAATCAGCGCTGAGCAGGCCAATAGGTTTGGTGTGCAGGCCGAGTTGCTGGTTGGTCCATTCGTCGAAAAGCTCGTCGAGCGTGCCCGCACCACCAGGGAGCGCGACGAACGCGTCGCACCGCTGACTCATGATGCGTTTGCGCTGCGCGAGCGTATCCACGATGACCAGTTCCCCCAACCCTGTGTGCGCCACCTCGTGGGCGGCGAGGTGCTCTGGCATGACGCCCACGCTGGCGCCGCCGGCATCAATGACCCCCTGAGCGAGAGCGCCCATCATGCCCAGCCGGCCGCCGCCGTACACCAGGGTCATTCCGTGGCGCGTCAACGCGGTACCGAAGGCGTGCGCGAGGGACGTCATTGCTGGGTCCACACCCTCGCGCGCCCCCGCGAACACAGTCACTGCGGAGATATTCACGTGCCCCAGGGTACAAAAGGCTGGGTGTGGAATGCGGGCAAAGAAAAACAGGCCGGGAGCAACTCCCAGCCTGTCGTATTGTGCGCCACCAGGGACTCGAACCCCGAACCCGCTGATTAAGAGTCAGCTGCTCTGCCAGTTGAGCTAGTGGCGCGTTGGCCGTTACGGCAACGAAGAGAAAATATAGCAGTTAGGTCTGCGCAGGGTGAAATCGCCAGGTCACAGTTGAAAAGCGGAGGGGTGCTGGACGCGGTGAATGGACGGGTCCGCATGCGTCGGTGAATGGATAGTAACGATGCGATAACGCGACGGTACACGGTTTATATCAGCTTCGTGACAGGTTGGTGCGAGGGCTGCCCTGCGACTGGAATTCGTGTGCCGGCGATCTATATTGTGAGTAGTTATTGCGATGGGGCCTTGCACGTGTATGGCACCTGTTTGGGACTTGAATAAGGGTTGTGTGTTTCGAGGATGAGTAAGAGCTGGGGTTCGCGTGTCAGGCGCGCGGCAGCCGCAGGTGTTGCATTGGTGATCGCGGGTTCGGCCCTGGCGGCGTGCACCATCGAGCAGGATGGGAACGCAGCGGAGAATGCAGACGCGTCGGAGACGGCGGAAGAGGTCAAGGATGACCCCGCAGAGATCTCTGTCGAAGACGGTGCCGAGGACGTGGAACCGGGTGTCCCAGTCACCGTGACCGCCCCCGCCGGTCTTGAGAAGGTCACCATGACCAACGAAGACGGCAAAGAGGTTGAAGCCGAGCTCAACGACGACAAGACGGAGTGGACCACGGCAGAGCCGCTCGGGTACAGCCGCGAGTACACCGTCGAAGCCACCACGGAATCCGGGAAGACCTCCACGGCGACGTTCTCCACGGTGACTCCGTCGGCGCAGTCGACTGCTTCTCTGAGCCCGCAGGAAGGCGAAGAAGTCGGCGTCGGTCAGGCGATCTCGTTCTACTTCGACATCGCCCCCAGCGACAAGCAGGCTGTTGAGGACGCGATCACTGTCGAAACATCCAATGACACCGAGGGTGGATTCATCTGGCTGGACGCCAACCAGCTGCGCTGGCGCCCGGTGGAGTACTGGGAGCCCGGCACCGAGGTGACCGTCAAGGCAGATTTCTACGGCCGCAACTTGGGCGAGGGCATCTATGGCGCTGAGGACGCAGAGACCTCTTTCACCGTCGGCGATGAGTTCCGCACGGTGTTGAACAACTACGGCAAGACGCTGACCGTGTTCAAGAACGGCGAAGAGATCAAGTCGTTCCCGGTCTCCCTCGGCGAGGACGGGGCCTTTGACACCCCGAACGGCACATATGTCGTGGGCGACCAGCACGACCACTTGGTCATGGATTCCCGCACGTACGGCCTGGCGCTGGAAAACGGCGGCTACGTCACCCCGGTCGACTACGCGACGCAGCTGTCCTACTCGGGCATCTACGTCCACTCCGCGCCGTGGGCAATCTGGGCGCTGGGTAAGCACAACCAGTCGCACGGCTGCATCAACGCGCGCCCTGACGATGCCCTGTGGTTTTTGCAAAACACCAAGCGCGGCGACCCGGTGGAAATCATTAACACCGGCGGCGAAACGCTGAGCCCGTACGACGGCCTGGGCTACTGGAACATCGAGCTTGAGCCGGGCCAGTCCGTCAAGGCTGGCGAGGACTTCTAGCCACCAAAGCGGCCAAAGTAGAAGGCCCTGTCCGTTCCCTCTCAAGGGCGGACAGGGCCTTTCGCATTGGGGTGGCTGACGGGACTCGAACCCGCGACACCCAGGATCACAACCTGGTGCTCTACCAGCTGAACTACAGCCACCATCGCTGCCCGTCGCGTGCGTCGGCAGCGCTACATCACATTAGTTCACCGCGCCGGTTTTACAAAAACGGCTGGTAGGTCTCGGTCGACTTGGTTGCGCACGTTGCTGCCGCGGTGGATTCGGGGCCGGGGGCGGCGACGAACACGGCACGGCGGTAGTAGTCGAGCTCGCGGATGGACTCTACAATGTCGGCGAGAGCGCGGTGCGCCATGCCCTTCCCGGGCTGGTTGTAGTACGCCTTGGGGTACCAGCGGCGGGTGAGCTCCTTGATGGTGGAGACGTCGATCATCCGGTAGTGCAGACGCTCGTCCAGTTCCGGCATGTGCGCGCGAATGAAGGTGCGGTCAGTGGCGATCGAGTTGCCAGCCAGCGGTGGGCGGTGCTCGCCGCAATGCTTATCGACGAGTTCCAGCACCGCCTCCTCCGCCTCGCGCAACGCCACAGTGGAAGCCTTGATCTGTTCCGTCAGGCCGGAGCTGCCGTGCATCTCGGTGACAAAGTCATCCATCTCGGCCAGTTCGGCATCGGTGGCGTGGACGACAAGGTCAATGCCACCGTCCAGGATGTTCAGCTCCGCGTCGGTGACGAGGGCTGCGACCTCGACAATGACGTGACGCTGTGGGTCGAGTCCCGTCATCTCGAGGTCGATCCAGACGATGCGGTCGTCCTTGGCGGGTAGGGTAGTGGGTTCTGCGGAGGGTTCTTCGCTCATGCCTTCCAACGTACCCGCCCGTGTTGTGGGGGCGGTTAGCCCATCTTGGCGTAGAACCAGCCGGTCACCGGCGCGATCACGGCCCGCGGGGCGTAGGAGGATAGGAAGTCCATCGCCTTCGACAGCGGCCCGGGGGTGACGCGGCGCTGGTTCTTCATCATCGCAGCGATGGTTTCCTCGGAGCAGGACTCGTAGCTGGTCCACAGAAAGTCTGGGACGACCTTGTCCACGATGGACTGTTCTTCCTCCGGAACGACGGCGTCGCGCACCGGGCCGGGGGCGAGCAGGGTGCAGTGCACGCCGGTCTTCTTCAGCTCGTAGTGCAGCGATTCGGTGAACGTGTTCACGCCGGCCTTGGTGAACACGTAGGTTGCGTTGTTCGGGATCGGGGCGTTGCCGGCGGCGGAGCCGACATTGCATACCGCGCCCTCGCCGCGCGGAACCATCTGGTCCAACACTGCCTTGGTGATGCGGAAGACCGCCGTGGCGTTCAAGTTGTACTGGTTTGTCTCGTAATCCCAGTCTTGGTTCATGAACGGCCCGAAGGAGGCGATACCGGCGGAGTTGACGCAGATGGAGATGGCTTTTTCGTCGATAAGCTCGATGAGCTCATCGACCTGCTCGGCCACAGAGAGATCCTTAGCGGCGACGATGACTCCGACGCCGTGGGCATCTTCGAGCTCGGTGGCAAGTTTCTGCAGGACGTCCTCGCGCCGGGCCACAACGATGAGGTTGTAGCCCGCCTTAGCGAAGTCGCGGGCCATGGCCTCACCGATGCCCTGGCTGGCACCGGTGATCAGCGCGTAGGAATTGATGGACGGTTGGGGAAAGCTCATGCGTGCGAGCCTACTGCAGGCTACTGCACGGAGAAGATGTCTCCCGGTTGGCAGTCCAAGGCTTTACAGATCGCGGCGAGCGTGGAGAACCGGACTGCCTTTGCGCGGTTGTTCTTGAGCACGGACAGGTTCACCGGCGTGATGCCGACCTGCTCCGCGAGTGCCGCGCCGGTGATGCCACGCTCTTCCATGAGCCGGTCCAAGTGGCAGACCACCTGAGGCTCGCCTAGATTAGTCGGATTAGACAAGGCCGTCCACGTCCTCCTTCAACCGGGCGCCGCGGCGCAGAAGCATGGAAGCGAGGCCGAGGGTGAACAGGAGGATCAGTGCTGGTGTGAACTCGGAGTACGGGGTGCTGACACCGGTGTCCCACCAGCGCTCCAGGCCCAGATCCGAGGCAACGAAATTGTTACCCAGACCCTCGAATCCGATGCGACCGATGAAATAAGCGAACATCGCGCCAGTGCCGAAGTTAAGGAGAGCGACGTTGCGTTGCGTGAAGATCCGCCCTTTGGACATGTTCCAGCCGATCATGCTCAGTGTCATCCCGGTGCCGAGGAGGCCGATGTACTTCGTGGCCAGACCAATGCCGTAAAGCCACTGGGCGCCGCTGGGGATATCGGCAAAAACGATGCCACCCTCGACGGCAGGGGATAGGCGGGTGATCACGATACCGTTGTGGATCATCTCGAAGATTTCGAAGCTGATCCAGAGGGCGACTAGGGCGGTGACTCCGATTGTGCTCGAGTTGAAATCTTTCGTTTGTTTCTCTGTCGGAGGCTTAGCGGTTTGGTTCGTGTCCATAGACATGTTCATAACTCAACTCCTTATCGTGATTCGATACTCTCGATAATCGATAATATCGCAATTCGATATGGCGTCAAGGATGAAAAAGCGCCGCCCCTGTGTCGGGGTCGGCGCTGAGTGCGTTTGCGGGTTACTCGTCGCCGCGGTTGACCTCGGACGGGCCGTCCGGGTTGTCGTTGGCGTAGCTGGAGTCGTCGTCGCCCTCGTTGTCGTCGTCGAAGTCCTCTTTGTCCAGGTTGTCCAGGTCGCGGGACTCCAGGCGCTCAAGGTCGGAGATGGGGTCAGTGTCGGGCTCGTTGCCAATGCGGCGCGTTGCAGCGTCCAGAAGTTTGTCGGGACCGTCGCCCGGCTGTGCGTTATTTGCCTGCGTGTTGTCGGCCATTAGTTCGCCTTCTCGCTTTCCTTCTCGGTGCGGTCCTGGAAGTTGCCGTCTGCGTCCGGGTCACCCAGGTTGTTGATGCTGTCGTCGCGGGTCGGCGTCGGGTTGACGGCCGCCTTGGCTGCATCGTCGGCGTCTTGCGCCTGGTCAAAGCTTGGGATGCTGTCCTTGCTCATGGTCGCTCCTCAATCGTGCTAGGTGATTTCGGTTATGCGACCAGTCTAGCGATTTTGCGCTGCGCGGGGCCGTAATCGCAGGTGAAAGGGGTATGGGAAAGCGCCCCCGGCAGTGTCTGAAGTCATGACATAGTTGACACGGCGTGCCTGGGACAGCATTCCTGATGGTTGACAGGTCAGTCGCGACATTGTTGACACTTAGGGGGTAGAAACAATCTGGGGTGATGGTTGACACCTCAGTCGCGACATCATTGACACCTCCCGCCACCCCCGCGTGTTTAGTGACGGTGCTGGTATCAGTCGGGACATCGTTGACAGATGAACAGCCCGAACCGAAATCTCGCCATCGTCAAAGCCGTCCGCGATCAAGGCGAACCAGTCACCAAAGTCGCCAAACGATTCGGCATCTCCCGCCAACGCATCTACAAGATCCTCTCCGAGTTCGACGCCGGAGGCGAACAAGCCATCGCCCCCAAATCGCGCGCGCCGCACACCCACCCCAATGCCGTGCCGGAGACCCTGCGCAACCACATCATCGACATGCGCAAAGAACTCACCAAAGCAGGTTTCGACGCAGGGCCCGACACCATCGCTTTCCACTTAGGACAACAAGGCCTGCGTGTGCCGTCAACATCGACGATCCGCCGGATCATCACTGAAGCCGGACTTGTTGCCCCGCAACCGCAAAAGAAACCACGCAGCTCCTACATCAGGTTTGAAGCGGCCATGCCCAACGAATGCTGGCAGGCCGACATCACCTACCTCTTCCTCATCGACGGCAGGCGCGTAGAAGTCCTCGACTTCATCGACGACCACTCCCGCTACCTGCTATCGATCACCGCCCGGCCAGCATTTACAGGGCCAGCTGTCGCAGCAGAACTACAGCGCCTCATCGACACCTACGGCCCACCGGCATCCACACTCACTGACAACGGGCTGGTGTTCACCGCCCGACTAGCCGGACGCAAAGGCGGCAGAAACGCATTCGAGAAAACACTTAACGACAACCGTATCCAGCAGAAAAACGGCCGGCCAGGCCACCCACAAACCCAAGGCAAAATCGAACGCTTCCACCAAACACTCAAACGCTGGATCAACGCACAACCACCAGCAGAAACCATCCCCCAACTACAACGGCAGCTCAACGAATTCACCGCCTACTACAACACCGAACGCCCCCACCGATCACTCGGACGCCGTACCCCACACCAGGCCTACACAACAGGACCTAAAGCTGAACCAACCTTCACCCCGAAAGAAGAATGGCGCACCCGCAACGACGTCGTCGCCGCCAGCGGCAAAGTCACCATCCGCTACGCCGGCAGGCTCTACAGCCTAGGAATCGGCCGAGCCCACAGCGGCGAAGAAGTCCTGATGATCATCACCGACAACCACATCACGACATCACTAAAAGAAACCGGCGAACCCATCACCGAGCACTACATCGACACATCCCGCAACTACCAAAAACCATACTGGCGAAAAGGCCAACCCCCACTGACCTGAAAACCACAACCGGCGCCTTGGAAAAAATAAACACCAAGACGCCGGTTTGTCCACCATGTCGCGACTCATCTGTCAACAATGTCGCGACTGATGACAAAAGCGCCCCCGGCAGGATTCGAACCCGCGACCAGCCGGGTAGAAACCGGATGCTCTAATCCACTGAGCTACGGAGGCAGTGCCCCACTGGGGCGGGAATTATCGTATCCCACTGCACCGAAAGTAGGGTAAAGGCCATGTCAGCAGACCAGGCGGTGGAGCAGGCGGAACGCAAGCAGGACTCGGTGGCCCGCGAGCGGTCGCGTGGGCATGTGCGTGCGGCCTGGCCGATCTATCTGGCTGCGTTCGCAGTCGCCGCGGTGGTCGCTGGGGCCCTTGCGCAGGCGTTCCTGGGCGGCTCGTTGGCGTCGTTGGGTATTCCGGACCCGGGGGTGGTGACCACGGTGGGGTTGCCGTCGATACGCGCAATTGCATGGCTCCTTGCTGCTCTGGCCACGGGCTCCTTCATGTTCTCCGCCTACCTCATCCCGCCAGACGGCCCCCTGAAAACTGCCCGACTGACCGTCGATGGGCACTTGGCCGCGCGCACGGGGGCATGGGCGAGCGCCGGGCTGGCCGTAATCGGTGTGCTCATGGTTCCGCTCGTGCTTTCCGACGTCTCCGGCACACCGTTATCCCAGATTCTCTTCTCCGCCGAGATGTGGGGCACCGCGCTCGACCGCGTGGCGGACGCGAAGATCTGGCTGCTCGTGGCAGCCATTGCAGCGATCGTCGCCGGTTTCGGTTTCGCGGCGGGATCATGGGTGGCGCAAACGCCGCTCTTCCTCGGCGCGATCGCCGCAGTGATGCCGCTGGGCATGTCCGGCCACTCCGCGACCGGAGGCAACCACGACTACGGCACCAACTCGTACCTGTGGCACCTGGTGTTCATGATGATCTGGGTTGGCGGGCTGCTCGCACTCATCGCGCACGGGCGCAGGCTCGGCCCGCACATGCAGCAGGCGGTGCACCGCTACTCGCTCATCGCCCTGTTCGCGTTCTTCGCCATGACCATCTCTGGCGTGATTAACGCGCTCATCCGCGTGCGTTTCGACGATCTTCTCTCCACCGCCTACGGCTGGACCGTTTTGTTCAAAACAATCGGTTTGGTCGTGCTGGGATTGCTCGGCTTCGCGCACCGGCAGATCACAATCCCGCAGCTGGACCGGAAGCCGCCGCTGTTCACCCGCATTGCGGTCGTGGAGGCGCTGGTCATGGCTGCGGTGACGGGTGTGGCCGTGTCCATGGGGCGCACTCCGCCGCCTGCGCCGCTCGACCCGGCGATCACCAACATGCAGGTCCAGATGGGCTACAACCTTGAGGTCGAACCGACAGTGGCAAACATCTTCACCATGTGGCGCTTCGAGGTGCTCTTCAGCGTCATCGCCATCTTGCTGGCCATCTACTACCTGCATCTCACCCGTCGGGTTGAAGGCTGGGACCGCGGGCGCACCGCCTGGTGGATCGCCGGATGCGCGACCATTGTTGTGACCATGTCCTCTGGCCTGGGCATGTACATGCCGGCGAGCTTCTCCATCCACATGATCGTGCACATGATCCTGTCCATGGGTGCGCCCGTCCTGTTGGTTATGGGTGCGCCGCTGACGCTGATCAAACAGGCCTACCCGGCAGGGGAGTTCAACATCCGCGCGTGGGTGGAGGCCTTCGAGGAATCCACCTTCCTGCGTGTGATCACCTACCCGCCGGTGTCGACGATCCAGTTCCTGGTCGTGTTCTACATCCTCTATGTCTTCCCATCGCTCTACGAAGTCGCGGTGTCAGAGCACGCGGGGCACGTGATCATGAACGCGGTTTTCTTAGTCTCCGGGTACTTCTACTTCTGGGATCTCATTGGCCCCGACCACATCCCGGGACGACGCCCGACCGTGGCCCGCTTCGGTTGGTTTGTTGTCTCCATGCCGCTGCACCTTTTCATGGGCGTGTACCTGATGCAGCTCAATATTGTTCTGGCGGAAAGCTTCTACGAAAATCTTGGGCTCCCATGGAACCCGGATCTGCTCCGCGATCAGAAGGTCGGCGGGGGCATTGGTTGGGCGTCGGGAAGCTTCCCGATGGCAGTGGTCTTCATCATCCTTCTTCTGGGGTGGCTGCGGGAAGATCGTGCAGATGCGAGGGCTACAGACCGCAGTGAGGACGAGACGGGCGATGCGGAATGGCGCGCCTACAACGAGATGCTCGCGCAGTACTCGCAGACCGGCCGTCGCAGCGAGAAGTAGCTCGCTTATCGACGCCTCCCGCCCCCACCCGCCTGTGGATAACTCACCGTTATCCACAGGCTTTTTCGGACCTCTTTGCGCAGGTTGTTCGCGTGGTCGACCCTGGAAGGGCACCCCACCCACCAGCAAACCGCGAAAGGAAACTCCGACCATGCAATCACCCATCACGCTTTCTGGAAACCTCACCGACGATCCCGTCTGCAAGATCTTCAAAACCGGCTCGACCCTGACCAAGTTCCGTCTCGCATCGAGTCGCCGCGTGCGCACAGACAGCACCACCGCTGACGGCCGGCCCGTGTGGGCGGACGCTGACAGCCTGTTCATCGACGTCGAGTGCTGGGGCCAACTGGCCGTCAATGTCGAGGCATCGCTGCGGAAGGGCTTACCCGCCGTCGTAGTCGGCCGTCTCGTTACTGAGACTTGGGTGGATGAGGGCGGCACAAAGCGTTCCAAGCAGCTGATCAAGGCGGCTCAGGTGGCGCTGGAGCTCAACAGGTACCAGGCGTCGTCGAAATGCACGACCGCCAAGGAGCACACCGCGGGCGACATCCCGTCGGTCAATCTGCGCACGCGCGAGGACATTGCCGGGGAGATCGGCGAGACACCAACTAACCAGCCCACCAGCCAGCCCACCAACCAGCCGACGGCCCAGCCAGAGCCACCGAGCTATGACGACGAAGCACTCGAGTCCCTGATGAACCACGGCCCGTCTGACATGGGGGAGCACGCCCCGGAAGAGGAAACGGTGGGGGCGGCGTAGAGCGCACAGGAACGGTTTCTCTGCTTGCGGATCAGGCGGTGAGTGCGTGATGTACCCTTTGTGGTGGTTTACGCAAATAGCCGCCAACACGCATGTAAAGGGGGCCCCTAGTGGCTGAGTTCATCTACACGATGAAGAACGTTCGCAGGGCCGTCGGTGACAAGGTCATCCTGGACAATGTCACCATGGCTTTCTACCCCGGCGCCAAGATCGGTGTCGTGGGCCCGAACGGAGCGGGTAAGTCCTCGCTGCTGAAGATCATGGCCGGCATCGACCAGCCGAACAACGGCGAGGCCTTCCTCGACCCCGGTGCCTCCGTGGGCATCCTCCTGCAGGAGCCGCCGCTCAACGAGGACAAGACGGTCCGCGAGAACGTCGAAGAGGGCCTGGGCGACATCTTTGAGAAGAAGCAGCGCTTCGAGGAGATCGCCACCGAGATGGCCACCAACTACTCCGACGAGCTCATGGAGGAAATGGGCAAGCTCCAGGAGGAGCTCGACGCCGCTGACGCGTGGGAGGTCGACTCCAAGATCGAGCAGGCCATGGAGGCGCTGCGCTGCCCGCCGTCAGATTCCCCGGTGACCAACCTCTCCGGTGGTGAGCGCCGTCGCGTCGCACTGGCCAAGCTGCTGCTCAGCCAGCCGGACCTGCTGCTTCTCGACGAGCCTACGAACCACCTCGACGCCGAGAGCGTCCTGTGGCTGGAGAAGCACCTGCAGGACTACCCGGGCGCTGTTTTGGCCGTCACTCACGACCGCTACTTCCTCGACCACGTCGCGGAGTGGATCTGCGAGGTCGACCGCGGCAAGCTCTACCCCTACGAGGGCAACTACTCCACCTACCTGGAGAAGAAGGCCGAGCGTCTGGAGATTGCCGGCAAGAAGGACCAGAAGCTGCAGAAGCGCCTCAAGGGCGAGCTGGAGTGGGTCCGTTCTTCCCCGAAGGCACGCCAGGCGAAGAACAAGGCCCGTCTGGAGCGCTACGAGGAGATGGCGGCCGAGGCGGAGCAGTACAAGAAGCTCGACTTCGAAGAGATCCAGATCCCTACGCCGCCGCGTCTGGGCAACAAGGTCGTCGAGGTCAAGAACCTGGACAAGGGGTTCGACGGCCGCACCCTGATCAAGGACCTGTCGTTCACCTTGCCGCGTAACGGCATCGTCGGTGTCATCGGCCCGAACGGTGTGGGTAAGACCACCCTGTTCAAGACCATCGTCGGCTTGGAGGATCCAGACGCTGGTTCTGTCGAGGTCGGCGATACCGTGCAGCTGTCCTACGTGGACCAGAACCGCGCGAACATCGACCCGGAGCAGACCGTGTGGGAGGTCGTCTCCGACGGCCTGGACTACATCCACGTCGGCCAGAACGAGATGCCGTCGCGCGCGTACTTGTCCGCGTTCGGTTTCAAGGGCCCGGACCAGCAGAAGCCGTCGAAGGTGCTCTCCGGTGGTGAGCGTAACCGTCTCAACCTGGCGTTGACGCTGAAGCAGGGCGGAAACCTGATCCTGCTCGATGAGCCGACAAACGACCTCGATGTTGAAACCCTCGGCTCCCTGGAAAACGCCCTGCAGAACTTCCCGGGTTGTGCTGTGGTGATCTCCCACGACCGCTGGTTCCTCGACCGCACCTGCACCCACATCCTCGCCTGGGAAGGTAGCATCGAGGAGGGCAAGTGGTTCTGGTTCGAAGGAAACTTCGGCGACTACGAGGCCAACAAGGTCGACCGCCTCGGTGAGGAAGCGGCGAAACCGTCGCGCGTCACCCACCGTAAACTCACCCGCTAACGCTGCTTTTTCGAGCTGCTCTTCGAAAGGAACCACATGGCAGACAACAACCCGGCGAACACGCACATCATCGCGCTGCGCTGGAACGACTTCGACCGCTACGGCCACCTGAACAACTGCGCCTACCTTGATATCGCTCAAGAGGCCCGCATCAGGTTCACCAAGGAGCAGTTCGAGAACAACGGCCAGGAGTTCGGTGTCTTCGTCCGCCGCGCTGAGGTCGACTTCCTGCGTCCCGTCATGCCGGACTCTCTCGAGGTGGAGGTGGTCTCTACTGTCGTTGAGATCGGCAACACCTCTTTCAAGACGGTCCAGGAAATCAAGGACCGCCAGGGTCGAGTGTGCGGCATTGTGACCTGCGTGCTCGTCGCCGTTGACCTGTCTACCGCGTCCCCGCGTGAGATCACCCAGCAGGAGCGCGGCATCCTCACCGCCAAGGCTGGGGAGTAGCGCCCTGGAAGCACTACATGTCAGCGCGGGAGCGGCGGGGCTGAAAGCCCTGACCTCCCGCGCGCTTCATCTTGATGCGCAGGCTTCCGCGCGTTTCGCCGTGCTTAGCGACGCCCCATCCGCCCCCGGCAGCAGCACCCCGATCGACGTGTTCGTGACCACCCCGTTCGATTGCGTGGCTTCGCGCCGGGTGACGGGGTCGGTCTCGCGCGACGGAGCGGTCGTGTCGGCCCGCGACTTGGACGCAGCCCTTGCCGAGGGGCGATCCGAGCTCGGCCCCGCCCGCGACCACGACTGGATCGGCGCTCTGCCGCCGAAGACCGGTTTCGTCGAGCGCGAGATGGTGCCCGTCGCCGTGGTCCGCGACCTCGCCGATCAGGGGCGCAGGCTAGCCCGCCAGTTCTCCGGTCCCCTGGGCCCGCCGCGGTCCTTGCTGGAGCAGATCGTTCTGACGGTGCAGTCCCCCACCACACCGGCCGAGAGTTCGACGCCGACGGACGCAGTAGAGATCCCGATGCGCATGATCTTCACCTGCACATCCCTCGGCCTGATACCTGGTCCCTCGGCGCCGCCGGAGATTCCCCGGCACTTGCGCATCTCTACGGCTGGCCGCTGGATCCGAATGGATGCGCCCTTCGGTAGCGTGTACCACTCGGCTGGGCTCAACTTGCTGTTCTAGCTCCGTTCGCCTTTCGTCGTTCGACTTTCATGCTGCGGTTCTAGACGCGACCTGCAGTTTTCCCCGTCGTCGAACCGTCAAAGGCGAACCGTCAAAGGCGAACTGCGATGGGTGTACCTATGGCAGGCGAACCAGTCCCCCGTCCGATATGAACCCAGCTCGAGACTGGCTGGGGCCGACTACCCGAACAAGCGGGTGAGGTGCTCCGAGCCGAAGGTGCGGTCCGGATCCATCTGCTCGCGGAGGGAGCAAAACTCGTCGAAACGCGGGTAGGTCTTGGCGAAGTCTTCCCGGCCCATGGTGTGCATCTTGCCCCAGTGCGGCCGGCCGTCGGCGGCCTTGAGGATCGGCTCGAGGTGGGGGAAGTAGTCGTGCGGGTTCATCGCCTTGGGCACGTGGAAAGCGATGTACATCGATTCACGCCCGGTGGAGGTGGACAGGGCCACGTCGTCGGCGGCTGTGGAGCGCAGTTCGAGCGGGAAGGGAATGATCCAGCCGCGTTTGTCCAGTTCGCGGCGGATCTCGCGCACTGTCTCCGGGCCGGCTTCGAGCGGCACGGCGACCTCCATCTCGTGGAACTTCACGCGACGTGGGGTGGCGAAGACCTCGTGGGCGCGGGAACGGTAGCGGTTGGCGGCCATGGCGTCGGCGGCGACACCGTTGAGGAAGGGGGCAGCACGGATGAGGTCGAGGTGCGCTACGCAATCGACCATGACGGTGATCGTCCCGCGCAGCGACGCATCTGCAGCTAGCTCAGCTAGCGCGACTTTGTTCACCGACGGGTAGGCCACCACGATGTCGTCGAAACCCTCGCGTGCCAGGTTGATCGCCTCCGGCACGCTGTAGGCGAGGATGCCGCGGTACCCGTCGTGGGAGAGTGCGCGTCGTAAAGCAGCGACACTGCGCAAGCTTTTGGATGCCACACGAATCGGCAACCCCCGCGCCCGCGACGTCATTTGGGACGCGTTGTAGTCGAACGCCGCGATGTCGACGGCGGCGCAGAGGGCGACGGCGCGGCCAGCGCTGATCAGCGACGGCACGATGCTCAACAGCGTCTGGGACGGGCGAGTCACCGTAGACGGCATACGGGTAATCGTAGTTGGGCAAAACTAACCCATTGGCCGTTTTGAATATTTATCGCATACCGGGATGTTCACCAGGCTGATTGATCATCATGTACGCCACACGCTGCATGTGGTTCCACAACGCCTCGCGCTGGGCAGGGTTGAGTTCATCCTCGCTGAACTGGTCGAGGGAGTTGCTCATCAGCTCGAGCCAGCGCTCAGCCTCCGCCATGCCGATGCGGAAGGGGAAGTGGCGCCGCCGCAGCATCGGAGCACCGCGCTGCTCGTTGAACGTCGGCGGCCCACCCCAATACTGTGCGAGGAACCAGCGAAGACGGTCCTCAGCACCGTCCCAGTCATCGTCCGGGTACATCGGGCCGATGAGGTCATCGGTCTTGACCTGCGCATAGAAGCCGCTGACGAGGCGACGGAAGAAGTCCTCGCCGCCGAGTGCGCTATAAAGCGAATCCATGCATTGAATGTTAACCAGGGGGCGAATCAGAGCAAATGAACCGCTTGGTCTACTCTGGGGCAGAGCACGCTTATCGACGCCCCGCTTATCGACGAAAGGACCCCGCCGATGCCCGGCTTCTCCACCGACTCCATCCACGCCGGTTACGAGCCCGACTCCCTGTACGGGTCGATCAACACGCCGATCTACGCGTCCACGACCTTCGCGCAGGACGATCTGGCAGTGACCCGCAACGGTTTCGAGTACACCCGCGTGGGCAACCCGACCATCGACGCGCTGGAGAAGACCGTCGCGGCGCTGGAGAAAGCTGACTACGGCGTGGCTTTCGGTTCCGGTATGGCCGCTGTCGACGCGCTGCTGCGCATCCTGCTCAAGCCTGGCGACCACATCGTCATCGGTAACGATGCCTACGGCGGTACCTACCGCTTGATCCAGCAGATCTTCACCCAGTGGGGCGTGGAGAACACCCCGGTGGACATCACCAACGTCGACGAGGTCGCCGCTGCGATCCAGCCGAACACCAAGGTGGTGTGGGTTGAGTCGCCGACGAACCCGCTGCTGTCTATTGCTGATATCGAGGGGCTTTCGGCAGTCAAGGGTGACGCCACGCTCGTCGTTGACAACACCTTTGCATCCCCGTACCTGCAACAGCCGCTGGATCTCGGCGCGGACGTGGTGCTGCACTCGACCACGAAGTACATCGGCGGCCACTCTGACGTGGTCGGCGGTGTCGTTGTCGGCCGCAACGCCGTGGAAGGGCACGAGGGCGTTTCCGCGATCACCGCAGGTAGCTTCGACGCGCTGAACAACCTGGAGGAGCAGTTGCGCTTCTTCTTCGGCTGGATCGGTGCGATCCCCTCGCCGTTTGACACCTACCTCACCGCCCGCGGCGCGAAGACCCTGGCAGTACGGATGGACAAGCACTGCGACAACGCAGAGGCTGTCGCTGACTACTTGTCCAAGCAGGACAAGGTCGCCCGCGTCTACTACCCGGGCCTGGAAGACCACCCGGGGCACGACATCGCCGTCAAGCAAATGCGCCGCTTCGGCGGCATGGTCTCAGTGGCGTTCCAGACCGCTGAGCAGGCCATGACGTTCTGCCGCTCGACGAAGCTGTTCTGCCTGGCCGAATCCCTCGGCGGCGTCGAGTCCCTCGTCGAACACCCCGCCACCATGACCCACGTCTCCGTCGCGGGCTCAGCGCTTGAGGTCCCGCCGGAGCTGGTGCGCATCTCCGTCGGCATTGAGGACACCGAGGACCTCATCGCCGACCTCGAGCAGGCCATCGCGCAGATCTAGCGCAGATCCGACCCTCCGCGGGTGGCCCCAAGATATAGTTGACACCCGCGACCGCCAGGGGCATCAAAACCCCAGGTCAGATTTCGTTGCAGCGGGAACGGTGCGAACTATATCTGGACGGGGCCCGAGGGGTAGGGGGAGAGCCCCTACGCGCCGTCACCCGTTGCACTCTCCGCTGCCGCAGCGTCCACGATCCGGTTCCGCAGCGAGCGCGCTACCCGGTCCTGCCCCTCAGAGATGATGCGGCGCAGACCTGCCGGGATGTCGCCGGCGAGGAACTCGTCGGCCTTCGCGACAGCCTCCTCCGACACATCCCACAACGGGTAGATGCCCTCGAGCGTCCGCTGCGCCATCTCGTTTGACAGCCGCTCCCACAGCTCAGGCGCAACGCGGAAGTACTCATCGGTCAAGCCCTCAAGCCCGCGGTCGTTGAACGTCAGGCCATCCATGAGGAAGCGCAGCGCCAGGTTCGAGCGTTCGCCGGCGATGATTTCGTCCCACGCCCATCGCTTATCGACGACCGCCCGCGCCCGCAACCTCGACACCTCACCTTCGGAGGAGGGATCCTCCTCCTGCTCGGCAGCATCGGCGTCGAGCTCGCCGGCGGCAATGAGAGCCGTGAGAACCAGCCAGCGCACTTCCTGGTTGGTCTCGTTCTCCAGGAGCTCGCGGAAGTATCGAATCGAATCGTTGTCGAGGCGCAGCCGAGACAACGCACGGTCGTAAATCGCCGCTGGCTGGGCACCGCGGAAGGCGTGGTTGAGCAGGTCGAAGCCCTGCGCCTGCCAGTCCGGATCGACGTAGTTCTTCACGGCCGTGGTGGCCTGCGCGACGATGCGTTCCTGCACTGCCGGCTGGTCCTCGTTCGCGCCGAAGCGGGCGACGAGCTTCACGAACTCGCGTGCCGGCAACCGCCCGTCGCGGACTGCCTCCCACACGGCGGACCAGCACAGTGTGCGGGCCATCGGGTCTTCGATGCGGCCGAGGTGCTCGAGGACGAAGTCCATGTGCTCCTCGGTCAGACCCATCAGGCAGTAGGTGAGGTCCTCGTCGTTGACCAGCGCGAGATCGTGCGCCACCCCGGCGAACTCGGGGACCTCGGTGCGCTCGCCGGTGATGTCGATTTCGACGTGATGGGTCCTGCGGACCGCACCGTCGATAAGCGAATAAATGCCGACGCCCACGCGGTGCGTGCGCTGCACCTCGGACTCCTGGACCACCGTGAAGCTATCCGCGGCGATCTCGGGGTAGAGCCGCGAGACGCCCGTGGTGCGCAACCACTGCTGCGACCAGTCCGAAAGGTCGCGGCCGGAGGTCTCCTCGAGCGCGCCGAGCAGGTCAGCGAATTCGGCGTTGCCGAACGCGTGGTTGTCGAAGTGCTTGCGCACCCCAGCGAAGAACTCGTCGCGGCCGACGTAGGCCTGCAGCTGCTTGAGTACGGACGCGCCCTTGGCGTAGGTGATGCCGTCGAAGTTCTGCTCGGCGGTCTCGATGTCGGGGGCGTCGGCACCAACGGGGTGCGTCGACGGGAGCTGGTCGGCCGCGTAGGCCCACGCCTTTTCGACGCTGGCGAACGTCACCCACGCATTGGTGAACTCCGTCGCCTCAGCCTGTGCGATCGCGGCGGACCAGGTGGCGAAGGACTCGTTGAGCCACAGGTCATCCCACCACTTCATGGTCACCAAGTCACCGAACCACATGTGCGCCATCTCGTGCAGGATCGTGTCGTTGCGGCGCTCGATGCGGTAAGGAGCGGGTTCGGAGGTGAACACGTACTCGTCGCGAAGCGTCACGGCACCGACGTTCTCCATCGCGCCCATGTTGTACTCGGGGCAGAAGATCTGGTCGTACTTGCCAAACGGGTACGGCCGGCCGAAGTTCTCGTGGAAGTACGCAAAGCCCTCCTTGGTCTCACGGAACAGGCGGTCGGCGTCGAGGTGCTCCATGAGCGACGCGCGAGCGTACAGGCCCAGCGGGATCGTCTTCTGCTCGTCGGAGTAGGTGTCGTGGACAGACTCGTACTCGCCGGCGCACACCGCGATGAGGTAGGTCGACAGCGGGTAGGAGATGCTCGTCGACGTCGTAGCAGTGCCATCGCTGTTCTCGGCGCGGGAGGTCTCCTCGTTGAGCACCACCACGTACTTGCTCGGCGCAGTGACCGAAATATCGTAGGTGGCCTTCAGGTCCGGCTGGTCGAAGCAGGCGAACACCAGCTGCGCGTACGCCGGCTCGAACTGGGTGTAGAGGTACTCCTTGCCGTCCGCCGGATCGGTGAACTTGTGCAGGCCTTCGCCCGTGTGGGAGTAGGAGTGCGTGGACGTGACGGTCAGTTCGTGCTGTCCGGTAGAAAGCTGCAGCGTGCGATCGTCGATAAGCGTGCCGTCGAGCGTCGCCTCAAAGCTGTCCGCAAGGAGGTCGAAGAATGTCTCGCCCTCGCCGGAGTTGAATGTGATCGTGGTGCGGGCGGTGAATGTGTCCGCGCCGGTGATGTCGAGAGCCACGTCGTAGTGAATATCGCTGATCAGTGCAGCGCGGGCGTGTGCATCGGTCCTGAGCAAATTCGTCTTCATGCAAACCAACGTACCGTTGAGGGTGCAAGCCTCCATCAACGAAAGGGTCATAATGGAAAACGTAACGTTCTGGTTCGACGCATCTTGCCCGTTTTGCTGGCAGACCTCCCGCTGGATCAAGGAAGTTGAAAAAGCCCGCGACATCGAGATCGACTGGATCCCCATGTCGCTGTCCGTGCTGAACGACGGCCGCGACCTCCCCGAAGACTACATGGCCATGATGGAAGCCAACTGGGGCCCGGCGCGCGTGTTCGCCAAGGTCAAGCAGGAGCGCCCCGAGCTTATCGACGACCTGTACACCGCCATGGGCACCCTCATCCACCCCGGCGGCCAGGGAGGCCAGAAGGGCTACGGCGCGTATGACGACGTGATCAAGAAGGCGCTGGAGGAAGTCGGTCTGGATGAGTCTTACGCATCGGTGGCGAACGAAGCGTCCTATGACGATGTGCTCCGCAGCTACCACCAGGGCGCGATGGACGCTGTCGGTGATGAGGTGGGCACCCCGGTCATCCAGCTCGGTGAGACTGCCTTCTTCGGCCCGGTGATCACCCGCGTTCCCACCGGCGAGGAAGCAGGTGCGCTCTTCGACCACGCACTGGGCCTGGCCGAGTACCCCTACTTCTTCGAGCTCAAGCGCTCCCGTACCGAGGCGCCGCAGGTCTAAGGCGTGCGGGGTGCGCCGGGCGCGGTCGCTTTTGGTTACGCTGGGAACCATGCGTATTTACCTTGGAGCAGACCACGCCGGATTCGAGCGCAAGAACGAGATCGCCGAGCACCTCAAGGCTGCCGGCCATGAGGTCGTCGACTGCGGCGCACACGAGTACGACGCTGCAGACGACTACCCAGCGTTCTGCATCGCCGCAGCGGAGAAGACTGTCGCCGATCCGTCGTCGCTGGGCATCGTGCTCGGCGGTTCAGGCAACGGCGAGCAGATCGCCGCGAACAAGGTCAAAGGTGCCCGTTGCGCTCTGGCTTGGTCGGTTGAGACCGCTCAGCTCGCACGGGAGCACAACAACGCCCAGCTGATCGGCATCGGTGGTCGCATGCACTCTCTTGAGGAGACGCTCGCGATTGTCGACGCTTTCGTCGGCATCACCCCGGACCACCAGGTCGAGGAGCGTCACCAGCGTCGCATCGACATCCTCGCCCGCTACGAGGAGACCGGCGAGACTGAGGAGATCCCAGCTCCGAAGACGCTCTAGAAAAGGCGCGGGCTCGTCGCCGCCTCCTGAGCCTGAAATCGCCCCACGTCGACTGTGAGCCGCGTGGGGCTGGTGCGTTTTCGGGGCGTTGGCGACGTCGATAAGCGAAATGAAGCATAAGGAAAAGTGCATTTTCGTGCCGTTGAAAATGCCCGCGTAAATCCCCAGGTCACGTGTTACAGGAGTGAACCCAGTTACTTGACGTGTGGACAGCACGAAAATGGCCTACCGCCCTTTGCGTGGCTAGCGCAAAACCGCCGCGCACGACACAATTGAGCGCATGGGGGACGATGCAGAACTTCGGCTGATTCGGGAGGTTGCGCTCGCGCGCCCGCACGCACCCTGCCCGGCAAGGTCAGCGCTTGATCTAGTGCGTGACGGTGGTCTGCTGGTACAGCTTCATCCGGATCTGCCCGTCTACCAGCACGTAGGTGCTGGTCATGAGGGCTTCGAAGTTGTCAGAGCCGCGGCGGGCGGAGGCGTTGTAGAGGAGGGTGGCGGCGCCGTCGTTTAGCGGGATGAGCTGCGGGTCTGTGATCTGGTAGCTGTCCCACGGCGGCGCATCGTTCATGCTCGCGGCGATGGTGGGCTGGTCCATGATCATGCCGTTGACCAGCACCATGACGGCGTCATCGGTCATGAGTTCGCCGTAGAACGTGCCGCCGCGCTGCTCGCATAGCGAGTCCCAGCCTTGGCGCTCGAGGCCCAGAAGCGTGTTGAGGTCCATAACCATTTTCTACCAGCCGGCGAAGTATCGCTCGAGGCGAACGGGACCATCGACCCACTCAATTCCCACGGGACGCTCGATGGAGCGAGGTTCGCTGGCCAGCGCACGGGCCCGCGCAGTACGCACGCTTATCGACGGCACCCCCGCCACATCAACCCTCCACCCCGTGCCAACACGCGTGTCCTGGGTAGCCCGGTGGAATGCTGCGGGATCGGACAGAGCCCACGGGTCGGCAAGATCGACGCTGATGCGGTGCTGTTCCGCAGGGTTCTCCGGGCCCGTCGGCGCGGTCCTCACGCGGGGCTCGTGGCGGAATAGGTCCGGTACGTCAAGGGCGGGGTCGCAGTACACGATTGCGTCCGCGCGCAACCACGACGCGATGACCTGCTCGAGCACCCCTGGCGATTCCAATAGCTCGTGCTGGCTCACGCGCACGCCGATGTCGGCGTTTTCGAAGTGCACCCCGTCGGGCCGGGCGAGCGGGTGCGTGATGCGGTGCGCCAGCGCCACCGATTCGATGTTCTTGACGCGGGCTTCCTCGTTGGGGTTGTTGTAGCGCCCACCGAAATCTTCCTCGTCGTGGACCGCGACAGCATCTGGCTCGCGGACGAAGGTCGCGCCGGCGTTCCACGCGCGGAAGCCGAACTCCCAGTCCTCACCGCCGTAGCCGACGAAGGTCCCGTCGAAGCCGCCGATGGCGTCGAAGAACCGGCGCGAACAGGTCAGGACGGAGGAGATGATGAAGCGCCAGGAGGTGTCGTCGGCACGCGAGAGGTTGTCGGTGTCGCGCCAGGCGTCGCGCAGCCATGCGGGTTCCTCGCGCGCGGCGCCCGTGAGTCGCTTGCCGACGACCACCGCCCGCCAATCCTCCTCCACATGCCGGCACGCAGCAGCGAGATAACCGGGCTCGGGCACAGTGTCAGCGTCGAGGAAGGCGAGCACGTCGCCCGTCGCGGTACTCGCCCCGAGGTTGCGTGCCGTGGCAGCGCGGAAACCGAGATCCTCCTGCGTCACCACCGTCGCGCCGGGCATGTCGGGCACGACCGCGGAGCCGTCATCGGCGACGATGATCTCGACCTCGCCGACGCCTTCCTGCGCGCGCACGGCCGCAATCACCTTCGCGAGGCTGTCAGGGTCGTTGTAGTGGGGAATAATGACGCTGATCATGCCCATGCCTTTCGCCATTGCGTAGCGACGTCTGCCCACCCGTACTCCGGGGCTGTCATCTGCGGTGAGGGGGTGGCTGCGTAGGCGTCGATTGCAGAGCGCCACGAATCGGGCTGCACGCGGGTAATGCGTCCCGGCAGCCACTCGTCGATCTCGCGGGTGTAGTCGGAATCGTTGGCCAGGACGTGCCGGCCGGCTCCTAACCACGTCATCAGCGACCCGGAGGCGGAGAAGTGCCGGTGCGCGCAGACGGGAATCTGGATGCGGCCCATTTCGGCGGCCAGGTCAGCGTCGGAAAGCCAACCCGTGATCTCCGCATGGGCCTCGAGCCCGCGCGCCCACTCCTCGTGGCCGGGAGAGACGGAGCCCAGGAAACGCAGACGGTAATCGGTGCCGCGTAGGGCGCGGATAAGCTCTTCGTGCCCTTTGCCTGGGTACAGAAATCCGAGAATTCCCACGGTCCCCGGTTCCGGCTCGAACGCTGAGTCGATCAGCGGGATCGGCAGGCGGATCACACCCACGTCGATACCGGCGTCACGGAAGAATTCAGCCTCGTGCTCCGAGTTCACTACGGCGACGTTAGCGTCAGCGGCCAAACGTTGGTAGGCGGCGGCGCGGCGGGCGAAACGGTCAGCGCCTTCTTCGGGCTGGGGGATGTCGTGGAAGCTCACGCTGAGCTGCCGCGACCCGACCCGGGTGAGCAGTGCGTCGACAGCTGCAGCGGGGGAGTCGCCGAAGAGGTGATCGGTGAAGGCGACGTGCACAGAATCGACAGAATCCGGCAGGGCGACCGCGCTGAACTCGGATTCGCGCAGCACAGGGGCATCGGTAGCTGCTGCCAACTCCAGCGCGTACCGGGTCACGCCGTGCGAGTCGGGCCCGACAATGAGGTGCGTGGGCATCAGGGCATCAACTCCAAGTTCGCAATCCGTTCCGCGTGGCGCTCCAACCCGTGCGCGACCAGTGCGGGCCGCTCGCGGTAGTGAGCCAGTTGCTTGTCGACGATCTCCTCCCACGGAATCTCCCCCGTTTCCCTGTGCATCCACGCGTCCCGGCCGCGCACCGATACGCCGAGGGCAGCGCACGCGCCGGGGTCGAGCGGTGCGTCGAGTTCGCCGAGCATTTCGTACTCAGGCATGGTCACGGACCCGGACAACCCCAATGTCTGCAGGATGCGGGATGCCACGACCGCCAAGGTCTCATTGTCGGGGTGATTGATGATGTGCCAAACGGGAAGGGTTTCCAGGTAGTCAGAAATCCTCACCGAGTCGAAGCGTTCTTCGCGGGTGCGGATTTGGTTGACGGACATGGCAAGTGCTCGTCGATAAGCATCAGGCGCGAGTGACGGCGTGACGGGCGCGTCCAAGCCTTGCGCAGCGGCGCAGAGGATCCGCAGGTCATGGTAGGGGACGACTGGCGGGTTGAGCGAGGAGTCGGCGGGGTCGCGGATGATCGCGGTGAACGGCATGAGCGCGTCGAAACGCAGCACCGGCACGATCGCGTGGCGGGCACCGGGCGGCAGCTGGGCGAGCATCTGCGCGGTGCCGACGGGCAGGCCGCGGTAGTCCTCGCGGATCGGTTGGGTGACCAGAACATCCGTGCGCGCGAGCATGTCACCGAACCACCCCATATCGGCTTGGGTGAGCTCGTGTACAGGAGGGATGCGCTCGGATTCGAAATGCCCGGTGCTAGCCAGGAGTTTGCGCAGGGACTCGGCTTGGCAGTTGCCCACGACGGTCAAGAACATGGCCCCGAATATAGTCATGCCAACAATTGCAGAAACGTTTATATTGGTCGGGTGCCCCGGAAGAGGAAAGGCGGTGGGTGTGAACGTTCTGTCGATCCCCGCTGAACATGTCTACACGCAGGCGATTCAGCCGGAAGGCGTGCGTTTTCCACCGGACCCGAATATTGACGGCAAATGGTGGCCCCACCCCGCGCTCGCAGCGTCCTACTGGGACCAGCCGCGGGAAATGGATCTCGTGCACATCCACTTCGGTTTCGAGCATTACAGCCCCGATGAGCTGCGCGAACTTGTCGCAGCATTGCCGGTGCCACTCGTGCTCACTGTGCATGATCTGGACAATCCGCACCTCGAGGACCAGGCGGCCCACCACGAGAGCTTGGCTGTGCTCATCGACGCTGCGGCGCAGGTGGTCACGCTCACCAGTGCCGCCACCGATGTCATCGCGCAGCGGTATTCGCGTGACGACGTCCACGTCATCCCCCACCCCCTCATCACCGAAACGCGGGACCCCGACCCGTCGGCATTCGGGGTGGCTGTGTTCTTGAAATCACTGCGCGGCAATGTCGTGGCAGAGCCGGCCTTCTACCGCGAGCTGGCGGAGCAGGTGCCGCTGACTGTTTACGTCCATGACGTTGAGGCCACCGAGACCCTGCGCCGTGAGCTGGCAGACCTCAATCTGGTCGTGCACGAGCCGATGGAGGACGCTGTATTGCATGCCGCGGTGGCCAGCCACGCGGTATGCGTTCTGCCGTATGTGCGCGGCACCCACTCGGGTTGGTTGGAGATGTGCCGCGACCTGGGTGTGAGCGTGGCCGTGCCGGACTGCGGCTGCTATGCCTCGCAGGCAGATACGGCTGACACGGTCATTGAATATGCCGCAGGTGACGGCACTGCCGCCGGCCGCGCCGCCGCAGAGTTGTTGGAGCGCGGCCAAATTCCGTACCAGGGGAACCGCCACGCTGAGCTGGAAGGCATCAAGCAGGCCTACGCCGCGGTGTACCGTGCAGCCCTGGCAGAGAGTGCGGAGGTCCGCCCGTGACCATCACCTTGCTCCAGGGGTGCACTCCTGCCCGCGGCCAAAACCTCCGCATCGCCTTCGTTGCCCCCGCCCGTTACCCGATTCGCGAGCCGTTCGCCGGCGGCCTCGAGGCGTTCTGCCACACCATGGTCACCGCGCTGCGCAACGAAGGCCACCGGGTGGACTTCTACGCCGCGAAAGGCTCGGACGGAAACGTCAAAAGCCACGAACTGCCGGGTGTGAACTGGGGAGACTCGCTGGAACTGGCCACCGACACCGGCTATCCGGTAGGTGGGCGCGAGCGGGAGGAGCAGGCCTTCCTCGCGCTACGTGAGCACTTGGTCGCGCAGGGGTATGACGTTGTGCACAACAACAGCTTGAGCCCCGCCATGTTCCCCTCGCCTGCGTCGCCAGACCCGCTGCCCATGGTGACCACGCTGCATACGCCACAGCTGCCGGAAATCTTCGCGGTTGTCGAAGCAGCCGGTGAGGCCGCAGGCCGGTTCGCCGCCGTCAGCGCGACCACTGCTGCGAGCTGGGAGATGCCGCCTGCCGTCCACGGCCCGATTGAAGTCATCCCGAACGGCGTGAACACGCGCAAGTGGGCACCGGGCCCGGGCGGCCCTGGTGCGGTGTGGTTCGGCCGGATCGTTCCCGAGAAGGGCCTGCACTTGGCTATGGATGCGTGCCGCCTCCTCGGCCTGCCGCTGACGATCGCCGGCCGCAAGGGCGACCACGACTACTTCCAGGAGCAGATCGCCCCGCGTTTGGACGGCCACCTGATCCGCTGGCTGGGGGAGTTGTCGCATGGGGAGTTGCGTCGGCTCGTCGGCAAGCATGCGGTGTGCGTGGTCACCCCGCGCTGGGAGGAGCCGTTCGGGCTGGTCGCATTCGAGGCGATGTCGTGCGGCACGCCCGTCGCCGCCTTCGACCGCGGCGGCATGGGGGAGCTCTTGGCTACCGCGCCGGCAGTGCTCGTCCCGCCCGATGATGTCGTTGCGCTCGCCGGCGCGATCCACAAGGCCCTTCATGTCGACCGCGCCGCAGCCCGTGCGTGGGTCGTGGAGAACCACAGCCTCACCCAGACCGCCCGCCGCTACGTGGATCTTTACCGCGAGGTGATGGTCAAATGATCGGCTTGTATGCGCACCACCACGGCTCCGGTCACATCCAGCGCTGCCGCGAAATCGCGCGCCACTTACCCGACGCGACGATTTTGTCCACGCACCCCAGCGCAGACGTCGTGCTTCTCGACGACGCCGGCGCCCCCACCTCCGACCCGCTTACCGCCGGAGGAACCCTTCACTACGCGCCGACCACCCATGAGGGCTACCGTTCCCGGATGCAGCAGATTGCCGCATGGGTGGAGGCCAACGACCCCTCTGTGTTCTACGTCGACTGCTCCGTGGAGGTCGCCGTCTTTGCCCGGCTCCTCGGCGTGCCCGTGGTCACCGTGGCCATGCCGGGTGTGCGCGACGATGCTCCCCACCAGCTCGGCTACGCCCAAGCCAGCGCGATCGTCGCAGCGTGGCCGGATTGGGTGCCCGTGCCTGCGCATTTGGGGGCGCACGCGGACCGACTGCATGCCGTCGGGGGCATTTCCCGGCTGCGCGGCTTAGCCGATCGCGGCCGCGATGAGCGGTCGGTGCTCGTCATGGCCGGCACGGGCGGCTCCACCTGGGACCGCGACTCGTGGGACGAGGTCGAGCGCGTCTGCCCGAACTGGGATTTCACCATTCTCGACGGGGCCAGCCGTGTCGACGATGATGCCAAGCTCACCGAAATGCTGCAGAGCGCCGGGGTCGTCGTGGTCGCCGCCGGGCAGAACTCCGTGGCTGATGTCGCCGCCTGCGGAGCACCCGCGATTGTCCTGCCGCAGCCCCGCCCCTTCGCCGAACAGGAGGCCACGGCCGCGGTGCTCCGCGACGCTGGCCTCGCGCTTGTCCCCGAATCCTTCCCCGAGCCAGCCATGTGGCCGGCGCTGCTGCACCAAGCGGCTGAAATGGACACGTTCTGGGACGATCCCCAGCGCGGCTGGCAAACCGACGGGGCCGCGCGCCGAGCAGCCGATGTCATCCTGGGGGCCTCATGACCGCGATCATCACATTGGCTAACGCGGCGCGCGCCGATCATGTCGCCCGCCAGGCGTCCCTCATTCCTGATGGCATCGAGCACATTCTCGTCGCGCTTGCTGATGCCGAGGAGCTCGCCGCCCGACTGCCCGATACGCATGTGGTTCCGCTCGAGGAGCCCAATCTCGCCCTCGCCCGCAACACGGGTGCGGCCGAAGCGCTCGCGCGCGGGCACCAGCAGCTCATTTTCCTCGACGCGGACTGCCTCCCGGGCCCCGGGCTGGCGGACCGATATCTCGACGCACTTGACCACGCGTCCGAGGCCGTCCTCGCCGGCCCGGTGACGTACCTGCCGGAGGGAGAGCTACGCACCGACAACCCCCAGCCGCACGAAGCCCGGCCGAACCCGCCAGCCGGCGAGCTCGTCCCTGCCGATGACTACAACCTCTTCTGGTCTTTATCCTTCGCGCTGACCGCTGACACGTGGCGCCGCATCGACGAGCTTTTCGGCGGCTTCGACACCGCTTTCTCCGGCTACGGCGGCGAAGACACCGATTTCGCGTGGAACCTGCGCGAACACGGCATTGACTTCATCTGGGTCGGCGGCGCGCACGCCTACCACCAGTGGCACCCCGTTTCCTCGCCGCCGTGGGAGCACCTCGACGACATTCTCCGCAACGCCGCCGTCTTCCACTTCAAATGGGGCACGTGGCCAATGGAGGGCTGGCTTCACGAGTTCGAAGATGCAGGAGCCATCGCGCTTATCGACGACACATGGCAACGCCGATAAGCACGCCCCTCAAGCGAACATTCCTTCGCCGATGAATCCCTCTTCACCCACGCCCGGCGGGATCAAATAAGTGCCGGTCTTTGTGGTCTTGAGATACTCCAGGAACATCTCGTCGCGCGACATCGATTGGTGGACGGTAGCGAAACGGTCCGGGGTGCGGGTGAACGCGATGAAGAACAACCCCGCGTCCATGCGTCCCTGCTCGTTGGAGCCGTCGACGTAGTTGAAGGCGCGGCGCAGCATGCGAATCCCGCCGTTTTGAGCCGGGTGCACATTGAACAGGTGGGAACCGCGGTCGATGACGGGCCGACCACGGTCGTTCACCGCGTCAAAATCCGGCTCGTCGAATTCGTCGGTGCCGGTCAGAGGTGCACCCGCAACCTTGTCGCGGCCGGTGACGCGCTCCTGCTCCTCGAGTTGGAGGGTGTCCCAGACCTCGATGTTCATCGCGATGCGCCGCGCTGTCAGGTACGTCCCGCCGGCTGCCCACGGCTGAGAGGAATCTTCCTGCACCCACACGTGCTGGTCTAATTCCTCTTCGTCGTCGGAGCGGATGTTGGCGGTGCCGTCCTTTTGGCCGAAAAGGTTGCGCGGGGTCTGCTCCTCGGCGCTGGTCACCGAGGCTTTGCCGAAGCCGATCTGGGTCCAGCGCAGCGACGCATCCGGAACAGCCAATCGGGTCAGATTCCGGATCGCATGTGTGGCTACTTGCGGGTCGTTCGCGCAGGCCTGGATGCAGATGTCGCCTTCGGATTGCTCGCGATTGAGGAAGTCGTTGGTCATTGTCGGCATCTCGCTGAACTCGTCAGGCAGTTTGTCCGCCAGGCCGAACTGATCCCGGAACAGACTGCGCCCGAACCCGATCGTGATGGTCAGGGCAGACGGCCCCAGGTCGAACGCTTCACCGGAGTCATCCGGTGGGAAGTTCGCCCCACCGCCGAATGCGCCTTTCGACGACACCTCGCCGCCCAACGTGAGGCGCCGGGCGGCGTCAGTCCACCGCTCCAGCAGCCGGATCAGTTTCTTCTGGTCGGCTTTCTCGGACATGTCGAACGCAGCGAAATGCAGGTTGTTCTGCATCGGCGTGATGATGCCGGCTTGGTGCGCCCCAGCGAAGTCGACGATGAGTTCCTCATGGCTCGCACCGTCAATACCGCCGGCGCCACCGCTTCCGCTATCGCGCGAATCTTCCCGCGCGCACGCTGCTGCAGCCGCCCCGGCAGCACCGACGCCTCCGAGCGCAAGAAACTTTCGCCGGTCGAGTTCGAACCTGCTCATGGCTAGTTCTCTTCGCTGCTCTCGACATTCAGGCCCAGGACAGTTCCGGTGAGCTTGGCCAGGGGTTCGCGCAGCGCGTCGATGGCGCGGGTGAGTTCAGCTTGCTGGCCGGCATCGACCTCGTCGTAATCGACGTAGCCGTTCTCTAAGGAGCCGTACCCGTCAAGGAGTTCCTGGACGTCGTTGTAGCGCTCTTCGATGTCAGCGACGAGTTCTTTGCCCTCCTCGCCACGTTCGGCGGCGATGTCCTTGACCATGTCAAACGCAATGCGGGAGCCCTGGATGTTCGCCTGGAAGTCATACAGGTCCTTGTGGGACCACCAGTTCTCCTCACCGGTGACTTTTGTGGTGGCCACTTCCTCAAGCAGGCCCATCGCGCCGTTGGAGACGGTGTCGACAGTGATGTCGTTGCTCTCGATGAAGTCGTCTGCGTTCACGGTCTCGCTCAGCTGCCCGATGTCGGCAATCAGCGCATCCGCGATTTCGCGGCGCTTTGCCGGGTCAGACGGCTCCCAGTCCTCGCGGGCCGGGGAGCCGTCGGCGTTCTTGTCGCCCTCGGCAGGCGGCCAGAGGTCCTTCTCCATGCGGTGGAAACCCAACCAATCAGTGAACGTCGGGTCCTCTTCAGCGAGCTCGTCGGCTTCAGCGATGTAGTCCACTTCGCGGTAGTCGATGCGCGGGTCCAGCACGCCAAGTGCCTCGGCGACCGGTTCAATGCGCTCGTAGTGCACACGCGTGGTGGGGTAGAGTTCCTTCGCCCGCTCGTCGTTGCCGGAGGCGTACGCCTCAGCGAACTCTTCGACCTTGGGTAGCAGCTCAGCGACTTCATTTTGGACGAATGCGACGTAGTTGTCGCGCGCCTCGTTGAAACGCTTCTCGTCGGACGCGTCGTATTCGATCGGTTCACCGGTGACTGTGAATTTGGCCTGGCCGACATTCGCACCGCGCAGGCCTGGCTTGCACGCGGTGTGGTAACTGCCGGGTTCAAGCTGGACGATCAGGTCCGCCGTGCCACCGGGGGTGATGTTCTCGCGCTCGGCGATCACGCGCAGTCCGTCTTCGGCGAGCACGTAGAATTCTGTGACGCGTTCGCCCTGGTTGGTGATGGAGAACGTCGTGGTTCCGCTTTCGGTCTCACCGGCGCTGACTTCGCATGCGTCCTCTTTCGCGGTGACCTGCAGGCCTTCACCGTCAGCAGTGTTTTCCACGCATGCTGCCAATGGCAGGGTCATAGCCAGTGCGGCGACAAGTGCTGGGGAACGCTTCATAGATTTACCTTTCGTGATTCAGCGTCGATACGCTTTTCGCTTTTCGACGCACGGACGTGCCCGACAAAGATCGGCACAATGACAGCCATGTACGCGCCCCAGGCAATGACCTGAAGCCACGACATCTGCGGCATGAAGCCGGTGAACGCTTGCAGGAGCGTGGCGACGATGCCCGACGGGTCAATCGCGCCGGAGACATCGAAGGCCCAGCCGAAGGGGAACGACGCCATCCAGAATGGATACGTGGCGAAACCGGTGAGAACTTCGCCCGTGCGTGGATGGGTCGGAGCAATAGGCTCACCGGAGAATGGTCCCGGGAGGAACTGCGCTTCCTGGAGGTCGTGCACCGCGTACGCGAGGATCCCGGCGGCGACAACGATGAGCAAGGCGCTTGACCAGCGGAAGAACGTGCCCAAGTCCAAACGCAGTGCCCCGCGGTAAATGGCCCAGCCCAGAACGATAGCAACAGCTATGCCGGAGAACGCGCCAACGACGGCCGACGGGGTCCTCGTCCACCCCCACAGCAACAAGGTCAGCTCGATTCCTTCTCTCGCGACTGCGACGAACGCCAGCCAGAAAATCGCTTGACGTCCGCGGCTTAGGGCTTCGCCTGTCTTATCGTCGAGCATCGTGCGCAGTCGGCCGCTTTCGTTGCTCAAAGAGAGGATCATGCCGGTGATCATGATGACCGCCACGAGCGACATGATCCCGCCAATCGCCTCCTGAGCGCGGAAACTCAAGCCGTAACGGCCGAAGGTGAAAAGCGCGCCCAAGGCAAGGCAGATCGCAGCTGCGATCACGACTCCGGTCCAAACAATGCGCATTGCGCCACGGCGGTTCGTCTCAGCTTGGCGCTGGACAGCGGCAAGCAACATGCCGACGATCAGCGTCGCTTCGAGACCTTCGCGTAAGCCGACCAGGAACGCGGCAATGAACATGTGCACCGTGACTTTCTAGTGCGTTACTTGGCAAGATAGGCTTGCCTAAGGCAAGCAAAGCTAACCTTAGCTGCACTGGGGTGGGCACAGTGAATCCTTTAGTGATTTTCGTACCGTTAATGTTGCGAAAATCACAAGGGGTGGGAACAGCCTAGGCAATCAGGTCGCCCAGTGAGCTGCGCAGGGCTGCGATCACCTCAACTAGCTTTGCTCGGTCACCAGACTGGCCGGTGTCTGGGCCAGTTTCCTTCTGCTTCGTAATGAGGTTGTCGAGCGCGGCGAGGCGTGAGTCGGTGTCGTCGATAAGCTCTTCGTGCTTTTTGTTGTCCCTGTCGAGGTCTGCGACCGTGTCAAAGATGACGCGCACGCCTTCGGTATTGGCCTCCAGGTCACTGAGGTCTGTTCCGGACCACCAATTCTCCTCGCCGGTGGCTGCGGTCTCCGCCATACGATCGAGCAGGGTCAGCGCGCCACCTGTGATCGACTCGAAGGTGATGTCGTCGCTTTCCTGGAACGGTGTGTCGTTGATGGTGCCGTGGAGTTGCTCGACGTCGGCGATGAGCGCGTCTGCAAGCTCGCGGCGCTCCTGCGGGGTGGACGGCTCCCACTTTTGCAGGGCGGAGCTACCGTCAGAATTCTCGTCGCCCTCCGCAGGCGGCCACAGGTCCTTTTCCAGGCGGTGGAAACCGAGCCATTCGGTGAACGTCGGATCCTTTTCAAGCAGCTTTTCGGCCTGTTCGGTGTATTCGACTTCGGTGGCGTCGATCCGTGCATCGAGAAGCCCGAACCTTTCGGCGATCGGCTCGATGCGCTTGTAGTGGACCCGGGCGGCGGGATAGAGCTCTTTGGCACGCTCGTCGTTGCCGGAGGCGTACGCTTCAGCGAACTCTTCGACCGCGGGAAGTAGTTCTGCTGCTTCGTTTTGGACGAAGGTGAGGTAATTGTCGCGGGCGTTTTTCTCGCGCTGCCCACGGGATTGCGTGTAGTCGACCTCGTCGCCGGTGACGGTGAATTCGGCCGCTTCGATGTACGGCCCGCGCTCGCTCATCCTGCAGGCGGTGAGATAGGTGCCGGGTTGCAGTTCGACGGACAGCTCCGCCGTTTCCTCGGGCTTGATGGCGCCCCGCTTGGCCACGACCCGGCGGCCCTCTTCCGCAAGAACGAGAAAGTCTGTCTCACGCCCGCCATCGTTGGTCACTTCGAATGCCACTTTGCCGCTGTCGGCCTCATCGTCGCCGACCTCGCAGGTGTCATCCGCGACAGTGACCTGCTTCTCTTCATCGTCCGCGCTGCCCGCGGAGCCTCCCGCGCATGCAGCTAACGGAAGAGTCAGGGCCAGTGCGGCGAGCAGGGCTGGGGAACGCTTCATAGCCCCACTTTATCCTGTGGGGCTATGAAGACTTCCGGCTAGCGGACTTAGAAGGTGACTTCGCGGCGCTCCAGGAACGCCTTCACGCCTTCTTTGTGCTCGGCGCTGTGGGCCAGAGCGGTCTGGGCGCGCGCTTCCTCGGCCAGGCTGAGCGGCAGTTGGGCCAAGGAAGCGCGGTTGACGGCACGTTTCGCGTCAGCAAGCGCCCCGCGCGGCGAGAAGCGGAATTCACGGGCATACTCGAGGGCACGCTCGAGCGCGTTGTCCGCCACCTCGGTGAACAGGCCCCATGACACGGCGTCGGCGGCGGGGATGCGCTCGTGGCGCAGCACCAGCTGCATCGTGCGGTGGCGGCCAATCGATGCCGCAAGCGTTGCCACGGCCCCGCCGTCCGGCATGAGGCCGATGCGCCCGAACGGCAGGCTGATGAAGGTCTTCTGGCCCGCAACAATGAGGTCGCACGCGCACGCCAGTGAAGCACCGATGCCGGCGACGGCGCCTTCAGCGGCAGCCACGACCGGGACGGAGGCGCGGGTGATCGCATTCACCATGTGTTCAATAGCGGTGAAGTTGCCTGCGGAGATCTCTTCTTCACCGCTGATGAAGACGGTCAGGTCCATGCCAGAGCAGAATGCTGCGTCATCACCGGTGACGATCACGCACCGGGTCGCCGGGTTCGCGTCCGCCTCATTCACTGCGTCGCCGATGGACCAGTAGGAGTCCGGCTCCAAAGCGTTGCGCTTCTCTGGGTTGGAGATACGGACGATGGTCACCGCGCCATCTTCGACGATCTCGGAGGTGATGTTGCCTTTGAATTCGCGCATATTACTTCGCCACAAATCCAGCCAGGCGGCCCTCGATGATCTCCACTGCATCAGCAACAATGCGGTCCAGCAGCTCCTGGCAGGACGGGATGTCGTTGATGATGCCCTGGACCGGGCCAGCGGACCAGATGCCAGCATCCAGATCGCCGGTCTCGTACACCTGCGCGCCGCGCTTACCGGCCACGAGGTCGCGGATCTCCGGGAACTGCGCGCCCTGGTTGAGCTTTTCGACGACCTCGTCGCTCACCGCGTTCTTCGCCACACGGGCGGTGTTGTTCAGCGTGCGCAGGATGAGGTTGGTGTCCAGCTCCGAGCGGTCAACAATGGCCTGCTTGACGTTCTGGTGCACCGGAGCTTCCTCGGTGGCCACGAAGCGGGTACCCATGTTGATGCCCTCTGCGCCCAGCGACAGAGCAGCGGCAAGACCGCGGCCGTCAGCGAAACCGCCCGAGGCGACGAAGGGGATCTCCAGCTTGTCCGCAGCAGCCGGCAGCAGGATCAGGCCCGGAATGTCGTCCTCGCCCGGGTGGCCAGCGCACTCGAAGCCGTCAATGGAGAGGATGTCGACGCCCTTGTTCTGGGCGGAGATGGCGTGGCGCACAGAGGTGCACTTGTGGATCACGGTCACGCCCGCAGCTTTGAGGCCTGGCACCAGCTGTGCCGGGTTGGCGCCGGCGGTCTCAACAATCTTGATGCCCTTCTCGATGGCAACGCGCAGGTACTCCTCGTACGGCGGCGGCGTAATCGTCGGCAGGATGGTCAGGTTCACACCGAAGGGCTTGTCGGTCATCTCGCGGCAGCGGTCGATTTCCTTGCCCAGGTCTTCCGGGGTGGGCTGGGTCAGGGAGGTGATGATGCCGAGGCCGCCCGCGTTGGAAACGGCAGCTGCCATCTCGGCCTTGCCGACCCATTGCATGCCGCCCTGGATGATGGGGTGCTCAATGCCGAGCATTTCGTTAATGCGGGTGTTGATCTTGGCCATGTCGGGCCTCCTTGAACTCAAATAGCGTGTCGGTTGAGACCTACATTACACCCGGCGAGCCTATGAGACCTGGATAACGATCGAGCGGCTAGAAATCAAAGCCGAAGTCGAATCCGCCGCCATCGCCGAAGCCACCGCCGTCGCCAAATCCGCCGCCCATGTCCCCGGCATCACCCATGTCGCCGGCATCACCGACACCCATATCTCCCATGTCCTCTGCACCGCCGCCGTCGGCCCCGAAGTCGCCAGCGGCGAACTCGTCCGAGCTGGGTGTGCCCCCCATGCCGGCGAACATGGCGGAGTAGAACATCATGGAGCTCGCCGCCCACATGCCCGTCATCATGGCGGGACCCCACCACGCGGTGGAGTACCAGCCAGCCGGCACCGGACGGCCAGCAACGGCGCCGCCGGGGTAGTAGTGCGGGGTGTCCGCGCTGGCGTAGGGCGACGCCGTCACGGCTTGGCCGTCGTGTTCAACGGTGCGGCGCTCAGTGACCTTGCCTGCCTGACGCTGCGCTTCCAGCTCAGGCAGGGCTGGTCCCGGTGCCAACCCAAGGATCTCTCGGGCGGCGTTGACGTAGTGCATGCCTTCCAAGGCTGACTCACGTGCCAGCTGGGCCTGCCTGACCGTGGTGGCGCTCTGCAGTGCGGAGTTCGCTGCGTTGTAGCGCTCGGAAGCGTCGGCCATGGCCTGCGTCGAGGCGGCATCCTCGCCCGATATCGTCAGCACTTGGTGTCCCAGGCGGTCGACCCACCGTTGGGCGTCCGCTTTTGCGTCGTCAAGCGACGCGTTGCTATTGATCGCACGCTGGCTGCTGTTCTGGGAGTTGTTGATCAGCGCCATCACGCCGCCGATCGCTACGACAATAAGGAGAAGACTAAGTACGCTCACACTAGTCACAACGGATGAACCGCCCCGCAAGTTCCATTTTTGGTCCCGCGCGTGAGGCTGGGCTAGGATTGTCTGCGCGCTTAAACCGCAGTGGGAATGTCGTATAGTGGCTAATACCTCAGCCTTCCAAGCTGAAGACGCGGGTTCGATTCCCGTCATTCCCTCCACTGTCATCAGTCGCGACATTGTTGACAGATGAGTCGCGACATGGTGGACAAACCGGCGTCTTGGTGTTTATTTTTTCCAAGGCGCCGGTTGTGGTTTTCAGGTCAGTGGGGGTTGGCCTTTTCGCCAGTATGGTTTTTGGTAGTTGCGGGATGTGTCGATGTAGTGCTCGGTGATGGGTTCGCCGGTTTCTTTTAGTGATGTCGTGATGTGGTTGTCGGTGATGATCATCAGGACTTCTTCGCCGCTGTGGGCTCGGCCGATTCCTAGGCTGTAGAGCCTGCCGGCGTAGCGGATGGTGACTTTGCCGCTGGCGGCGACGACGTCGTTGCGGGTGCGCCATTCTTCTTTCGGGGTGAAGGTTGGTTCAGCTTTAGGTCCTGTTGTGTAGGCCTGGTGTGGGGTACGGCGTCCGAGTGATCGGTGGGGGCGTTCGGTGTTGTAGTAGGCGGTGAATTCGTTGAGCTGCCGTTGTAGTTGGGGGATGGTTTCTGCTGGTGGTTGTGCGTTGATCCAGCGTTTGAGTGTTTGGTGGAAGCGTTCGATTTTGCCTTGGGTTTGTGGGTGGCCTGGCCGGCCGTTTTTCTGCTGGATACGGTTGTCGTTAAGTGTTTTCTCGAATGCGTTTCTGCCGCCTTTGCGTCCGGCTAGTCGGGCGGTGAACACCAGCCCGTTGTCAGTGAGTGTGGATGCCGGTGGGCCGTAGGTGTCGATGAGGCGCTGTAGTTCTGCTGCGACAGCTGGCCCTGTAAATGCTGGCCGGGCGGTGATCGATAGCAGGTAGCGGGAGTGGTCGTCGATGAAGTCGAGGACTTCTACGCGCCTGCCGTCGATGAGGAAGAGGTAGGTGATGTCGGCCTGCCAGCATTCGTTGGGCATGGCCGCTTCAAACCTGATGTAGGAGCTGCGTGGTTTCTTTTGCGGTTGCGGGGCAACAAGTCCGGCTTCAGTGATGATCCGGCGGATCGTCGATGTTGACGGCACACGCAGGCCTTGTTGTCCTAAGTGGAAAGCGATGGTGTCGGGCCCTGCGTCGAAACCTGCTTTGGTGAGTTCTTTGCGCATGTCGATGATGTGGTTGCGCAGGGTCTCCGGCACGGCATTGGGGTGGGTGTGCGGCGCGCGCGATTTGGGGGCGATGGCTTGTTCGCCTCCGGCGTCGAACTCGGAGAGGATCTTGTAGATGCGTTGGCGGGAGATGCCGAATCGTTTGGCGACTTTGGTGACTGGTTCGCCTTGATCGCGGACGGCTTTGACGATGGCGAGATTTCGGTTCGGGCTGTTCATCTGTCAACGATGTCCCGACTGATACCAGCACCGTCACTAAACACGCGGGGGTGGCGGGAGGTGTCAATGATGTCGCGACTGAGGTGTCAACCATCACCCCAGATTGTTTCTACCCCCTAAGTGTCAACAATGTCGCGACTGACCTGTCAACCATCAGGAATGCTGTCCCAGGCACGCCGTGTCAACTATGTCATGACTTCAGACACCGTCATTCCCTCCACCACAGAGCTGGCTCCTGGAAATCCGGAGTCAGCTCTTGTTCATTCCTGGCCCCCGATGAAACTGCCCTCATTGGGCCCACGTAGAATCGTCTCCCGTGAGCTAGCGGGGTGAACCCCTGAGCAGCTTACGGGGCGTGGCGCAGTTTGGTAGCGCACCTGCTTTGGGAGCAGGGGGTCGCAGGTTCAAATCCTGTCGCCCCGACAGGGCACCGCTTTACGCGGCGCCCAGGTGAACCTAACGACAACGAAGACAACTAGCCAGGAGAGTATTTCCGTGAAGACTTCCGTGGACAAGCTCAGCGACACTCGCGCGAAGCTGACCGTGACCGTTCCCTTCGAGGAGCTCGGCACGGAAATCGACCAGGCGTACAAGGCCATTGCTCAGCAGGTCAACATCCCGGGTTTCCGTCGCGGTAAGGCTCCGCGCCAGCTTATCGACGCCCGATTTGGCCGCGGCCCGATCCTCGAGCAGGTTGTCAACGATATGCTGCCGACCCGCTACGAGCAGGCCGTCACCGAGAACGAGCTGAACGTGCTGGGCCAGCCGCAGATCGAGATCACCGAGATTGAGGACAATGACCACGTCGAGTTCACCGCTGAGGTGGACATCCGCCCGGAGATTGAGGTTCCGGACTTCTCCAAGATCTCCGTCACGGTGCCGTCGATCAAGGTCGGCGACGACGCTGTCGACGAGGAGCTGGACAACTTGCGCGCCCGCTTCGGCGAACTCAAGGACACCAAGCGCAAGCTGAAGAAGGGCGACTTCGCGGTCATCGACCTCGAGGCAACCGTCGACGGTGAGAAGATTGAGGAAGCCTCCACGGAGGGTATTTCCTACGAGATCGGCCGCGACGACCTCATGGAAGGCCTGGACAAGGCCATTAAAGGCCTCAAGACCGGCGAGTCCGCTGAGTTCGAGTCCGAGATCCAATACGGCGAGCACAAGGGCGAGCAGGCCACCATCACCGTGACCGTCCAGCAGACCAAGGAGCGCACCCTGCCGGAGCTCGACGAAGAGTTCGTGCAGATGGCCTCCGAGTTCGACACCGTCGAGGAGCTGCGCGAGTCCACGAAGACCCAGCTCGAGGAAAACAGCAAGAACCAGCAGGCTGCTGACATCCGCGACGAGGTCCTCAAGGCCGCGCTGGCACAGTCCTCCTTCGAGCTGCCCACCGCAGCTGTCGACGAGCAGGTCCACAACCAGCTCCACCAGATCCTCGGCCAGATGGCTCACGACGAGTCCGCCTTCGCCCAGCTGCTCGAGGCGCAGGGCACGACCCGCGAGGAGTTCGACAAGGAGTCCCGCGAGAACGCCGAGGACTCCATCCGTACCCAGCTCTTCCTCGATGCTGTCGCCGACCAGGAAGAGCCGGAGGTGTCCCAGCAGGAGCTGACCGACCACATCCTGTTCACCGCCCAGTCCTACGGCATGGACCCGAACCAGTTCATCATGCAGCTGCAGCAGTCCGGCCAGGTGGCAAACCTCTACGCCGATGTCCGCCGCGGCAAGGCACTGGCCGCCGCTATCGCGCGCACCACCGTGAAGGACGAGGACGGCAACACCATCGATCCGAACGAGTACTTCGGTGAACTCGACGAGGACGAGGTTGCTGAGGCAGAGGCTGCCGACGCAGCCGTGGTTGAAGCCGCTGAGGCAGACGCTGACGCCGCTGACGCTGATTCGGCAGACGAGAAGTAAATCTTCGTGCACCCCGGCAGGCTGGACATTCTCCCGTCTGCCGGGGTTTGCCGTTAGCCCGCACGCTGACAGCGAACACAGACCGCCCGGCGGGAATCCGCGACTAGGGTGGGGCGTTACTTGAGACGCAACGAAAACTGATTTAGAAGGAGCACTGTAGATGACAACCCCGGCCACCGGCATGAACCTGGGTGACTCGGTGTACGAGCGCCTGCTGCGTGAGCGCATCATCTTCCTCGGCCAGCAGGTCGACGATGAGATTGCGAACAAGCTGTGCGCGCAGATCCTCCTGCTGTCCGCAGAGGATCCGAACCGCGACATCTCGCTGTACATCAACTCTCCGGGCGGCTCTGTGACGGCGGGCATGGCGATCTACGACACGATGAAGTACTCGCCGTGCGACATTGCCACCTACGGCATGGGTCTGGCTGCATCGATGGGCCAGTTCTTGCTGTCGGGCGGCACGAAGGGCAAGCGTTTTGCTCTGCCGCACGCGCGCATCATGATGCACCAGCCGTCGGCAGGCGTGGGTGGTACCGCAGCTGACATCGCCATCCAAGCGGAGCAGTTCGCGCAGACGAAGAAAGAGATGGCGGAGCTCATCGCGGAGCACACCGGCCAGAGCTTCGAGCAAATCACCAAGGACTCGGACCGCGACCGCTGGTTCACCGCGCAGGAGGCAAAGGATTACGGGATCGTCGACCACGTGATCTCCAACGCCCAAGGCACCATCAGCAACTAACCCGGCAGAGATTCAAAGGAGAAAATATGTCTTTCCAGATGCCTAACTCCCGTTACGTTCTGCCGAGCTTTATCGAGCAGTCGTCGTACGGCACGAAGGAAACCAACCCGTACTCGAAGCTCTTCGAGGAGCGCATCATCTTCCTGGGCACCCAGGTCGATGACACGTCCGCCAACGACATCATGGCGCAGCTGCTTGTCCTGGAGTCCCAAGATCCGGACCGCGACATCACGATGTACATCAACTCCCCGGGCGGTTCCTTTACCTCCCTGATGGCTATCTACGACACGATGCAGTACGTCCGCCCCGACGTGCAGACCGTCTGCCTGGGGCAGGCCGCATCCGCTGCGGCAGTGATTCTCGCTGCTGGTGCTCCGGGCAAGCGCGCTGCGCTGCCGAACTCCCGCGTGCTCATTCACCAGCCGGCCACCCAGGGCACCCAGGGCCAGGTTTCTGACCTGGAGATTCAGGCCCAGGAGATCGAGCGCATGCGCCGCCTCATGGAGGAGACGCTGGCCCGCCACTCCGGCCGCACCGCTGAGCAGGTTCGCATCGACACCGACCGCGACAAGATCCTCACCGCTGAGGAAGCTGTCGAGTACGGCATCATCGACCAGGTCTTCGACTACCGCAAGCTCAACGCATAAGAGCTTTTCGCTTATCGACGCCCCCGCGTCCAGCCTTCACCGGCCTGGATTCGCGGGGGCGTTGTCTTTATTCGCATTCACGCGCCAAACCGAGGAACGGTTCCGGCGCCGCAACAGATCCACGACTTCTAGTCCCGCAGATTTAGTTTGCATCGGGCCTGATCTTGGTAGCCAAAAGACCAGGTCAGATCTTATTACCAATGCAACCATGCGAACTAAATCTTGGCACCACTCTTAGCGGCACGGAGTGAGCTTTTCGACGAACTCTTCCGGCGCACCCATCTCGCGCACCTTGTCGTGGTCGTAGCACTTGAAGTTCGACGCCGGATCGCGTCCGTCGTGCTCAATTGGCTGCCAGTCGTTGCCGTCCCAGTGCAGGTATTCCACGTTGTCGGAGCGGTACTTCCCGATCACGGCGAACTGTCCGTCGCAGTAGGCGGAGATGGTGTCACCGATATCGCCTTCCTCTGCGGGGGTCCACTCGCACGGGCCGGTCGGGGATTCGGCCGGTTCCGCAGCCGCGGCTGCGTCAGTCGATTTTTCCGTTTCGGAGACTGTGACCGTGGTGGAGCTGTCGTCTGTTTCTGGTTCAGTCTCCTCGGAGACAGTTTCCGTTGTGGTCTCAGGACTCGGGGCGGGTTCTGGCAGCGGGGCGTCCTCGGTGCATGCGGCTAGCCCGAGAGGAAGTAGAGCCGCGCAAACGAGGGTGCTGAGAGTGTGGGTTGCAGAACGAGTAGTCATTGTGGCCTCCGGCAAATCAACCAACAGTTGTACAGGCCAAACTACCTAGGATGAATGGCTCGGCACTGGTTACGCAGCTTTTGCCCGTTAAATTCCTAATCGCACTCCATCATTTTGTCAGTGATGAACGCCGGTGCGCCATCGTCTGCGTAGGAGTCCACGTCGTAACAGTTGAAGCCGGTAAAGGTTTGGCCGTCCGGCTGGATCTCCACCCAGTGGGTGCCTGAAAGCATGTAGTACACGGAGTCGTCGGACTGAGGGGTGTAGCCGTAAGCCCATTCACCGTCACATTCTCCGAGCACCCTGCCGTCATGCTCCAAGTCTCCTTCTACGGCGGAACAAGACACTTCGACGGGGTCCTCGGACTCTTCAACCGGAGCTTGTTCTGCGGGCTCATCATCGACCGGTTCTTCTTCAGCCTCGGTCTCCGCTTCGTCATACATCGTCTCGGTGATGGTCACCGGGTCGAGGGGTTCGGGGCTGGCGCTGTCGTCGATAGTGGGTTCTTCGATTCCACCGCATGCGGCGAGGCTGAGCGGGAGCAGAACAGCTGCGCCGACGGCAGCAGCTGCTCGGCGGGTGTGTAGGCGCGGGAGGGCGATCATGGCGATATTCCTTGCATCGTCAATTAACGGGATGCTTTAAACATAACCGGGGATCGCGGTTGTGGTGGGGGAAACGCTCCGGATCGGGGCGAGGAAACGTCGTAAAGCTTAGGCCTTGAGGAACGCGACCAGAGCTTCGTTGAACATGTCGGGCTGTTCCGTTGCCACCTGGTGGGATGCGGGCTCGATGACGTTCATCTCGCTCGGTCCCGTGACTCCATCGGCGATCTCGCGGAGCTTGTCGGGGCCGGTGGAGGGGTCGTTGGAACCTGCGATGGCCAGGACCGGAACGGTGATTTCCTGCAGGCGCTCATCAAAACCCCACTTGGCCAAGGCATCGCCGCACTGCGCGTACGCCTCCGGATCGACAGAGCCGACCATGGCCTTGAACTTATCGACGACATCACCGTGCTCTGCCTTGAACCCGTCCGTGAACCAGTTGTCCACCGTAGGATCCACGATCGGGTCCATGCCCTCGTTGCGGGCGGTGTCGGAGCGCTCCTGCCACTTGCCGGCCCCGCCGAGGAACGTCGCCGTGGAAGCGAAGACCGCGCGCTCGACCAAGTCGGACGTTGCGGCGAGGTGCTGTGCAATCGCACCACCCATGGACAGGCCCACGATTGCGCAGGAGGAAATGCCCAGCGAGTTGAGGGTCTCGATGACATCGCTTGCGAGGTCGTCGACCGTGGTCATGCCCAGATTGACCGCCGGGACGGGGGACTCGCCGTGGCCGCGGTGGTTAATGCACACCACTTTGAACTCGTCTTCTAATGCGGGAAGCTGCGCATCCCACGACTCGTGGGTCGTGCCGATGGACGGCAGCAGGACAACGGTCTTTTCACTGTTTTCATTGCCGGATACTTGTGCGTCAAGGATTGTCATGGCATTCATTGTTCCCGAACTACCGGCATCCTGCAGACGCGCGATCAATGCCGGTTTTGGCGGCTTGGGCGGTTACACTCGAGAGACCGAAACCTCACATGTTTTCTGCTCGGGGGCGGACGGGAATGTTCCACCCGCCGGGTAGCGTTGAGGTTGTCAGTTCTAAGTGGCGAGACAGAAGCGAGAGTTGAGACACATCCCATGGCAGTAACGCAAGACAGCTCGGATTTGCTGAAGTGCTCCTTCTGCGGCAAGAGCCAGAAGCAGGTGCGCAAGCTCATTGCCGGCGGCGGCGTCTACATCTGCGATGAGTGCATTGAGCTGTGCAACGAGATCATCGAGGAAGAGCTGGCCGGCGCTCAGGCGCAGGAGACGAGCGACGACGGGCACCTGCCGCGTCCCTCTGAGATCACCTCGTTCTTGGACCAGTATGTGATCGGGCAGGACCGCGCGAAGCGCACCTTGGCCGTTGCTGTGTACAACCACTACAAGCGTGTCCGCACGGAGAAGTCCGCTGCATCGGGGGCTCGCAAGCGGGATGAGGACGTGGAGATTGCCAAGTCCAACATTCTGCTGCTCGGGCCGACAGGCTCGGGTAAGACCTACCTGGCGCAGACCCTCGCCCGGATGCTCAACGTGCCGTTCGCGATCGCCGATGCGACATCGTTGACGGAGGCGGGCTATGTCGGCGAGGATGTGGAGAACATCCTGCTGAAGTTGCTGCAGGCAGCAGACTTTGACGTGAACCGCGCCCAGAACGGCATCATCTACGTCGACGAGGTGGATAAGATCTCCCGGAAGTCGGAGAACCCCTCCATCACCCGTGACGTGTCTGGTGAGGGTGTGCAGCAGGCGCTGCTGAAGATCCTCGAGGGCACCGTTGCATCCGTGCCGCCGCAAGGTGGGCGCAAGCACCCCAACCAGGAGTTCATCCAGCTGGACACGACGAACATCCTGTTCATCGTGGCGGGTGCTTTCGACGGTTTGGACAAGGTCATCGCCGAACGCGTGGGCAAGAAGGGAATCGGCTTCGGCGCGGAGATCGATTCGGCCGCGGAGCGCGAGGAAGCCAACATGCTCGCTCAGGTGCAGCCGGAGGACTTGGTCAAGTTCGGTCTCATCCCCGAGTTCATTGGCCGTCTGCCGATTCTTGCCGCTGTGGAGAACCTCGATGAAGAATCCATGGTGCGCGTGCTCACTGAGCCGAAGAACTCTCTGGTCAAGCAGTACCAGCGCCTGTTCAACATGGATGGGGCGCAGTTGCGGTTCGACGACGGGGCACTGTCTGCCGTGGCGAAAAAGGCAGCGGAGCGCGGCACGGGTGCCCGCGGCCTACGCGCGATCATGGAAGAGATCCTCGTCCCGATCATGTACGACCTGCCGGACCGCGATGACGTGGACGAAGTGGTCATCACTGATGCGGTGGTCAACGACGACGCTGAGCCGGACTACGTGCTCCGCGACGCCAAGAAGTCCGCTTAAGCCGGGGACCTGAGCTACAGAGTGCCGGCGCCGCTGCCGTTGTCGTAAATGTCGTCGGCGGATTCGCCCACGCTGTAATCGACGGGCAGCGCATCGTCCCCCTGCTCAGAGTCAGACGAGCCTGCCTGCATGTCCCTCGGCAGTGACACTGTCAGGTAAGAATTGTGCCCAGTGTCAGGGATCGTCGAGGTCAGGAACGACAACACTAGGTCAATGGTGAGCCGCCGCATCCCCTCCGTGTTGTCCGGGGTGAACAGGTTGATCGCGCCGAAACTGTCCATCGTGTCCTTATTGCCCACGCGGAAGAACGCGGTCGAGGCGATGATGAAGCCAAGGTCAGAGGCGGACACGCCGGGACGGAATGCTCCGGCATCCTGACCCATCATGAGTAACCGTTCGATCTGGAGGATCATGTCCATGTTGCTCCAGATGGCGGTCACGTCGCTCTTGTCCAGAACCGGGTCGAGGTTCTCACGCAGGAACAGCTGGATTGAGTCCGGGTGCTGGACCATCTGGTGGAAGATCGAGTCTACAAAGCGGCGGATGCCCTCAACAGGCACCTTGAAGGTGCGCTCAAGGAATTCCTGCGGCGGGGAGAAGGACCATGCAGCGCGTTGCAGGGCACTGACGTATAGGCCCTTCTTGTCGCCGAAGTGGTAGTGCAGCATGCGTTTGGTCACACCGGCTTCCGTAGCAATGGTCTCCAGCCGGGTGGCGGCGTACCCGTTGCGAGCGAATTCGCGCAGCGCGACATCAACGGCCTGCTCGATGCGGGCCTTGACTGCGGGCGCGGAGTGGCCAACCGGATTGCGCTGCGCGGTCAGGTCGGACACGTCTGCCTCCTCGGGGCCGGGGGATAAATACTTAATTGATCAACCATAAGATTGCCTAAATTGTTCGCACGGTGGGCGAATATGGGGGTAAACGGGGCAGTCAGGGTGGAAAAACCCTAGAAGAACGGGGGTAGCATGGACCTGGAGGACAACCCCGGCAGGGGGTGAGACGCTACAGCAAGGAGATCATCCACTATGACTGCACCGAACCAACCCGTGAAAGTCACTGTCACCGGCGCCGCCGGCAACATCGCGTACTCGTTGCTGTGGCGCATCGGTGCTGGCGAAGTGTTCGGCCCCGACACCCTGGTGGATCTGACGCTGATGGACATCCCGGACAACGTGCAGAAGGTCGACGGCGTAGCCATGGAACTCAGCGACTCTGCACTGAACAAGATCTGCAATCTGCACGTCACGGATGACGCGCAGAAGGCTTTCGACGGCACGAACGCCGCGTTCCTCGTCGGCGCGAAGCCGCGCGGCAAGGGCGAATCCCGTGCGGACATGCTGGAGGCCAACGGCAAGATCTTCATCGACCAGGGCCGCTCCATCAACGACCACGCGGCGGATGACGTGCGTGTGCTGGTGATCGGTAACCCGGCCAACACCAACACCTACATCGCCAACAAGGCTGCCCCGGATGTCGGCCCCGAGCATTTCAACGCGCTCATGCGCCTGGACCACAACCGCACGATCTCCATGCTGTCCCAAAAGCTGGACGAGCACTCGAGCCGTTTTGAGTCCATTGCGGTGTGGGGCAACCACGGCGACACCATGTTCCCGGACATTGAGTACGCCACTGTTGGTGGCCAGCCGGTCAAGGATCGTGTTGAGCGTGATTGGTATGTCGAGGAGTTCATTCCGCGCGTCGCTAAGCGTGGCTCCGAGATCATCGAAGTGCGCGGGCGCTCGTCTGCGGCCTCTGCTGCGTCGGCGGCCGTGGACCACATGCGCGACTGGGTCGCCGGCACTGAAGGCAAGTGGGTGACGTCGGCTGTGGTGTCGAACGGCAGCTACGGTGTCGATGAGGGCCTGGTCTTCGGCCTTCCGGTCATCGGCATCAACGGCCGGTGGAGCGTCGTCGAAGGCTTGGATTTGAACGAGTTCCAGCGCGAGCGCATCGACGCCAACATTGAGGCACTGCGCGCGGAAGCGGAGATCGCGGACAAGCTGTTCTAGAGCTTTCCCCCTTATCAGCGCGAGCATTGACCCCGCTAGACTGTTCTGCGTGACTGAACAAAGCGGCAACACATTCAACGAGTCCCTCATCGGCGCCAACCGCGCCGACTCCCTGCCGAAGAGCTGGGAGCCGCAGGAGATCGAGCAGGGCATTTACGAGGACTGGGTAGCTAAGGGCTACTTCACTGCTGATCCGGCCTCGGACAAGCCCGCCTACTCGATCGTGCTGCCGCCGCCGAACGTGACTGGTCAGCTCCACATGGGTCACGCGCTCGACCACACGCTGATGGACTCCCTGTCACGCCGTAAACGCATGCAGGGCTTCGAGGTGCTGTGGCTACCGGGCATGGACCACGCTGGCATTGCCACCCAGACCAAGGTCGAGGCCATGCTCAAAGAGACCGAGGGCAAGGACCGCTACGACTACGGGCGCGACGAGTTCATTTCCCGCGTGTGGGAGTGGAAAGAAAAGTACGGCGGCACCATCACCTCGCAGATGCGGGCGATCGGCGATTCCGTCGACTGGTCGCGGGAGCGATTCACGCTTGACGACGGTCTGAACCGCGCCGTCGTGACCATCTTCAAACAGCTCTATGACGCTGGGATGATTTACCGCGACTACCGCCTGGTCAACTGGTCACCGGTGCTCGAGACAGCTGTCTCTGACATTGAGGTAGTGTACGAGGACGTCGAGGGCGAGTTCGTCTCCATCCGCTACGGCTCGCTTAACGACGATGAGCCGCACCTTGTTGTGGCCACCACCCGTGTTGAGACGATGCTCGGCGACGTCGCCATCGCCGTCCACCCCGATGACGAGCGCTACGCGGACCTGGTGGGCCAGGAATTCGACCACCCGTTCCGCGACGACCTGAAAATCAAGGTCATCGCCGACGACTACGTCGACATGGAGCTGGGAACCGGTGCCGTGAAGATCACCCCGGCGCACGACCCGAACGACTACGAGATGGGCCTGCGTCACGACCTGGACATGCCGATCATCATGGACTCCACCGGCCACATCGCGAACACCGGCACCCAGTTCGACGGGCTCGACCGCTTCGACGCGCGCGTCAAGGTGCGCGAGGCACTTGACGCGCAGGGGAGGATTGTCAAGGAAGTCCGCCCCTACGTCCACTCCGTTGGCCACTCCGAGCGCACTGGCGAGCCAATCGAACCGCGCCTTTCGCTGCAGTGGTTTGTCAAGGTCGACGAGCTCGCCCGCATGTCCGGCGATGCCGTCCGTTCCGGCGACACCGAGATCCACCCTGAGTCGTTGAGCAAGCGCTACTTCGACTGGGTGGACAACATGCACGACTGGACCATTTCGCGCCAGCTGTGGTGGGGCCACCGCATTCCGATCTGGTACGGCCCCGAGGACGAGAACGGCGAGCGCGACATTGTTTGCTGTGGCCCCGACGAGGAGCCGCCGGCCGGTTACGAACAGGATCCGGACGTCCTGGACACCTGGTTCTCCTCTGCGCTGTGGCCATTTTCGACGATGGGCTGGCCGGAGAAGACCCCGGAGCTGGAGAAGTTCTACCCCACGACCGTGCTGGTCACCGCGTACGACATCCTCTTCTTCTGGGTCGCGCGCATGATGATGTTCGGCACGTTCGCCGGCACGCAGACCCCGGATGTCCTCGGCTCTGGCGCCGACGGCCGTCCGCAGATACCTTTTGAGCACATCTTCCTCCACGGCCTCGTCCGCGATGAGAAGGGCCGGAAAATGTCGAAGTCCCTGGGCAACGGCATCGACCCGATGGACTGGGTGCGCGACTACGGTGCGGACGCACTGCGCTTCGCCCTGGCTCGCGGCGCTAACCCGGGCATCGACCTGCCGATCGGTGATGACAACGCCGCCTCTGCCCGCAACTTCGCCACCAAGCTCTACAACGCGACGAAGTTCGCGCTGATGAACGGCGCTGCGCTTGGACCGCTGCCGCCCCGCGAGCAGCTCACTGACGCAGACCGGTGGATCCTCGACCGCCTCGAGACAGTGCGCAGCCACGTCGACGAGCTTCTCGACGACTACCAGTTCTCCAAAGCCAACGAGGAGCTCTACCACTTCGCCTGGGACGAGCTGTGCGACTGGTACTTGGAGATCGCCAAGACCCAGATTCCGCGCGACACTGATTCTGCGAGCGAGGCGGACCGCGCACGCGGACGCAACACGCAGATCGTTCTCGGCCGCGTCCTCGACGTGGTCCTGCGCCTGCTGCACCCGACGATGCCGTTCGTCACCGAAGTCCTGTGGAAAGCGCTCACGGAAGAAGAGTCTCTCTGCCTGGCACAGTGGCCGACAGCGGAGGACACCAACGGCGGCGCGCAACCCGACGAGGTAGCGCAGCGCCGCATTGAGGACGCAATCGCACTGATCACTGAGCTGCGCCGCTTCCGCTCCGACCAGGGTGTCAAGCCCTCGCAGAAGGTTCCAGCGAAGCTCGACTTCGCGGCAGCCGACCTGGCCGGGCAGGAGGAGCTGGTCCGGTCGATCGCGAAGGTGGAGGCTCCGGAGGAGGGGTTTGCGCCGTCGGCAAGCGTCGAGGTGCGCTTGAGCAACGCCACGATCGACGTGGCGCTGGATACTTCGGGCACGGTCGACCTTGCCGCTGAGCGCAAGCGCCTGGAAAAGGATCTCGCCGCCGCGCAGAAGGAACTGGAGACCACCGGCAAAAAGCTCGGCAACGAGGCCTTCCTGGCCAAGGCGCCGGAGGACGTCGTGGCGAAGATCCGCACCCGCCAGCAGGTCGCGCAGGAAGAGGTCGAGCGCGTCACCGCCCGCCTCGTCGGATTGGGAGGATAGTTTGACCGACGACAGCTTCAACGTCGATATGGATGAGGACGGTCTGGTCCTCAATCTCGGGGACGGGCAGGAGATGGAAGAAGAGACCGTCGATAAGCCTGTGACCGAGCGTGACCTCGCTGAACTCGCGCGCGTCGAGCAGGAGCTGCGGGCGCGGTGGCCGGAAACGAAGCTGGATCCGTCGCTGGACCGCATCGAGATGCTGATGGATCTGCTGGGGCAACCGCAGCAGTCTTACAAGGTCATTCACGTCGCTGGCACGAACGGCAAGACCTCGACGGTGCGGATGATCGAATCTCTGCTGCGCACATTCGGCGCGCGGGTGGGCCGAACGACAAGCCCGCACCTGCAATCCGTCATCGAGCGCATCGGTATCGACGGCGCGCCCATCCACCCAGGCGACTTCGTGCGCGTGTACGAAGAAATCAAGCCCTACATGCAGCTTGTCGACGACGAATCCGACCACCCCCTGTCCTATTTCGAAGCGATTGTCGGGATTGCTTTGGCGGCGTTTGCCGATGCCCCAGTGGACATCGCCGTCGTCGAAGTGGGCATGGGCGGGACGTGGGACGCGACCAATGTCGTCGACGCGGATGTCGACGTGATCATGCCGATCGGGCTGGACCACACCGACTACCTCGGCGACACGATCGAGCAGATCGCGGCGGAGAAGGCAGGCATCGTGAAGAGCCCGGAGTCCGTGACAGTGGTCGCGGACCAAGAGCCCGAAGCCATGCGCGTCGTGCTCGAGCGCACCGTCGAGGTGGGCAGCGCGGTGGCTCGTCTGGGGCAGGAGTTCGGTGTGGAGTCCTCCACCGTCGCTGTTGGTGGACAGACGTTGACACTGCGCGGGCTATCGGGCGAGTACGACGAGATCTTCCTGCCTCTGTCCGGGCCGCACCAGGCGCGCAACGCGGCAGTCGCGTTGGCCGCCGTGGAGGCGTTCTTCGGCGCTGGTGCCGGCAAAACTCTCGACGTGGAGTTGGTGCGCGCCGGGTTCGCCGCGGCGGTCTCGCCGGGCCGCCTGGAGCGCGTCCGCTCCACCCCGACGACGTTCATCGACGCCACCCACAACCCCCACGGCGCTCGCGCACTCGCCGCAGCCTTGGAGCGCGACTTCGAGTTCGCGCGGCTGGTCGGAGTGCTCGGCATTCTCGACGACAAGGACGCCCTCGGTATCTTCCAAGCCCTCGAGCCGGTCTTGAGCGAAGTAGTGATCACCCAGACGTCTTCCCCGCGCGCCACCGACGCCTTTGAGCTCGCCGAGATCGCCCGAGATGTCTTCGGCGAAGAGCGGGTCCACGTCGAAGAGCACCTGCCGTCGGCCTACTCGCTGGCAGTCGAACTCGCCGAAGAAGCCCTCGAAGCAGTTGGCGTGCAATCCGGTTCAGGCGTGCTCATCACCGGCTCGGTGGTCACCGCGGGTGAAGCACGCGCGATGTTTGGAAAGGATCCGCAATGACACGAAGCCCTCGCAAGCCGCGCGAGTCTCGTCGATCTGACGACATCGAGTACGGCCCGCTCGGCCCCGGCCAGGAGCCGGTCAAGGACCCGATGAAGGGCCTGTCCGGAGTGATGTCCGGAACCCTCATCATGGAGGCCATCACGATCTTCCTCTGCCTGACCGTGATTCTGAAAATCCAGGAAGGCGCGCTGTGGACCACCTTCAACTGGGTGTTCGTCACCGTGATGGGCTTCGCCCACCTCATTGCCGCGTTCGTGCAGCGCCGACCGGGCGCGCTGTGGTTGAACCTGGGGTTGCAGGTACCGCTGATTGTGGTCGGTTTCTTCATCCACTGGTCCGTCGGCGCTGTGGGGATCATGTTCGCCATCGTGTGGTTCCTGGTTGTCCAGATGCGTTCGGACATTTTGGAGCGTCAGCGCCGAGGACTGCTGACCACGCAGCACTTGGGGACCTAAGGACCTGGAATACTGCTCGAGGTTTTCCGGAATACTGCTCGCACATCACTGCTGGTCAAAGACGTGCGGAACGGCTTATAAGTGCGAGCAGTATTCCAGAGCTGAGCGGTCATTGGGAATCGGCTGGTTTTCCGTGATCTGGTGGTGTGATCTTTCCTATACTTGTGGGGATGTGTAATCCACGACAAGTTACTAAGGAGCTCCATGTCTGAAGCTGTTTACATCACCCAGGCCAAGCGCACCCCGATCGGCACCTTCGGCGGCTCGCTGTCGAAGACGCCGACCATTGACCTCGGCGCGCACATCGCCAAGGCTGTGATCGAGGAGTCCGGCGTTTCCGCTGACAACTTCGACTCTGCAGTGTGGGCCAACGTGGTCACCACCATCCCGCGCGACAACTACACTTCCCGTGCGGTTTCCCTTGAGGCGGGCATGCCCAACAGCTCCCACGCCTACGGTGTGAACCGCCTGTGCGGTTCCGGCGTGCAGGCCATCATCTCCGCTGCCCAGCAGCTGATGACCGATGATGCGAAGCTCTCCATTGCCGGCGGTGTGGAGATCATGTCCCAGGCTCCGTACTCCGTCGAGGGCATGCGCCAGGGCCGCAAGATGGGCGACGGACGCCTGATCGACTGGCTCACCGGTGCTCTCACTGACCCGATGGGCAACGGTGGCATGGGCATCACCGCCGAGAACATCGCAGCCAAGGTGGGCATTTCCCGTGAGCGCCAAGACGAGTACGCCCTGCAGTCCCAGGAGCGCGCCGCTGCAGCAATCGCCAACGGCGAGTTCGAAGAGCAGATCGTTCCGGTCGGCGAGTTCACCACGGACGAGCACCCGCGCCAGACCACGCTGGAGAAGTTGGCGGGGCTGCGCCCGTCGTTTAGCAAGGAAGGCACCGTCACCGCGGGTAACTCGTCGGGCATTAACGACGCTGCTGCTGCCACCGTCATGACCAACGAGTCCGGCCTCAAGGAATTCGGCCTGGAGCCGATGGCGAAGATCGTCTCCTGGGGCCTGGCTGGCTGCGACCCGGCCACCATGGGTCTCGGCCCGATCGGCGCTGTGCCGAAGGCTCTGGACAAGGCGGGCCTGGACCTGAACGACATCAAGCTCATCGAGTCCAACGAGGCTTTCGCCGCACAGTGCATCGCTGTCGCAGACGGCCTCGGCTTCGACAACGAAAAGACCAACATCCAGGGTGGCGCTATCGCTCTCGGCCACCCGATCGGCGCTACCGGCGTCATCCTGACCACCAAGCTCATCCACCAGCTGAAGAACGCTGGCGGCGGCCTGGGCCTGGTCACCGCGTGCATCGGTGGCGGCCAGGGCATCGCTCTCGTACTGGAGGTTTAAACCATGACTTCGAAGGCTCAAGACATTACAACTGCTGCAGTGCTCGGCGCTGGATCCATGGGTGCCGGCATCGCCGCGCACATGGCCAACGCAGGCATCAAGGTTCACCTGCTCGACCTGCCGAATGAGGAAGGTGACCGCGACGGCCGCGCCCAGAACGGCATTGACACCCAGATCAAGCGCCACGGTTTCCAGCGCCCTGAGTACGCCAAGCTGGTCACCCCGGGCAACACCGAGGACCACCTGGACCGCCTCGGCGAGGTCGACTGGATCGTGGAGGCTGTCTTCGAGGACATCCAGGTCAAGCGCGACACCTTCGCCAAGGTCGACGCGCACCGCAAGCCGGGCACCCCGGTGTCCTCCAACACCTCCACCATTCCGCTGGAGGTCCTGCTGGGTGAGGCGTCTGAGGAGTTCAAGCGCGACTTCTCCATCACCCACTTCTTCAACCCGCCGCGCGTGATGCGCCTGGTCGAGTACGTCGAGGGCCCGGAGACCTCTGCCGAGATCAACGAGCAGATGCACCACGTGCTCGAGCGTCAGATGGGCAAGGTCGTCGTGGATTGCCGCGACACCCCGGGCTTCATCGCCAACCGCATCGGCAACTTCTGGATGGCTGTCGGCGCCAAGACCGCGTTCGACCAGGGCATCAAGCCGGAGCAGGCTGACGTCGCTTTCGGCCGCCCGTTCGGCGTGCCACGCACCGGCATCTTCGGCCTGTTCGACTACGTGGGCATCCAGCTCGTCCCGGGCATCTGGGGCTCGCTGCTCAAGGCCCTGCCGGAGTCGGACGCGTACCACGAATACAACATCGTCGAGCGCGAGGAGTTCAAGACCCTCCTGGACAAGGGCTTCACCGGCCGCACCGCCGAGTCCGGCTTCTACCGCGGCCGCGACGAGGTCTACGACTTCGCGGCCGGCGATTACCGCCCGAAGGAGTCCTTCGAGGTGCCGAAGGACGCCAAGGAGCTGATGGACTCCGGCACCCCGGAGGGTGAGTACGCGAAGGAGGTCTTCAAGACCTTCATCAAGTACTGCTGCGACACCGCTCCGGAGATCACCGACACCGTCGACCAGATCGACATCGCCATGCAGCTCGGTTACGGCTGGAAGAAGGGCCCGTTCGAGCTCGCTGATTCCATTGGCATTGACTACGTCGCCTCGCTTTTCGACGACACCCCCGCCCTCCTCGAGTCCGCCAAGAACGCAGGCGGGTTCTACGCCGACGGCAAGGTGCTGGGCACCGACGGTACCCTGACCGATTTCCCGGAGCGCGAAGGCGTGATCAAGGTTGCAGAGCTGGTCGACGGTGCTGAGGTCGTCGCTGAGAACGATGACGCTGCAGTGTACAAGCTCGGTGAGGGCGACTACGCAGGCTTCGGTGTCTTCACTTACAAGACCCCGATGAACTCCAACTCTAACAACGTCACAGAGCTGCTGACCCACGCCCACGAGTGGGACCTCAAGGGCCTGGTCATCGCTAATGACGAGGAGCGTGCGTTCTCCGCCGGCGCCGACCTGGGCACCATTGCGAAGCTGTCTGGCCCGGAGGGTGACAATGAGGCGCTTCGCCGCACGATCCAGCAGGGTATCGATGGTTTCCGCGCACTGCGCACCGCCCCGTACCCGGTTGTCGGCGCTGTTCGCGGTGTCGCGCTCGGCGGCGGCATGGAAATCCTGTTGCACACCGACGCGTCCGTCATCCACGCCGAGACCCGTGTGGGCTTCCCGGAGCGCAACGTTGGCCTGTTCCCCGGCTGGTCCGGCCCGGTGCGCCTGCTGGAGCGCCTGGTGGAACTCGATGTGCCGAACCCGCACAAGGTCGCGTTCGACGCGTTGCTGGGCACCGTTAAGCCGGTGCCGGCTGCGAACATCGACTTCTGGCGTGACAACGACGAGATCATCCAGTCCCCGGACCACGTCGTCGAGGGTGCGCTGGAGCTGGTGAAGAAGCTTGCCGACGGCTACACCGCCCCGGCCGACGCCGAACTCCCTCTCACGAACGAGACCCTCGAGTACACCGAGGGCTCCGAGACCGACGCCGCCATCGGCGAGGCCCTCGCCTCCGTCTTCGCCGGTGAAGGCACTGCCTCCGAGGAGGAGCTGGGTAAGCGCCAGTCCGAGGCAGCCGCCAAGGTTCTGGCCCGCCAGGAGAACCACGACCGCGCAGTGGCTATGGCCACCACGCGTAAGCCGCTGAACAATTAGCACGCCCCAAGGCACTGCATGCGACCTCCGAGAACCGGCCCCGGGTTTCTACCTGGGAGCCGGTTCTTTCGCATGTGGTGCGAGTACTTAGATACGCTTATGTGAGCGATCCGATCCGAGTAGCAGGAGCACACGACAATGCAGATCCCCTTCACCCTGAATGCGTGCGCTGTAGCGTTAGCGTATCTCGGCCGACACGTTCTCACCGGCGACGAGAGGGCTCAGGTCACCGGCGAATATCCGGTGGATGGAATGGCAGCGTTCATCGCGCTCAATGACGAGCATGCCTCGATCGAGGCGACCTTCCTGCTGCCGGGGGTGGTCTCCGAAGAACCCGAGGTTCTGGTGTTCAGCAATGCGCCGCAGATGCCCGCTTTCGGGATGTGCCGGTTCGTCTTTTATGAGGACCGGGTGATGGCGAAATCGACGATGTTTGCCAGCGAAAGCCTCACGTCAGGGCAAGTCCAGTCGTGGTGGAACACCTGCCTTCGCGAAATTGATACGTGGTACCGCGAGATGGCTAGCCACGGGTTCATCGATGTCACGGTCCCTGTGGCCATCCCCGAACAGTTCAAATTGAACTCTGACATTTATGACGTGTACAACGACGAATGCACTCCCGACGACGAGGTCGGACCCCCAGTCACTGCGACCCGTGTGGCGCGCAGCATGACGCAGATAACTGGTGCGATGCCGCAGGTACGCACCACTGACACTGGGCAATTCGTAGAGACCAGCATCGGCGGCCAGCAAATGGACATCGAAGTCGCAGACGGTGCGCTCCGGTTCATCATCGCGTCGTCGCTGCCGTCCCGGCCCGGTTTGGGGGAGGCGCTTGCGCACTCGATCAACTGGCTGAACATGCAAGAGGCGGCTCCCGTAGCTTACGTATACGATAACGGCGACCACATCGAGATGTTCACGTGCGGGGTGGTAGATACGAGCATGGGTTTAGACGACGCCGCTTTGACCACGGCCATTAGAAAATGGGGCCCGTATGTCTACGATTTCAACGAGCAGATCTTCAACGATCTGCAAAGACAGTAAGCGCTAGCCGTCGGGTTTCGTCGCTGATCATGCAGCTTGTGTCATGGGAATCGCGCTGCGGGAAACGTTCGATGCTGGTAACCGCGGGCGAGCGGCTGCTGGCTGATGTCGAGCACCACGTGCGCATCGGGATTGATAACGTCACTACCCATGGAACTTGTCCCGTGGGACCAGGTCGATGAGATCCCCGACGTCGCTGACGACATTCTGGAATCCGTCGAAGACGAACTGACGGTGCGCTTCACACATGTCCCGCATCCGTACACGCAGGATCATCTGCGGTCCTTCATGGACGCTCCTCCAACCGGGGTGACGCGGTGGGTGATCGTTGTGGAGGGGCGCTATGCCGGAAACATTGAAATGCGGCAGCAGTCCGGTCACGAGGCTAAACTGGGCTACACGGCCGCCCCGTGGGCGCGTGGGCGCGGTGTCATGGCCGATGCGGTGCGTGCCGTTACACAGCACGCACATGAGGCTGGCATCCACCGCGTCGAGCTACGCGCCGCAGTGGATAACCACGCTTCTCGTCGGGTCGCGGAGCGAGCCGGATTCACGTTTGAGGGAATCTATAGGGATGCCGAGCTGCTGCGTGGCGAGTACAACGACCTTGCGGTGTACTCGCACCTGGCTACAGACGCCGACTAGGCACAAGCTTCAGGTTTGATCCGCCCGAATAAGGTCCAGAACCCTATTCAAGCCTGATTTACATATCCTGACCAGCGCAAACGCTGAAAATCAGACACACATTCTGCTACTTAACCCCGGGATGTTCAACGATGTGGCTGTTTACCTGCATCCTTCGTAGGTGCGCCACTTCTACAAGGTCAAAGAACGGTCACTGAGTCTATTTTGGACAATTGCTGTAGCGCGTGCTCGTGTTCGCCTTTTGTCGGGGCACTGCAGGCAGAACCGTAAACGATCACTTCATATCCCAAGCGCACTGCCGTGGAGGCGGTAGCGAGCACGGCGTGAGCTGTCGAGAACCCAGCGAGTGCAATGCGTCCGGTTTGTCGGGCTCCCAATTCCTGGTCCAGGGAGGTGTCTGAGAAGGCGTCGATCCCGAACTTGGTGATGATGGGGTCAGATTCCCGGTAACCGCATTCCGACAAGAGACGCGCTTTACCGAGCAGGCCGCCGTCAGAGTCATCCATTGTGCGGAACTGGATCCACAGCACATCCGTCCCGTGGTTGCGCGCGGTATCAACTGTGTCCGCAATCTTTCTGATGAGGTTGGAGCGAACGGACTGATTCTCGCAGAGATCAAGAATCCACTTTTGGGCATCGATGACAATGAGACAGTCAACCGAATCTTGAGGGGGCATCAGTACCGGGATTCGGTTGGCTCGGGCAAGTCATTGATCGCCGCGATGTCATCGGCGTCGAGCTGCACGTTCGCTGCTTCATAGTTGGAGACGATGTGGGCAATGCTTCGGCTACCTGGAATCGCTTTCACCGCTGGGCTGACGCTGAGCACCCAGGCAAGAGCGACCTGGGATGTTGCCACTCCGTGTTTTTCCGCGATGCGCTGAAGAGTTTCAAGGATGACAGCATTGCGTTCCTGCGCGTCCGGGGTAAAACGTGGCATCCAACTACGGAAATCGCCCTCCATGAGTTCGGACGTGTTCAACGTGCCGGTGAGGTAACCGCGGCCGAGCGGGGAGAAGGCCACCAAAGACGCCCCGTTGTCTTCACACCACTGCAGGACGTTGGTCTTGCTGTCTGCGTGCTCAGAGGGCTGGTCTTTCAGCGGGTCGCGGGTCCAGACTGAGAGTTCAGATTGGACCGCGTCGATGGTGACTACCTCGGAAGCAGCGACTAACTGGTCGTAGGTCGGTTCGCTCACTCCGATATTGCGGATTTTCCCGGCGGCTTGAGCGTCGGCAAGCACCTGAACTTGTTCCTGCACCGGAATGGTTCCATCGAGGCGGTGCAGGTAGTACAGGTCCACATGTTCACGATTCAACCGGCGCAGGGACGCGTCGAGGGCATCGCGGAGGTACCGGGTGGAACCATCAACATGCATCTGCAAGGGTTCGACACTATCGACGACGATGCCGCCCTTCGTAGCGATGTAGACATCCGAGTTGTTTGCAAAGGCCTTGCCTACGAGTTCTTCATTGTGGCCGGCTCCGTACATGTCGCTGGTATCGAAGTGCCTGATTCCAGCATCGAAGGCTTCACGTATGGTGCTTACGCTTGCATTGTCGTCCAGCTGACCAGGTCTGCTGTAACCCCAACTGAAGCCCATGCAACCCAGGCCGATGCGGTCTGCGGGAAGAGGAGCGGGGTTGCCGATTGAGTTCATGACGAATTCCTCTCAGAAACACGGAAGCGAGAACTCTCGCCGAGCCTAGCCGCGTTCCCTTGAAGACCGCTGGGATAAATGCAGCAAGCCAGTTCCACTAGCCAAAGAAGCTTGCCGACGGTCACACCGACTCGGTACTGAACCGTCGCGGTTAAAATCGGCGCCGTGCTCTCCTTCTACAGCGAATTCCCGAATGAACCTGCCGTGAAATCACTGTTGAAGGGGGATGAACTGGAGTTCCTCCTCGTTCTCACTGAGGTGCCTGCGCGGGGAGCCCGAAACAACCTTCTCGGTGAGGACAGCGTTAGCGTCAAACTTGAGCATGTGGATGGTCTCGTTGTGCGAACGCTTCCGGATGGTGCGGTGCACACAGGTGAGATCAACATCGCATACCCGCAGGTTAATCGCACGAAGAACGGGAAGATGTCATTCGATCCCGGTGAAATGGCAGATTTGAAACCATTCACGGTGTACCGGGCGAAAGGGGCATTGTCTCCTTTCTCCAAGTATCGGGCGCAAGGGACCGCGCTTCTCTTCTCGGTGTGGGACGTGATCTCTCCTCAATCGGATCCGGAGCTGGAGGACATCGCCACAGGTGCGGCCAAGAATGGGGTGATCAATACAAAGCTTGGCCAATTGACCATTCAACGAGGCTTCGTTGGCTCCTTCGAAGGGCACGCAAAATCACTCGGTGTCAATGTCAGCATCCCCTATGAGGATCCGGATCCACTCTCTCAGGGGCTGACTCAGCACGAAGAACGGTTCGCATCAGCCGTGCACGTTCTGAACCGCGTTATCACGCGAAAGTTTCTCAAGGATGCCCGCAAGTTCGCCGCCACTGAGGCCCTGCCCAGGGCAAACGAATGGCGCCACGATGTCGCCGAAGCTGAGGGCCGCCGCACTCCCGCGCGGGAATGGAGAGTGCGGGACGTCGCTAGGCGTTTCCGCCCGACGAGCGTGATCGTCCCGGAGAAAGGCGAGATACTTATCGAATTCGACGACGGTGATCTCTTCGGTGGTCACCCGGTCACCGTTGTGGCGGACCGGGACGGGACACTCTTGGAAGTCGAGCTCGACTAAGGGCCCGTTCCGAGCGCTACTGTTCGAGGATTAGGGGCCGGGACGGGCCAGCAGGGGAGGGCTGGCCAGGTGCCACGCCCCTTCAGGTTAGGAGCGGTACGCGCTCACACCGGTGATGGACTTGCCCACGATGAGGGACTGCATCGTGTCGGTGCCCTCGTAGGTGTGCAGGGATTCGATGTCCGCGTGGTGGCGGGCGACATCGTTCTCGAGCAGGATGCCCACGCCGCCGAACATGTCGCGTGCGTCGGCGGAGATCTTGCGGGCGCCGCGGGTGTTGTGGACCTTGGCCAGGGCGGCTTGCTTCTCGTTGAGCTCGCCGGCTTCCTCGAGCTCGAGCAGGCGGCGGCAGTAGAGCGCCATGGAGGTGACGTCCTGGAGCATGTCGGCCAGGCGCTGCTGGATGATCTGGTTCTTCACCAGCGGGCGGCCGAACTGCACGCGGAGCTGGGCGTAGTCGAGGGCCTTTTCGTAGCAGTCGATCGCCATGCCGAGCGCGACCCAGGCCACCGCGATACGGGTGCCGGTGAGCACGCGGGCAGTGTCCCGGAAGGTGTGGGAGTTGGGAAGGCGGCGGTCGTCGGAGACGCGGACGTCGTTAAGCTTGATGTGCGCCTGGGGGATGCCGCGCAGGGATGCTTTGCCCGTGATGGTCTCGGCGGAGTAGCCCTCCTGGTCCTGGTCGACGATGAAGCCCTTGACCTCGCCGTCTTCCTCGTCGCGGGCCCACACGACCGTGATGTGGCCGACGGAGCCGTGGCCGATCCACTTCTTCTCGCCGTTGATGACCCACTCGTCGCCCTCACGGCGCGCGGAGGTCTCCAGGCCGATCGAATCAGAGCCGTGGTCGGGCTCGGTCAGGGCGAAGCCGCCGCGAATCTCCATCCGCGACATCGGGCCCAGGTACTTAGCCTTCTGATCCTCGGAACCGCACTCGGAGATGGAACGCATGGCCAGGCCGGACTGCACGATGTGGGCGGTGGCGGTAGACGCGTCGGTACGCGCCAGCTCCATCTGGATCAGGCGGTTGGCGCGGATTGAGATCCCGGGCTGCCCGTCGATCTCGATGCCGTCGGTGACCAGGCCGCGGCGGGCAGCTTCCTCAACAGCAGGGATGTTGTACTCGGCCTTCTCCCACGACTCGTTGAGGGAGGGGCGGGCCCACTCCATGAACTCGCGGGCCTTCTGCCACCACTCGAGGTCTTCACCATCGACATCGGCGAAGACTTGGTAGTAGTCGGTTTTCGGGTTCAGCAGGGCGGCAACGCCGGTGAGGTTCTCGTCGGTCTGTGTCATGAGTTTTCTCGCTTCTTCGGTCAAGTGGAACAGGTAATGAGAGCTAGAAAAGCTGCACCGCGCCGGGGGCCGGTCGCGATGCAGCTGGGAGTCACCAGAGGGGGCAGGGGCCTAGCCAGCGAAAGCGCCGACGCCGGTGATGGACTTGCCCACGATGAGGGACTGCATGGTGTCGGTGCCCTCGTAGGTGTGCAGCGCCTCAATGTCGGCGTGGTGGCGGGCCACGTCGTTCTCCAGCAGGATGCCCACGCCGCCGAACATGTCGCGTGCGTCAGCGGAGATCTTGCGGGCCGCGCGGGTGCAGTGGACCTTGGCCAGGGCGGCCTGCTGCTCGGTGATCTCACCGGACTCTTCCAGCTCGAGCAGGCGGCGGCAGTACAGAAACATCGAGGTCAGGTCCTGCAGCATGTCAGCCAGGCGCTGCTGGATGATCTGGTTCTTCACCAGCGGGCGGCCGAACTGGGTGCGGCGCTGCGCGTAGTCCAGGGCCTTCTCGTAGCAGTCGGTGGCCAGACCCAGGGAGGCCCATGCCACGGAGATGCGGGTGCCGGCCAAGACCTTCGCAGTGTCGCGGAAAGAGTTCGCGTTTGGCAGGCGACGGTCCTCGGAGACGCGGACGTTGTTGAGCTTGATGTGCGCCTGCGGGATGCCGCGCAGGGACGCCTTGCCCGTGATGGTCTCAGCCTCGTAGCCGTCCTGGTCCTGGTCGACGATGAAGCCCTTGACCTGGCCATCGGAGGTGTCACGCGCCCACACAACGGCGATGTGGCCGACGGAACCGTGGCCGATCCACTTCTTCTCGCCGTTGATGACCCACTCGTCGCCGTCGCGCTCGGCGGTGGTCTCCAGGCCGATGGAGTCAGAACCGTGGTCCGGCTCGGTCAGCGCGAAGGCGCCGCGGATCTCCAGCTTGGACATGGCCTTGAGGTACTTCGCCTTCTGCTCCTCAGAGCCGCACATGGCGATGGACTGCATAGCCAGACCACCCTGAACACCGAAAGCAGTGCCGAGGGATGCGTCGGTACGCGCGAGCTCGAACGCCATGAGGCGTGCAGCGCGTACAGACATGTGGGGCTCGCCCTCGATGTCGATGCCGTCGCGGACCAGGCCGCGCTTACCGGCTTCTTCGACGACGTGGAGCTGGTATTCGGCCTTCTCCCAACCCTCGTTCACATACGGGCGGGCGTAGTCACAGAAGTCGCGGGCCTTCTTCCACCACTCCAGATCTTCGCCCTCGACGTCGGCGAATACCTGGTAGTAGTCGGTTTTCGGATCCAGCAGCTCGTGGACTGGGTTCTGGCTGTCAGCCATCTTTGCCCTCTTTTCTCAAAAATGTGGAGCGAAACAATTCCGCCCTTAATTGTGACCTTTATCGCAGAATTTATCAAACGATTCGAGCGCCAATTCGCTGTGGGATTTCTCCCATCAACCCCTTAGCTTTCCAGCGGAATATCGCGCAGTTCTTTGCGCAGAATCTTGCCGGTCGGATTCTTCGGGATCTGGTCGATGAACGTCACCGCGCGGATCTTCTTGTACGGGGTAACGCGCTCGGCGACCCAGTCCATCAACTCCTCCTCGCTCAAGGACGCGCCCTGTTGCAGGACGACGAACGCGCGCGGGATTTCCAGGCCGTCGCGGTCGACGCCGACCACCCCGGCGTCTGCAACCGCGTCGTGGGTGAGCAGGAGTGCTTCGAGTTCAGCCGGTGCGACTTGGTAGCCCTTGTACTTGATCACTTCCTTGGCGCGGTCGACGATGTAGAGGTGGCCGTTGTCTGCGGCGCGGGCGACGTCGCCGGTGCGGAGCCAGTCGTCGTCAAGCAATGTTTCGCGCGTGGCTTCTTCATTGTTGAGGTAACCGCGCATGACCTGGGGTCCGCGCACGAGCAGCTCGCCGGACTCGCCCTTCGGGAGGTCTTCGAGGGTCTCGATGTCTACGATGCGGCACTCGGTGTTCGGTACGGGGAAGCCGATGGAGCCGGGGTTGGTCTCGCCGTGGATGCCAATGCACACCGCGGGAGAGGTTTCCGTCATGCCGTAGCCCTGCACAAACGTGGTGCCCAGGCGGCGTTCGACGGCGCGGGCCACTTCCTCATCGAGCGGCGCAGCACCCGAGAACATGATCTTGTTCGCGGCAAAGCCCTCCGGGGTGACGGCGGGGTGCTTTGCCAGTGCGACGGCCATCGGGGGAGCGACGAAGGTGAGCTCGATGTCGTGGTCGCCGTGCGCGCTCAGGAAGACATCCAAGTCGAATTTCGGCAGAGTGTGCACGTTCCAGCGCAGCTGCAGCGGTGCAAGCAGTAGCGCGGTCATGCCGTAAATGTGGGAAAACGGCAGGGGAGACAGGGTGTTGACGTGCTTGTCCATCCCGTTGCGCTCGAGCATGGACACGGCCTGCAGGACGTTGGACGTGAGGTTGCTGTGGGAGAGCATGACACCCTTCGGCAACCCGGTAGTGCCGGAGGAGAACGGCACTGACGCGAGCGCGCTGCCATCGACGCTCAGCTCGGGTGCGGGCAGTCGCTTTTCGACGATTCCCGCCAACTCGTGATCCCACACATGCTTGTCATGCCCTACGTCGGCCACACCGATGAACAGGTCTGCCCCGGCCATTGTGGCCACCTTCTCCACGTCAGCGTCGTTCAGCAGCACGCCGATCGGGTTGACCGTGGCCCCGGCGCGGAAAATGCCGAACAAGGCTGCGGCGAAGTTGATGGAGTTCGGGATCTGCAGCGTGACCACGTTGCCGGGGCCGATACCGCGGTCAGCCAAATACCCGGCGATAGCGTCTGCCATCTCCTGCAGCTGTGCGTACGTGACGGTGTCGCCGGTGGTCAGCTCGGTGATCGCGGTGCGCTGGGCGTCATCGCCGGAAAGGTCGTTGAAGATGAGGTCGTAGACGGAGCCGCCGAACAGCTCAAGGTCCGGGTACGGGCTGGAATAGATCATGGAGTCTGGCCTTTCAGTCAATGGTCTCGCGCATGGATGCCGCGGGGAAAGATGGGTCCGCGGCAGTACTTCGCATAATAAAACAATTAGCCCCCTGAATGTGAGGTAAGTCGCTTTTTCTTTCTAGTGAGAAACGGTTAACGTTTCTCTGCTGCTTCAACGCTCGCCGGGCCAGCGAAAACACTGTGAAGTAGGGTGTGGTTCATGCAAGCTGCCTCCTTGATCTTTGCGGCCGTGTTCTCATTGGTCGCTATCGTCGGCGTGTTCCTGGATCTGCCCACCTGGATTTCCGTCGCCGCGCTTGCGGCCGCGGCCCTGTTCCTGGTGCTCGGCCTGGCAGATAAGTACCGGCAGATGGAGCGCACGTCGATCGAGCTCGACAGCGAGCAGCGCGCCACCATTGAGCGCATGAAGAAGGAGGGCAACCACGATATGGCGGCCCGCCAGGTGCAGTTGTGGTTCCGGAACACCAGCTACGAAGATGCAGCAGCCGTGGTGCGCGAGCTGTAGCGTCATCCCGTAGGCTGGAACGCATGACTGAACGCACTCTGATTCTGATTAAGCCCGACGGTGTGGCAAACGGCCACGTCGGCGAGATCATCACCCGCATCGAGCGCAAGGGCCTCAAGCTCGTCGAGATGGACCTGCGTACCGCTGACCGCGAGACCGCTGAGAAGCATTACGAGGAGCACAAGGACAAGCCGTTCTTCGGTGAGCTCGTGGACTTCATCACCTCCGCTCCGCTGGTCGCTGGCATCGTCGAGGGCGAGTCTGCAATCGCCGCGTGGCGTCAGCTCGCCGGTGGCACCCACCCGGTGGAGAAGGCCACCCCGGGCACCATCCGTGGTGACTTCGCCTTGACCGTCGGTGAGAACGTGGTGCACGGCTCCGACTCGCCGGAATCCGCTGAGCGCGAGATCGCGATCTGGTTCCCGAACCTCTAAAGCCTCACTCGGTTAATGGCACGTGAACTCGTGCCGAACAGTCCCCGATGAACTGCTGCTCCGGTTGCAGCTCTTCATCGGGGACTTGATTCTTAGTGCATGACTTCCCAGAATCTTCCCCGCCGTCGTTTTCTGGCCGGTTCGGCGACGGCTGCTGCAGCCGCTGCCGTCGGAACGCAAGCAGTCGCTCACGCGCAATCCTCTTCTTCTGCACTGTCCTCGGCGCGTTTGCCGAAGGCCCCGGCCCCTAAGCCGTGGTCGGTGTTCATGCACGGCGTTGCTTCGGGTGACCCACTGCCGGATTCGGTGATCATCTGGACCCGCGTGAGTGTGTCCCCAGAGGCTGCGCCGGGATCTGAAAAAGGTGAAGATGCGGATGTGACCTGGGAGATTGCCACCGACGACGCGTTCGCGAACATTGTCCGCAGTGGCTCGGCCCGCACTACCGCAGTTACCGACCACACCGTCAAGGTGGACCCGCGTGGCCTGCAGCCGGGGACGGAGTACTTCTACCGCTTCCGCTACAAAGACACCATCTCTCCGGTGGGCAAGACGCGCACCGCGCCCGCGTCCAACGCTGACATCAACGAGTACAAGCTCGTTGTTGCGTCCTGCGCCAACTACGAGTGCGGCTACTTCACCGCGTACCGTGACATGGCTGAGCGCGCCGAAGCTGGCGGGGTCGATGTCGTGGTCTTCCTCGGTGACTACATCTACGAGTACCCGACGGGGGAGTACGCCGGTAAGTCCGGTGTCTCCCGCCCGCACCACCCGGCGCACGAGATTGTGACGCTGGCGGACTACCGCATCCGTTACGGCCGCTACCGCACTGACGAGCACCTGCAGCGCGCGCACGCTGCAGCGCCGTGGGTGGTTGTGTGGGACGACCATGAGACTGCCAATGACTCCTGGGTTGGTGGCGCCGAGAACCACACCCCTGGCGAGGAAGGTGAGTGGAAGGTCCGCGAGTCGGCCGCGCACCAGGCCTACTTCGAGTGGCTTCCGGTGCGCGCCACCCGCCCGTCGCAAGGCGGTCACATCTATCGTTCGTACCGCTTCGGTAACCTGCTGCAGCTGACGATGATGGACCTGCGCTCCTACCGCGATGAGCAGGCGAAAACGTTCAGCAAGAAGATTGACGCACCGGAGCGCACCATGCTCGGCTCGGAGCAGTTCAACTGGCTCAAGGGTCAGGTCGAATCCGCCGACACCACATGGAATGTGCTGGGTAACTCGGTGATGATTTCCCGCATGGAGATCGGCCACCTGCCGAACACGACTGAGCAGAACCGTACCGCGAACTACGCCATCGACGAGTTCACCCAGTCCGCCGGCCTGGCTGTGAACACTGACCAGTGGGACGGCTACCGCGCTGAGCGCGCCAAGCTGTTCAACATTCTCACCAACACCAAGGCGCACACGCTGTTCCTCACCGGCGACATTCACTCTGAGTGGGCGCACTCCGTGCAGCACAACGGGCTGGAAATCGGCGCGGAGATGGTGTGCTCTTCGATCACCGCGCCCAATGTGGACGAGATTGTCACGCAGTACACCCGCACGTACACGCCTGAGGACAACCCGGTCACCCACCTGGTGGAGCAGGTCATGTACTCGGCGAACCCGTGGGTAAACCACGTCGACTTCGATTCGCACGGTTACGGCATTGCGCGCGTGCAGAAGGACCGTGTGATCATGGATTTCTACCGCGTGTCCAACGTCGAAGACCCGGGCGCGTCGGCGCGTCTCGCGGTTTCGCGGACATGGGTGCCGGGTCAGGGCTTCCAGCAATAAGCTTATCGACGTCTCTACCCCGCCCGGCTTCCCACCACACCCAGCTCCGTATGCCACAATGGTTGCTGAACTATATGCCTTTCGTGGCATATGAATGTTCATCAAGCTTTGTACGAGAATCGTTCACTGCGCGGAGCTGACTGTCGGCTAGAAGCTAGCAGCGCTGTGCGGCGGCGGTGGGAGAGAACCTGCTATTGGTTGTTCCCACCAGCGCCCGGCGGGGATAGTCGCTCACGCGCGGCAATTCAATAGGAGATGTTCTTTCCGTGGCTGACAGCGACGAAAACACCACCACTGAGGTGTCCTCCGCGGCGCCGGCGCAGAAAAAGACAACGAAAAAATCTGCGGTAAAATCCACCAAGAAAACAGCAAAGAAGTCGACTAAGACGGCGAGAAAGACGGCCAAGAAATCATCACGGCGTGCTGCTAAGAAGTCGACATCGAGTTCAGAGCAGCATAACGAAACGCAGGCAGCTGAACAGTCCGCTACTCCGCTGTACGACCGTTCCCGTCTCGGTGAGAAGACCCGAGTCTTCGCCTTGGCGAAAGAGCTGGGCATGTCCTCGAAGGACCTGGTCGTCGCGCTCAACGAGCTGGGCATGGTGAAGGTGGCGCAGTCCTCGTTGACACGCGCGGAAACCGAGCAGCTTCTTGACGCTTTGGAGTCCCAGCCCAGCTCCTCCGACGACAAGATCCGCGAGCGCGTCCGCAAGGATGTGGCCAACGAGATCAACCAGATCGAGGAGAAGGTCGAGGCTGATCTCGAGTCTGCCGGGGTTGCGGAACCCGCTGACGAAGACAGCGACGACACCGACGAGACGGATGACGCTGAAGTCTTGTACGACGTCGAACCTGACGTGACCCCGGCCCCGGAGGATGATGACGAAGATTCCGCCACGGGCCTCTACGCGCCGGTGTTCAAGGCGGCGCCGCGGTCGTCGCGGAGGAGGGCGAGTCGCTCGTCGGAAAGCGATGCGAAGGGCACCGAGCAGACGCAGGACGCCCCGGGCGACGCTGCCGACGCAGGATCCAGCGAGGCGAGCGAGGACAGCGAGGACTCCGGGTCCAAATCGAAGCGTCGTAGTTCGCGCAAGACCAGCCGCAAGCGCACCGAGAAGCAGGACAATGCCGAGCCCGAGCAGATCGACGAGCCGAAGGCCATCAAGGGGTCTTCGCGTCTAGAAGCGCAGCGCCGCCGTCGCACTGAGCGCCGCGAAGAAGATCGCAACCGTTCGCGCGTGGTGTCCCAGGCGGAATTCCTTGCGCGCCGCGAGTCGGTCGAGCGCACCATGGTCGTGCGGGAGCGTTCGCGTCACGACGGCCCCGGCAAAATCACCGAAGTCGGCGTCCTGGAAGATGGCCTGTTGGTGGAGCACTTCGTTGACTCCGACGACAGTGCTTCGATGATCGGCAACATTTACCTGGGGCGTGTGCAGAACGTACTGCCCAGCATGGAAGCTGCGTTCATCGATATCGGCCAGGGCCGCAACGGCGTGCTCTACGCTGGCGAAGTCGACTGGAAGGCTGCCGGCCTCGGCGGTCGCGCGCGCCGCATCGAGCAGGCGCTCAAGTCCGGTGACCAGGTGTTGGTGCAGGTGACCAAGGACCCAGTCGGCCACAAGGGCGCGCGCCTGACTACGCAGATCTCCTTGGCGGGCCGCTACTTGGTCTACGTGCCGGGCGGGCACAGTGCCGGAATTTCGCGCAAGCTTCCGGCCCCGGAGCGCAAGCGGTTGAAGGACATTCTGGTCAAGGTCGTTCCGGGTAAGGGCGGGGCGATCATCCGCACGGCCGCTGAAGGCGTGCCAGAAGAGGCCATTGCCGCGGACGTGAAGCGTCTGCACACCCAATGGCAGACCATTAGGCAGCAGTCGGAGCAGGAGAAGAAGTCGAAGGGTTCCAAACCGGTCACGTTGTACGAGGAGCCGCGTCTGCTGGTCAAGGTCGTCCGCGACCTGTTCAACGAGGACTTCCAGCAGCTCGTTGTCGACGGCAAGAAGCCGTGGAACGTGGTGAGCAACTATGTCGAGTCCGTCGCCCCGGATCTCGCTGACAGGCTCGAGCTGTTCGACCGGGGCGACCACGACGGCCAGGACGTATTCGAGGTCTACCGTGTCGACGAGCAGATTCAGAAGGCTCTGTCGCGCACTGTGTGGCTGCCGTCCGGCGGCACCTTGGTGATCGACCGGACCGAGGCCATGACTGTTATCGACGTCAACACCGGCAAGTTCACCGGTTCCGGCGGTTCGCTGGAGGAGACGGTCACGTCGAACAATATGGAGGCGGCCGAGGAAATTGTCCGCCAGCTGCGTCTGCGCGACATCGGCGGCATGATCATCATCGACTTCATCGACATGATCTTGCCCGAGAACCAGGAACTGGTGCTGCGCCGCTTCAAGGAGGCACTCGGCCGCGACCGCACGCGCCACCAGGTCTCCGAGGTCACCTCGTTGGGCCTGGTTCAGCTCACGCGCAAGCGCCTCGGCACAGGGCTCGTGGAGACGTTCTCGACGAAGTGCGAGTGCTGCGACGGCCGGGGCATTGTGCTTTCCGACGATCCCGTCAGCGCAACCGATTCACGCGACGACGCTTCGGGTCGTGGCGGCCGCCGCGGGAACCAATCCCGCCGCCGCAAGCCGGCGCAGGATCCGGCGGGCCACCCGGCAGCTCTGGCCATGCAGGGCCGTGACGATGATCCTTCCCAGGAGTCCGGGCGGGACACCGAGAATGACGTAGAGAAGGACGTGGAGCAGCTCGAAGAGCTTGCCGACGCTGTCGTGATCACCAACGACCCAGTCGAACCCATCGACACGAGCGACACAAGCGATACCGACGATTCCTCCGATGAGGACCGGCCGAAGCGACGCTCCTCCCGCCGCCGCGGTCGACGCGGCAGCGGCCGCGGCAAGGGTCGCCCGCAGCAGGAGACCACCGACGCCCAGGACACGCCCGAGGATTCTTCCGGTCGGGACGACGAGGACGCGTCCGAACCGGCGAAGACGTACGAGGAAGCTGTCGAGGAATTCGAGCGATCGCCGCGCCGCAAGCGCAACACTCGCGGCAACTCCACGTCGGATCACCGCCCGCGCCGGGAGGACTACGAGCAGGCTGAAGCGGAAGATGACCAACCGGACGATTCCGCTGAAAGCGCGCAGCCCCGCACGTCTGATCCGGGCCGTGCGCCGGAGCGCGGCTCCCGCGGTCGTCGCCGGGCGACCCGTCGCACCACGGCTGGGCGCGATACGGCACGGCAGCCGGTGAACGAGAAGCCGATGCAGCGCCAGGATCCGGCCAAGAAGTCGAGTGGCAAGGCTGCGCCGCAGCAAAGCGACCAGCCGGCCCAAACCCGCTCCCGCGGGCGTCGGCGCGCTACCCGTCGCACCAGCTAGTTGAACCGAGGAGAACCGGTGGGGGCCGTTAAATCGCGGCTCCCACTAAACGCCCGCCAATGACTGAAGCCCCCTTCCCAGCGGGAGGGGGCTTAGCCGTTAGCTAGCGGTCGTGCTTAGGCCATGTCGGTCGGTGCGTCGAAGTCGATGCCCTCGGAGTCCGGGAACTCCGGTGCTTCGTTGTAGGTGTCGATGGCTTCCTCGGTGTCGTAGTAGCCGTCGCCGGTGGTGTCGGTCAGCAGGGAGTCGCCGTAGCCGTCGCCGTCGACATCGATGATGGCCTCGTCGGTGATGCCGTCGCCGTCGGTGTCGGAGTGCTGCTCGTCGACCTTGCCGTCGAAGTCGGAGTCGACGAACAGGGTGTCGGTGATGCCGTCGCCGTCGGAGTCAACCTCCATGGCGTCGATCTCGCCATCGTTGTTGGTGTCGTAGACGATAGCGTCTGCGTAGCCGTCGCCGTCCAGGTCGACGACCACGCCGCCCTCCGGGTGAGCCTCGCTGGACATTGCCGGGTCGGTTTCGGTGGCGCGCTCCGGAGCAGCCTCCTCGTCCTCGAGGTCGTCGAGAGCGATGTCGTCGGAGTCAGACGGTGCCGGTGCCGGTGCTGGTGCGGCAGCGCCAGGTGCCTCCTCAGCTGGTGCTTCCTCAGCCGGAGCTTCCGGAGCCGGAGCCGGTGCGCCCTGCTCAGCCGGTGCGCCCTCCGCCATGTTCTCGAAGAACTCGCGCTGCTCCTGGTTCGGGCCGGACGGGGTGCCGTCAGTGGAGTCGATCTGGCCGTCACCGTCGAAGTCGTACTCGCGGTAGTCCATCTGGCCGTCGCCGTCGGTGTCGAAGGCGAAGGAGTCGAGCTTGCCGTCCTTGTCGGTGTCGGAGAAGCGGGTGTCCATCTCGCCGTCGCCGTCGGTGTCGAACTCGACGCTGTCAGCCTGGTGGTCGTAGTTCACGTCGCGGACGGTGGTGTCCATGATGCCGTCGCCGTCGGTGTCGAAGTGCTCGACGTCGGTCTGGCCGTCTCGGTTGGTGTCCTGCGCGGCGTAGTCCGGAGCGCCGTCGCCGTCGAAGTCAACCTCGACGCGCTCGACGTTGCCGTCACCGTCGCGGTCGAAGATGCGGGTCTCTGCGACGCCGTCGCCGTCCATGTCGGCGTGGAAGGTGTCCAGGTTGCCGTCGCCGGTGGTGTCCTGGCCGCCCTGGATGTCACCGGTGTGGACGTTGCCCTCGGCGTCGGTGTACTCGAACTGGGTGGGGACACCGGTCTGCTCTTCAGCGCCAGCGTTCTGGGGTGCGTTCTGGTTCTGGGTGTTCGGGGTGTTGTTCTGAGCGTTTCCCTGGTCGGACATTGTTCGTTCCTCTCGTGTGTTGTGTGTAGTTTCGGTGGTCTTGCGGTCCGGGCTTCCCGGGCTGTTGTGACCTGACGTTCTGTCCAGTCACCTGTGTAATGCGCAGCCTATGCCCAAGGTTCCCGGAAGGTTTGAAGTTTTTCTCAAACTTTCAACCAAAAATGTCAAAACACCAGGTTAAGAACTGCTTATACCTGAGAAGGTACTTCTTCTCTGCGCTGAAGAATGCGCAGCAAGAGATAATTTGGGCTTAAATGGCCGTCATGGAACCGACCACTTCTCAGCCTGCTCAGCACACTGCTCAGCAGGCATCGCCGCAGCGACGAAGTCCGCGGGAATCACTCGACCGAGCGATGGACATTGCACGTCGCTACGGCCAGAATTCTGCCGTCGATGTGGCTGAGAACCTCTTGGACGCACCTTTCCGCACGGGCACAGTCGTTGTCGTCGGCGAGATCAAGCGAGGCAAGTCCTCCCTTGTCAACGCGCTTGTGGGGCAGCGGGAGCTGTTGCCGGTGGACGTGTTGACGTCGACAAGCGCCCCGATCCGCGTCAGTGTCGCCCCGGCAGGGGAGGGGCCGATCTCCCCGCGCGTCGAACTCAACCGCGGCGACGGGCGCCAGCCCATTGACATCGCCGATTTGCCGCGCTACGTCACCATCGACGGCATGGAGGGCTCACGTAGCGGCAGCGACGACGATGAGCTGGCTACGGCAGCGTCGATCGAGTTGGAATGGCCCGCACTTGCAGGCACGACCATCGTCGATACGCCTGGCGTGGGTGGTCTTGACGAGCACGCGGTGAAGGCGTCCTTCAGCGAAGCTCACCGTGCGGGCGTGTTGCTCATGGTGTGCGATGCGTCGACGCCGATCACGAAGCCGGAGATGGACATTCTCGCCGAAGCGCGCCAGGAGGTCGGCGCCGTGATCGTCGCTGTGACCAAGACGGATAAGAACATCCGCAGGTGGCGGGCGATTGTGGAGGACAACCGCAGGCTCATCCGCGAGCACCTCGGTGCCGATGTCCCGGTGATCGGGGTTTCTAGCCTGCGCGCTATGGATTCGGTGGATATGACAGCCACGGACCCGGAGCGTGCGGAGGCGATTGCCCAGCGTAGCGGCATCGTGGACCTCCGCAACGAGATCCACCGCATGTTGAAAGACCCGAAGGCGCTGGGTCTGCGCAGCTCCATCGAATCCATCATGACCACGCTGAACGGTATTCAGAAGCAGATCGCCCGTGAGATCGAACTGAACGCGAAGCCCACGCAGGGAGTGGCCAAGCTGGAGGAGGAGCAAAAAGAGCTTGAGGAGCTCAAAGAGCACGCCTCCGAGTGGGAGCAGTTGCTCGCCCGCGATATCCAGCTCATGCGTAACCGCATCACCGACGAGCTGGACCAAGACATCGAAGCGCTGCGCAACGGATGGACGCAGCGCATCAACAAAGAGGGCATGCGCGTCCTGCGCTCGAAGCCGCAGGTGTTCACCAGCCAGATTGAGGCGGAGCTGACGGAACTGATCAGCAGCACCCTGGACAAGCAGCTCGACGGCATCAAGGAACGGGCAGAGCAGTTGTTTCCGGACCGGCCGGAAATTGTCCACTCGGTGCTCAGCGCTGCGGTCAGCTCTATTGCCCCGGAGGCCGTGAAGGGCCGTCAGGTGGACAAGAAGACGAAGGACCTGATGGATCCCTCGATGCTCACCATGGGTGCGATCGGTGCCGGCGCGTTGTCGTTCATCATTCCGTTCGCGCCGCTGGCAGGTGTGGTCTGGGTCGGTGTGAACATGAGCTTCCGTGCTCTGCGCAACGGCAAGACCCACTTGATCCAGTGGTTGCGCGAGATCACGCAGACGACGCGCATGTCCATTACCCGCCTGTTGGACACGATGATCGCCTCCGCCCGCACCGAAATGGTTCTGCGCTACCGCTCGCACTTGCGCCACCGGCAAAAAGAGGTGCAAGAGCACATTACGCAAGCCCGTAACGCCGCCCGCGAGACGGAGACGGAGCGCAAAGAGAAGATCACGCGCCTGTCCAAGAACCAGAAGATCATTGCGGGCACGATCAACGAGCTGAAGACCCACCTCCAGACTCTCTAAGGAGACCACTATGAGCCAGCCCCACCAGAACGGCGCTGAGGCGCTCAACGTTCTTCTCCGCCAGAGCATCGACGCCCTCGGTCAGGGAGGACCGCACCTCGAGCGGCCTGCAGCCGAGCTGCGCGAGTTGGTCTCGCGTCCGCCACGAGTCGCGGTCATCGGACGCTTGAAGTCGGGCAAGTCCACACTGGTCAACGCGTTGACGGAGAGCCGCATCGCGGCGACCGGGTCGTTGGAGTGCACGATGGCAGTCAGCGTCTACGACGAAGGCGCGCCGGCCCGCGCGGAGATCATCGGTCTCGATGGCAAGGTGCAGAGCGTTCCGCTCGCCGGGGAGCCGTTGGCGGATCTGGGCCGCCCGCTCGACGAAATTGATTTCGTCCGCCAGTTCATCCCGATTGCGCGTTTGGCCACGCTCGGCATCATCGACACCCCGGGTACAGCGACGCTCACCGTCGAAAACGAGGCGCGCACGCGGCGCATGCTTATCGACGGCTCCCAGGACACCAAACGAGCCTCCTCCTGGGCCGACTGCGTGGTCTTCTTGTCTGACTCCGCCCCCCGCGACGACGAACGCGCGTTCGTGGCTGATCTGGGAATGACCCCGTTGACGGTGGTGGGTGTGGTCTCCAGGGCCGACTCATTCGGCGCGGGCGCATTCGGTCAGAAGGACCCGCTGGAAGTCGCGCAGGCGTACGCGGGACGTATCGCAGAGCAAATGGGCGGCACGGTCGGCGCGATGGTCCCGTTGTCGGGTTTGCTGGCTGAATCTGCCTTGACGGGTCGGGTCACTGGTGCGGTGGTCCGCGATGTCGCAGCGCTGGCCGGCCTGGACCGCGATGCGATGCTGGAGTTTGTTGAGGCGGAGGATCCGTCGACAAGCGTGGAAGGCTTCACCGCGGACGAGCGCGACCATCTCTTGGACGTCATGGGCGAGTACGGGCTCATGTATGGCCGCACGGTGGCTGCAGAGCAGGGGCCGGCAGGGCTGCTGGAGTGGATGAAGCGAACATCGGGAATTGAGCGCTTGACCACGATCATCACCGAAGAAATGCCATATTTTGCCACTCTGCAGCGCGCAGTACGCGTTGTCGATGCCCTGGACACGCTGTCCAATGCGCCGGAGTCGCGCGACCATGCGCTGTGGGTGCAGTCCGTGCTGGAATCGCAGCCGGCGATGAAGGATGTCATGCTCTACCGCAGTTTCAAGAACACGGCGGCGGATTCGCCGAACTCAACGCTCATCCCGCGGCTGCGGGCAGCAATCCAAGGTTCCACCCCGGCACAGAAAGTCGGCTTGCGTGCCGACGCCCCACCTGAGCGCGTCATTGACGTCCTCCGCAGCGAACTCGGCGAGCTACGTGAGCTTGCTATGACCCCGCTGTCCGCCGCGGAAGATGACGCGCGCGAACGCCTGATTGTGGCCTACCAATCAGCTTGGAAACAGATGACCAGATAGCCAGCACGGGTTAGACTAATGCCCGTCTTTGTGTTTAAGGAGGAAACGGCATGGCCGGTTCGTGGAATTTAGCAATTGACTTCGGTACTTCTAACTCGGCGGCCGCCCACACGAGTCCGGCGGGCGGGGCGATCGAAGCTGTGGCGTTGAGCCACCGCTCCAACCTGATGCCATCGGCCATCTATGTCGATTCTGACAGTAAAAACGTGGTCAGCGGCGACTCGGCGCTGCTCGCCGGGCGGCGCGACCCTTCGCGCCTGGTGCTGTCCCCGAAGCGGTTTATTGATCACGAGACGATTGAATTGGAGGGTGATGATGTCCAGGCGCAGTTGGTTTTTGCTGCGCTGATCGGCGACATTGTGGACCGCGCGAAGTCTCAGCACGCTGGCGTGGATCCGGATACGGTGACGTTGACGCATCCGGAGCGGTGGTCGCACAATGCGGTGGGGAATTTGGTGGATGCGGCAGAGCGCGCCGGAATTCCGTCATCGAAGCTGCGCATGATCTCCGAGCCCCGCGCCGCAGCCATCCACTATGCCGCTCAGCAGCAAGTCCCCGCAGGCCAGCACGTGGCTGTGTTCGACTTCGGCGGCGGTACCTTGGACATCGCGGTGCTGCGCGCGGAGCACAACGGCGACTACCGCGTCGTTGCCGCGAAGGGCGACAACAGTCTCGGCGGCAGGACGATCGACAACCTTGTCTACCGCTGGGTCATTGAGCAGATCGACCACGACGACCCCGACCTGGCCGATTCCTTGCGCACCGCGCCCACGTCCGTGATGAACGCTCTGCAGGAGAACATCCGCGAAGCGAAGGAGATGCTCTCCGACACCTCGTCTGCAACCGTCACCATTTCTTCGCCGTCGGGGGAGAGGGATGTGTTGATTACCCGTGATGAGTTCAACCGGGTGATTTCTTCCCCGATTGGGCGTGCGGCTGAGATGACGCGTGCTGTGTTGGGTGAGGCTGGGGTGACGTCTGCGGATACGCCGATTTATTTGACGGGTGGGTCGTCGCGGATTCCGTTTGTACAGGATGAGTTGGGTCGTGTTGGGCGTGTGATGCGTCTTGATGATCCGAAGACGGTTGTGTGTCGTGGTGCGTTGGTGGCGACGTTGCGTGGGTTTACGCAGTCGGCTCGGGGTGGGGGTCAGCGTTCTGTTGCTCCGGGTGCGAATCCGTTTGGCGGCCCAGCCCAACCCCCGCAAGCGGCGCAAAGCCCGCAGCGTCCCCAAGGCCAGCCTGCCCCGGGCGGTGTGAGCCGGCCGATTGGACAAAGTGAGACGGCGCAACTTCCGCAGTCGCCACGGCCGGGCCAGCGAGACCAGGCTGGCATGCCTGGTCAGCCGGGCCAGTTCGCTGGGGCCGGTGCCGCCGGTGGCGGTGGCCCGTACGGTCAGGGTCCGAGTCAGGCGTCTGGGTTTGCGTCGGTGCCGTCAAGTGGTGCGCAGCAGAACAAGGGCGGTAAGGGTCCGTTGATTGCCGCTGGTGCGTTGGGTGCCGTTGCGCTGTTGGGTATTGGTGGCTGGGCGGTGACTCGTGGTGGGGATGACACTGACGGGTCGACCGAGGCATCGTCGACAGCACCTTCTGTCAACGAGTCTGAGACCGCACCCGCAGATAACACAACGTCATCAGCGGCGGCATCTTCGCCAACTAGCTCAACGTCTTCCGCACCTGATGCTAAGTACATTCCAATGGGTGAGCTCATCGGTGATGATGGCTTCCTCCCTCAGCAATTCAAAGATCTGGTGAAAACGTGCCAAGTGGAGGAAGATGCAGCTGAGGAGTGGATTCGATGGATTGAAGATACCTCGGTGAAATCGCATTGGTGCAACATTCCACGGGACGGCGATACAGAAAGCATCTCGTACGCCACAATTCTCAGGGACGACAACGCCACCGCGGCCATCGACATCATGAAGCGTATGGATGGCAAAGACGACTTCACAGTCGAAGAAGATAAGGGCGGAGGGCCTGTCGTCTACATGGTCAAACCCGACAAGTACTCGGGTCCTAATGCCATCATTTACTATCCGGATAAGAAGTTCGCTGTGCATCTCTCGAGCAGAGGCGACGATGATGCGCAGAAGAATGCGTTCATCCAAGACTCACTGAAGGAACTCGGATTCCGCTAATGGCCCAGCGAGCACATTTGCTCGCGGGGGTACCGTAAATAAGAAACGCCCTACGGGCCAGCGCCGCTGGCCACGAGGGCTTCTTTTAGTTTGCCGCGCGCACGGTTAAGGCGGCTTTTCACTGTTGCGACTGGGATGCCCTGGTGCGCGGCGATCTCGTCGTACGACAGGCTCGCGTATTCACGCAACACCAAGACTTCCTTGAAGTCCGGGTCCAACGACTCGAGGGCCTCACGCACCACCATCGTGGTGGTCACGCGCTGCTGGATGGGGGCAGCGCTATCAGCTTCCTCCGCACCGGCCTCATCGTCGGGAAGCTCGCGCTTTTTGCGCATGATGTCCAACGCAGCGTTGGACGTGATGCGGTAGAGCCACGTGGAGAACCTCGCCTCCGGTTTGAACCGTTCGATGTTCTTCCACGCGGAAATCATGGCGTTCTGCATGGCGTCCTCGGCGTCGTGCTGATTGCCCGTCACCGACATCGCCACCGCCCACATGCGTCGGTTCGCGTCGCGGACAAGTTCAGCGAATGCTTTCTCATCGCCGTTTTGCGCGCGAGCGACCAGCTGCTTTTCTGTGTCCCTATCCACGCGCCCTCCTTAAAGCCCTGCCAACGGGTCGTCAGCGCCGAAATCGTCCAAGTCGTCAGAACCGAAGTCATCGGAACCGAACTGGTCGAGATCATCGGAGCCGAGATCGCCGGAATCAGCCGAGCTGTCAGCGAACTCGTCCGGCTGGTCGGGCTCCGGCCAGTCGATCTCGTCGGCATCGTCAGCTGCGCCGGCATCGTCGGACGGAGGAGGGGCTTGCGCGCCGTCGTCAAGCGAAGGCTCGTCGAAATCCGCCAGGTCGATGTCGCCCTCCTCCTCGTACGGCACGAGGCTGTCGGAGTCGGGAACGAGATCGCCGTCGGGTTCGGGTGTTGCGGGGTCGACCGCGATGTCGAGCATGCGCGCAAGCGCATCTTCGGACGGGGCGCTCTCAGCGAAAAGGGAGCTGAAGGGCGGAAGATTCATGGTTTCAGTAGACTCAGTCATCGTCGGGACCTCCTTTCTTGAACAGGTGAGCGCGAAAAACCGCGTGTGTCTTCCGCCAGTGTAATGCTCCGAAGACAAGAAAGGTTCCCGGAGCTGTTTGGTTTTTGTCCTGGGTGCGGTGTAGTCTTTGACAGTCGCTGTTTTGGGGCGCGCCTTGCTGTATTGGAGCATGCGGGCAGGGCTGCCTGGTAGAAACCCTAAAACGCTCAAAGAATCTCACATGATATTCGGTGCTGTGGCATGCCGGTGCCGGACGAGTAGAAGAAAGGGGTAACCCGCTATGTACGCTATCGTCAAAACCGGTGGTAAGCAGCACAAGGTTGCCGAAGGCGACCTCATTCGGGTCGAGAAGATCGAGGGTGAAGCTGGCGATTCTGTGGCACTCACCCCGGTTCTCCTCGTCGACGGCGCCAACGTGACCTCCACCGCCGATGACCTTGCAAAGGTCAGCGTCTCCGCTGAGATCGTGGAGCACGGCAAGGGCCCGAAGATCGACATTCTCAAGTACAAGAACAAGACCGGTTACAAGCGTCGCATGGGCCACCGCCAGCCCAACACCACGCTGAAGATCACTGGCATCAAGTAGGGAGATACACACATGGCAACCAAGAAGGGTGCATCCAGCTCCGCGAACGGTCGTGACTCCGAGTCCAAGCGCCTCGGCGTCAAGCGCTTCGGAGGCCAGCAGGTCAAGGCCGGCGAGATTCTCGTCCGTCAGCGCGGCACCAAGTTCCACCCGGGCGACAACGTCGGCCGCGGCGGCGACGACACACTGTTCGCTCTGACCGAGGGTTCCGTCCAGTTCGGCATCAAGCGCAAGCGCCGCATTGTCAACATCGTCCCCGCTGACGGTGAGGGCGTGTCCTCCGAGGTCCTCGAGGCCGCAAACGAGGCCAACCTTGTTGAGGATGAGGTCGTCGAGGATAAGTCCGCTTCCGCAACCGCTTAAACGCGGCTTGAGCGTCATGCGCCGGTGAACCCAGCTGGGTTTTCCCGGCGCTTTTCGCTTAATGTCAACAAGAGAACACACGCAGCACCGTGTGAAAGGAGCATCACCATGGCACAGTTCGTTGATCAAGCTGTCCTGCACCTGCAGGCCGGCGACGGCGGTCACGGCTGTGTTTCCGTGCACCGCGAGAAGTTCAAGCCGCTCGGCGGGCCCGACGGCGGCAATGGCGGGCACGGCGGCGACATTATTCTGGTGGTGTCCCCGCAGGTGCACACCCTCTTGGACTTCCAGTACCGCCCGCACTTGAAGGCAAAGCGCGGCGGCAACGGCGAGGGCGACAACCGCAACGGCGCCCGCGGTGAGGACTTGGTGCTCGAGGTACCGGTGGGCACCGTCGTGCGCGATGCGGACGGAGAGATCCTGGCTGACTTGAATGCGCCGGGCATGCGGTTCATCGCCGCTGAGGGCGGCTATGGCGGACTGGGCAACGCCGCGCTGGCGACCGCCAAGCGCAAAGCGCCCGGGTTCGCGCTCAAAGGTGAGCCGGGCCAAGCGCACGACCTCATTCTGGAACTGAAGTCCATGGCCGATGTCGGCCTAGTCGGCTTCCCGTCGGCGGGCAAGTCTTCGCTCATTTCCACTCTGTCGGCGGCGAAGCCGAAGATCGCGGATTACCCGTTCACCACCCTGCAACCGAACCTGGGTGTGGTGGATGTCGGACACGACACCTTCACCATTGCTGATGTGCCGGGTCTGATCCCCGGCGCGAGCCAAGGCAAGGGCCTGGGCCTGGACTTCCTGCGCCACATCGAGCGCACCGCCGTGCTCGTCCACGTCGTTGACTGCGCCACGCTCGAGCCGGGCCGCGATCCGCAGTCCGACATTGAGGCGCTGGAGGCAGAGTTGGATTCCTACGCCGAACTCATCGAGACCGAGAGCCACGAATCGGGTCTGGGCGACCTGCGGGAACGCCCCCGCATCATTGTCCTCAACAAGATCGACATTCCGGACGCCCGCGAACTGGCCGAGTTCCTCCATGACGACCTCGCAGAGCGCTTCAGCTGGCCGATCTACACCATCTCCACGGTTACTCATGAGGGGCTGGAGGAGCTGAAGTGGGCGCTGTGGGACGTCGTCAAGCAATCGCGCGCTACCCGCCCCAAGGTCGAAACGGCGACGCACCGTGAGGTCATCCGCCCGCGCGCTGTGGACCACCGTGACGAAATCACCGTCATCCCAGACCCCGAGTTCCCGGGTGCCTGGATGGTGGTCGGTGAGAAGGTCGACCGGTGGATCCGCCAGACCGACTTCGAGAACGATGAGGCTGTGGGCTACCTGTCGGACCGCCTCAACAAGGCCGGTGTCGAGGACCAGCTGCGTGAGCTCGGTGCGAACGAGGGCGACACCGTGACCATCGGCGACATTTCCTTCGACTGGGAACCGTCCATCGGTGGCGATCCGACGCTCGCAGGCCGCGGCCAGGACGCGCGTTTGGGTGGTACGCAGCGTGCGTCGGCAGCCGAACGCAAGCGCGCATCCCAGGCCCGCCGTGGACTCATCGACGAGTACGACTTCGGCGATGACCTGCTTGACCGCCGCGAAGCCGACCGTGAGCGCTGGCAGGGTTAAATGAATCTTCGCCGCGACATCGCCACGGCCAAGCGCATCGTGGTCAAGCTGGGCACGAGCTCGCTTGTCGACGAATCATCGGCCGTCTCCCAAGCCAAGATCGACCGCATAGTCGACGCGATCGAATCCCGCATCGCCTGCGGCAGCGACGTTATTGTTGTCTCTTCGGGTGCGATTGCGGCGGGAATGACGCCGCTCGGGCTGAAAACCCGTCCGCAGGACTTGGCGACGAAGCAGGCCGCTGCCGCCGCCGGCCAGATCCACTTGGCGCAGTCGTGGGGCCAATCGTTCGCCCGCTATGGCCGGACGGTTGGCCAGGTGCTGCTCACCCAGTCCGACGCCGGTGTGCGTGAACGCGCCCGCAACGCCCAGCGCACCATCGACCGGCTGCGGCAGCTGGGGTCGGTGCCGATTGTGAATGAGAACGACACGGTGGCGACGTCGGAAATGCGCTTCGGCGACAATGACCGGCTCTCCGCGATCGTGGCCACGCTGATTTCCGCCGACGCACTGATTTTGCTTTCCGACGTCGACGGCCTCTACGACCGCAACCCCGCCGACCCAGCCCCGAACTTCATCGATGAGGTTCGCAGCGGCAAAGACCTAGACGGGGTCGTCGCAGGAGACGGCGGGCGCTTTGGCACCGGCGGCATGGCCTCGAAGGTCTCGGCAGCCCGCTTAGCTACTCGTGGGGGAGTTCCGGTTCTGCTCACCTCCGCGGAGAAGATCGAAGAGGCGCTGAGCGATGCCCAGGTAGGGACCGTGTTCCACACCCGGCCCGATTCGCGCCTGTCCGCGTGGAAGTTCTGGGCACTCTACGCCGCTGACGCCGAGGGCATCCTGCGCCTGGACGAAGGCGCGGTCAAAGCTGTCACACGTGGCGGAACGTCGTTGCTCGCTGTCGGCATCACCAGTGTCGAAGGCGAGTTCCACGCCGGGAACATCGTGGAGATTCTCGGGCCCGACGGACAGGCAATTGGCCGTGGTGAAGTCGCCTACGGTGCTGCCGAGCTGCAAACGATGCTGGGCAAGCACACTGACGAGCTGCCTGCGCACCAGCGCCGGGCTGTTGTTCACGCGGACTATCTGTCCAACTACGCGTCGCGTCTGTAGGCAGGTTCGTTCTGACGGTAAATCACCACTGCCGATACACGAATGGGCGGTGAAGGGGGCATTAGTTTTTAATATCGCCTTTCGCTGCGCTGGCGCAGCGTTTCCGCAGGTCAGATTCGAGCGGTGGGGTCAAAAGGCGATAATCAAAATGTAGGTGCGCCCGTAACCTGACCGCCCGCATCTATCAGTAGCTCACGAGCCACCGTGCCTCCCGCACTTCAAAACTCTTATAGGCTCGAAACCATGAAGTTCGCTATGCTGCCCAAACCGTGGCCCCGTGCCGTTGCCGAGCTCGAGGCTGCCGGTCACGAGCACGTCGGCATCGATGCCGATCCGGACGTGCTCGTCTATCACGGGGGAGCGGACGGTTTCCCGGAGCAGCTGCCGGAGAGTGTTCAGTTCGTGCAGTTCGCGTGGGCGGGTGTTGATGCCCTCGATGAGGCCGGGGTGATGCGCAATTCTGGTGTGCGCTGGGCCAATGCCGCGGGGCTGTATGACGATACGGTCGCCGAAACCACCCTCGCGCTTATCCTGGGCATCTTGCACCAGTTCCCGCGCGTGAAACCCGACGGGTCGACCACTCGCGACATCGCCTACGAGACGCGCTACCTTATCGAGGACATGACAGTGGCGGTCATTGGTGCCGGTGGAATCGGTAAGAAACTCATTGAATTCCTCTCTCCATTCCGCCGGCATGTGGTTGCAGTGAACCGCTCCGGCCGTCCTGTTGACGGCGCCGACGAGACTATCGCCATGGCCGATGCTGGCGACGTGTGGGGCCGCGCTGACGTGGTGGTTCTGCTCGCCCCACTGACGAAGGACACCCGCGGCATGGTGGACGCTGACGTGTTGGCGCAGATGAAGGACACCGCTGTGCTGGTGAACGTGGGCCGTGGGCCGCTCGTGGCCACCGAAGACCTTGTGGAGGCACTACAAAACGGCAGGATTGGCGGCGCGGCGCTGGATGTCACTGACCCGGAACCGCTGCCGGCCGATCACCCGCTGTGGGAGCTGGACAACTGCCTGATCACGCCGCATGTGGCGAATATTCCGCGCGTGGGCAAGGAGCGCATCGGTGGGTTGACATTGTCCAACTGGGAAGCGCTCGAACGCGGTGACGAGATGCCGACCGAAGTCGACGTGGAGGCTGGGTACTAGCGCTAGTCTTGGTCAGCATGACTATTACACCTGAGCGCGCCGCCGAGCGCGACGATGTCCTCGCGAAAGCCCGCGCCGCGAAGGCCGTCGCACCCAGGCTGGCCACTTTGCCAACGCCGGAGAAGGACGCGCTGCTCCACGCCGCGGCCGACGAGTTGATTGCGCGCACCGACGACATTCTTGCGGCGAACCAGCGCGACATCGAAGCTGGCCGCGAGGAGGGCTTGGATGAGGCACTCATCGACCGGCTGGCCCTGAGCGCGGAACGCATCGAAGGCATCGCCAGCGGCCTGCGCCAGGTCGCAGGTTTGAAGGATCCGGTGGGGGAGGTGCTGCGCGGCGGCATCATGCCCAACGGCATCACGATGAAGCAGGTCCGCGTGCCGCTCGGTGTGATGGGCATGGTGTATGAGGCGCGCCCCAACGTCACTGTCGATGCCTTCGGCTTGGCGCTGAAATCCGGGAATGTGGCGCTGCTGCGCGGGTCGAAGTCGGCGCGCCAGTCTAACGCCGCACTGGTCGGCATCCTCCAGGACGTCGCGGCATCCCGCGGCTTGCCGCGTGAGATCGTTCAGCTTTTGCCGTGCGATACGCACGATTCGGTTCAGGACCTCATCACCGCTCGCGGGCTTGTGGACGTGGTCATTCCCCGCGGCGGCGCTCGCCTGATCGAAGCTGTGGTGACGAATGCGACCGTTCCTGCCATCGAGACGGGTACCGGCAACTGCCACTTCTACATCGACCGCGACGCGGATCTGGATTCCGCCATCGAGATGCTGCTCAACGGCAAGACGCGGCGTGTTTCGGTGTGCAATGCCACAGAGACGGCGCTTATCGACGCTGCCTTGCCCGCTACCGACCAACTCCGCATCATTACTGCGCTGCAGGAGGCTGGGGTGAGGGTGCACGGAGACGTCGATAAGCTCTCGGCGCTTGGTGCGCGCGACATTGCTCCGGCGACGGACGTGGACTGGGCCGAGGAGTATCTCTCCATGGATATTGCCGTGCAGATTGTCGACGGTGTCGGCGGCGCGATCGAGCACATCGCGCGCTTTTCGACGATGCACACCGAAGCCATCGCGTCTCTGAATGCGATTACTTTGCAGAAGTTCGCTGCGGAGGTGGATGCAGCGGCCGTCATGCTCAACGCGTCCACCGCGTTCACCGACGGGGAGCAGTACGGAATGGGGGCAGAAATTGGAATCTCCACCCAGAAGCTGCACGCCCGCGGACCCATGGCGTTACCAGAGCTGACCAGCACAAAGTGGATCCTCGAGGGGGCTGGGCACACGCGAGTCTGACTGGAGTTTTGCCCCCGCGGGGGTAACGGCGCGACGAGCTTCGCAAGGCCGCAGGGGGCGGTAACCACGGCCGTTACTGCATCAGCCCATCCCAATGGGGCAAATTAATTTCAGGCCGTTTCGGATCTTGGGTTGGTCGAGTAAGATACCGGTAGGTTCACCGCACTTGGTTATCCGTAAGCACCCCCTGAATAGAAGGAATTTGTATGCGATCTGCACGTAAGCTTGCAGTGGCGACAGTTGCGCTAGTAACGAGCATGTCGCTGATGTCGGTTGCACAGGCTGAGGAGGCTACGGACACCTCGGAGGGTCTCTCCGTCGCCCCGTCTAGCTTGGCCCCGTCTAGCTCCGTCTCGTCCAGCTCCGCTAAGCGGAACGCTGACTCGTCTTCGGTGTCTTCGTCAGGCTCGTCTCAGTCGGAGCCGGAGCCGGAGTCGGATTCGCCGGATAAGGACACGCCTGCACCCGCAGTTTTGGTCATTGAGGATGAGGTGTACGGAAAGGTGGGCAACGAGTACAAGAAAGGAATACCCGTTGAGTCCCCGGGCATGATTTCCATGCCGACCCCGGCACCGGGCATCGCAAAGAAACCAGCACCGGACCCAGCGCCAATCGTTGTCACGGCTGTTGCCTCAGTGCTGCTCGTCGTTGGCGGCATGATGGCTGTCTTCAAAGCGATGTTCCCCTCATCCAGGATTAGGTGGTACTCGATGCCGGACGGCACTCTCGAGCCCTACAAGGTGAGTTAACCTGCGCAGATTCTGGTTAGATTGGCCTCAATGAATTCAGAAGCCTTTCCCACCGAGAACTCCCACCACCACGACAGCCCAGAGGCAAGCAACTCTGGCTCGGGTGGTGGGAGTGGTGTTTCTGGCCCACGCCGGATTGGCATCATGGGCGGGACCTTCGATCCGATCCATAACGGCCACCTCGTGGCGGCTAGCGAAGTCGCCGACATCTTCGACTTAGAAGAAGTGGTGTTCGTGCCCACGGGTGAGCCGTGGCAGAAGGCTGACAGGAATGTCTCCGACGCGGAGGACCGATACTTGATGACGGTCATTGCGACTGCGTCGAACCCCCGCTTCCACGTCTCCCGTGTGGATGTGGATCGGCCGGGGCCGACATACACCGTCGATACGCTGCGCGATATGGCCCAGCTCTACCCGGGGGATGACTTGTTCTTCATCACGGGAGCTGACGCGTTGGCCTCCATCATGTCGTGGCGTGACTGGGAGCAAATGTTCGACCTCGCCGAGTTCGTCGGCGTCACCCGCCCCGGATACGAGTTGGCGGAGGACATGCTGCCGGAGGTGCACCAGGAGCGCACGCATCTCATCGAGATCCCCGCGATGGCTATTTCCTCGACCGACTGCCGTGAACGCGCCGCTGACGGACGCCCGGTGTGGTACTTGGTGCCGGACGGGGTTGTCCAGTACATCGCAAAGAACAACATGTACGTCGGGTGGAAATGACTACCCGCCACATGGGAGAATACACACTGCCCATCACCGCACGTAAGGACCTGAACGTTTGACTGCTTCCGATACTGCCCGCGAACTTGCCGTTGTCGCCGCAAAGGCGGCTGATGAGAAGCTCGGCCGAGACATCGCCGTCATCGATGTCTCCAATGTCTTGGCCATCACCGATGTTTTCGTGATCGTCTCGGGTGATAATGAGCGCCAGGTCGCCGCGATTGTCGATGAGATTGAAGATGCGCTGACTAAAGCTGGTGCCGAGCCAAAGCGTCGCGAAGGTAACCGCGAGTTCCGCTGGGTGCTGCTGGATTACGGTTTGTTCGTGGTGCACGTGCAGCGCGATGCAGAGCGCGAGTTCTACGGTTTGGATCGTCTGTACACGGACTGCCCGCTCATTGAGGTTGAAGGCATCGAGCCGCCGCAGCGCCCCGGCCAGTTCACCGACGACGCGGGGGTGCGTAACCTCGAATCCATTGAGGACCTTCCGCTCGCCGGCGAGGGCCCTGCCAGCGACGATCTGTAGGAACCCTGCCATGACCCCCACCCGACGCCTGATCATGCTGCGCCACGGCCAGACCACGTATAACGCCGGCGGGCGCATGCAGGGGCAGCTGGACACGCCGCTGTCGGAGAACGGCGTTGAGCAGGCGCGTGCGGCCGCGGCGTGGGTCAAAGACCATGAGCACCCGGTGGTCAAAATCGTCTCGTCTGATCTGATTCGCGCCCGCGACACCGCGGAGATCATCGCGGAGCAGCTCGGCATTGACGTGGAGCTGGATCCGCGCCTGCGTGAGACGCACTTGGGGTCGTGGCAGGGGATGACGCACCACGACGTCGACGCGGAGTTCGCAGGTGCCCGCGCGTCATGGCGCCACAATCCAGGCTGGGCTCCGCCGGGCGGCGAGTCGCGTCTCGACGTTGCGGCGCGTGCGCGCCCGCTTATCGACGATCTGATGAACACCTTCCAGGACTGGGACGGCAACACAGTTCTTTTTGTTGCCCACGGCGGCACGATCTCGGCGCTGACGTCCAACCTGCTCGGCCTCGACGTCCCCCAGTACCCCCTGCTCAAAGGGTTGAACAACACCAACACCTCCCAGTTGATGGCCCGGCCCCGCTTCGAGGGCGCCGAGACTGCCGACGGATTCGTTTCTCCCGTCAACCCTGATGACGTGCAGTGGTACCTGGAGGCCTGGAATCAAGGGTTGGCGCGCTAATGGCTATCCGGGTGGTCACTGACAGCGCGTCTGGTATCCCGCAGGACATGGCAGACGAGCTGGATATTACGGTTCTTGACCTGCACGTCATGAATGACGATGAGGACAAGGAAGACACCACGTCCGGGCTGAGTTCCCTGGAGCTCGCTGCCGCGTATGCCCGCCAGCTGGAACGTGGCGGGGACGACGGGATTGTCGCGTTGCATTTGTCGAAGCGTCTGTCCTCGACATGGTCGGCGGCGGTGAGTGCCTCAGCTGTCTTCGGCGACCTCGTACGCGTGGTGGACACTAATTCGGCCGGCATGGGCGTGGGGACGGCCGCTGTCATCGCCGCGGCCTTTGCCCGTGCGGGCGCGGACCTTGACGGATGCGTGGCCGCCGCCGAAGGGACTCTCGCCTTGACCGAGACGTGGCTTTACCTGCCGCAGCTCGACGAGATCCGTCGCTCCGGCCGCATTTCCGCCACCACAGCTGTCCTGTCTGCGGCACTGCTGGCCACGAAGCCGATTCTGCGGCTGAACGACGGCAAGCTGGAGCTGGCTATGAAGACGCGCACGCAGTCGAAGGCGTTCAGCAAACTCGTCGGTCATGTGGCGCAGCGCGCTGACGACATGGCTGTCTGGGCTGCAGTCCAGTACAGCGGTGACAAGGAGGCGGTCGACGCGCTGCGCGATGCGCTCGAGGAGGCTCTTCCGGAAGGCTCCACGGTAGGGGTGTACCCGATGACCGATGTGATCACCGCGCACACAGGTGAGGGTGCGATCGGGTTGACGGTCCTGTTTGCCACACCTGCCGTCGATTAGCGCTCAGGGGCCCTCAGAGCTGTGGAGTTCTTGGGCTTTGTGGATAACGTCAGCGGTTCGGTGACGTGTCATCACGGTTATCCACAGGAAAAGCGATGGGGGCTTCACGTAGCACTGACACGCGCATACCTTGAGCGGCATGACCACGACGAAGGCAGCTGAACGCCTCAAAGAACTAACACGGCCGACGGGGGAAGAAGACGTCATGCGCGTCGAGTACCCCGAAGCGCGCCTGACCGTCACGCCCCGGCAGGCCGGGGTAGCGGTGGCTGTCGTGGCCGCCCTTGTCATCGGCTGGTTCTTGCTGCGCGACGGGCCATCGTCAGCAGAATCCTTGGAACCGCAGTGGTCAGCGTCCGAAACCGAAGAGGGGGCTAGTCCCGAAACCATCGTCGTGTCGGTGGTGGGGGCTGTGGCGAATCCAGGGTTGGTCACGCTCGACAACGGCGCACGCGTGGCAGATGCACTGGAGCAGGCATCCCCGCTCCCCGAGGCGGACACGATGACGCTCAACCTGGCCCAGTTGCTTGTCGACGGTCAACAAATCCACGTCCTTGCCCACGGGGAATCCCCACCGCTCCCGCCTGCAGGCGACCCAGCGGGAGGCCCCGGGGGAGCCGGAAGCGGGAGTGATTCAGGCGGTGGGATCTCATTGAATTCCGCTTCTGCCGGTGAACTGACTGAGTTGCCCGGGGTTGGTGAAGCTACTGCCGCGGCGATCGTCGCTCATAGGGAAGCCAACGGGCCTTTCACGGCTGTGGAGCAGTTGATGGATGTCAAGGGCATCGGCCCGGCGAAGTTCGACGCGGTCAAGGACCTAGTGACCCTCTAACGAGAACCGGGCAAGAGGGGGAGGGGAGAATGTCCGAGCTGCGTCTTGTGCCCGCCGCCGCGACCGTGTGGGCCGTGACTCTCGTGGCCATTATGTTCGGGATCCAGCCTGGAGCGCTTCTCGTGGTTGCCATCGCACTGGCAGCTCTCGCGCTTCGACAACCGGGGCATGCCATGCTCACTGCTGGGTTAGGCGCCTGCGCGCTGGCGGTGACATGGGCGCGGATTGTCGCAGCGCAGGCGTATGAGATCGGGCACACTGTCGTCGGGACCATCAGCGGCACACCACGGGAAGTGACCGGCGGAGGCTGGCTGGTGAAGCTGTCCGTGAACGGGTATCCCGCGGCGATTCCGGTGTTCACGGAGACGGTACCGGATGGCGCTGCTGCTGGATCCCTTGTGGAGGTGTCGGGCCAGGTGGGGGAGAGCAGCCGACCCGGGGTGGGGACGGTTGTCATCAACGGGGACGTGGCCGTGCTCGGGCCACCAACGGGGTTCGCCGCCTGGGCGGGGGACGTGCGGGAAAAGTTCGCGGTCGCTGTCGAGAACGCTGTAGGCGAGCATGCCCAAGGCCTCATCCCCGGCATGGTTCTCGGAGATGTCTCACTGCAATCCGCCACAGAGCAGCAAGCGTATGTCGACACGGGCTTGAGCCACTTGAGCGCGGTGAGCGGAGCGAACTGCATGTACGTCGCTACATCGGCTTTATTGGCGGCACGGATGATGCGGGCGGGTTTGCGCGTGCAGCTCGTCGCCGCTGGGTGTGCGCTGCTCGTCTACGCGGGACTGGTCGGACCGGAGCCGAGCGTGCTGCGGGCGTCCGTGTCGGGCCTGGTCGGGTTTGTGGCGGTCATTAGTTCAACCCGGGCCGAGCCCATCCACGCACTGTGCCTGTCCGTCATCGGCCTGGTATTGGTCGACTCGGATCTCGCCGTGGACTTCGCCTTCGCGTTATCGGTGGCGGCGACAGCCGGCATCGTCGCGGTGTCACCGCTGTTCTACCGGATGCTCGCACCCCTTGGATGGCCGGACATTCTCAACCGGGCACTATCGGTAGCGTTGGCAGCCGATCTGGCTACCGCCCCAATCATCGCGGGGATGGTGGGGCGGGTCTCTGTGGTGTCTGTGATAGCCAACGTTGTGGTCAGCCCCGTCACGGGGGCGGTGACGGTGCTGGGCATGGCGGCAGCGATCCTTGCGCAGATTCATTCTGCCCTCGCGGCACCGGTGCTGTGGTTCGTAGCGCCGATGGCGGGGTGGATCCGCACCGTGGCTGAGATCGGTGCGGGGCTACCGGGCGCGACTGCCCGCGCCGCGCCACTGGTGGTGGTTGTGTGTTACGGATGGATCATCGCGGGCTTTTGGGCCAGGCGGCCGAGACTGACCGTGGCGTGCGGGGCGGTAGTTCTCACCATCGCAGTAGCCGGAGGAACCACGAACTCCCCGGGGTGGCACGATCCAGGGGATGTTGACGCAGAACAGGCACATGTCGTGAACACAGAAGAGGACGTGGAGCCGGTTCCACCCGGCACGACATTGGTGGTCGTGCTTGATCGGGAAGCTGGCCAACAGTCACGGCCGGTGTTCACCCGCAGCGGCATTCCGGTCATCTACACAGGACGGGAGGGCATACAATGACGGTCATGCTCCACCCGGTCCACTTCGTCGTCGGCGAGGATGACTTCCTCGCTGAGCGCGCGACGCAGAACATCATCGCCCAGGTCAGCCCAGCCGCCGAGGTGACCACTCTGCGCGCCGGGGACGTCACCGAGGGTGAGTTGCTGCAGGCGACCAGCCCCTCGTTGTTCGCCGAAGAGCGCGTCGTAGTCATCAAAGACACCGACCTCGCCGGCAAAGAGCCCACCGAGCTGCTGCTCCAAGCGGCCGTGGATCCCGCACCGGGCATGACGTTGATCATCGTGCACAGCGGAAAGGGTCGCAATAAGTCCTACGTGCAGAAGTTCCGCAAGGTGGCGGAAGTCCATGCCGCGGACCCGCTGAATCAGCGCGACCGCCAGGGCTGGGTGATGAACGAATTCCGCAGCCACGGCATCCGCCCCACCCCCGACGTCGTCGGGGCGCTGCTCGAATCGGTCGGCTCGGATCTACGTGAGCTCGCCTCTGCGATCGCGCAGTTGGTGGCCGACACCAAAGACGCGAGCGGCACCAACAGTGAGATCACAGTCGCCGACGTGCGGGCCTACTACACCGGCGTGGCCGAGGTGTCCGGCTTCGATATCGCCGACCAAGCCGTTGCCGGGCGCACAGACCGTGCACTGGCGAGCACACGGCGCGCGCTGCAATTGGGCATAAGCCCGGTAGCGATCGCGGCAGCGTTGGCGCACAAGGTGGGCGACATCGCCAAGCTCTACCAGACTCGCGGCAACCCGGACCAGGTCGCGCGCACCATCGGCATGAACCCGTATGTGGCCAAGAAGACAATGCAGATTGCCCGCGGCTGGTCGGGGGACGCGGTGAGCCGGGCGGTCATCATCGTCGCGGAACTCGACGCGGAGGTCAAAGGCCAGGGTGGTGACCCGGACTTCGCCATCGAGGACGCAGTGCGCCGCATCGCCCAGCTCGCCGCCTAACGGTGCGTGCTATTCTGCGGACCGTGACCGACAACCAGCAGATCCCAGACGATGTTCAAGAGTTCGCCACCCGCCTGTTCAACATGGCGCGTACCGGCGACATGACACTGCTGGACTACGTTAACCAGGGCGTTGACCCGGATTTGAGCAACCAGGATGGCAATAGTTTGCTCATGCTCGCCGCCTACGCGGGCCAGCTGGAGGTGGTGCGCGGGTTGATTGCGTGCGGGGCGGACGTCGATAAGCAAAATGCGCGTGGGCAGTCTCCGCTCGCAGGCGTTGTGTTCAAGAAGGAGGACGCGATCGTGCAGGTGCTTATCGACGCTGGAGCTGACCCGCACGCTGGCGCCCCCTCCGCCATCGACACTGCTCGGATGTTCGGCCGCGACGACTTGGTGGAGTTGATGGGCGGGTGAATCCCGCCGACTTCGCGGTCCTCTTCCTGCTCAATCTCGCCGGGGTGATCACCCCGGGGCCGGATGTCGTCCTGATCACGCGGCTGGCCACTCGGTCGCGCAAGCACGCCGCGGCGGCATCGCTCGGTATCTCGCTGGGCGCGTTGATGTGGATCACTCTCACTGTGCTTGGCGCGGCGGCGGTGTTGACGGCGTTTCCGCGCGTGCTGGTGCTGCTGCAGGTTATCGGCGGAGCCTGGATTGTGTTCATGGGGGTGGCGATGGTGCGGCAGGGCATGCGTGACCGCGGCCAGCCGCCTGCAGATCTTCAGGACGCAGTAGATCGTCTCGGATCAGTTCGCGCGGCATTCTTCACAGGGCTGGCCACGAACTTGTCCAACCCGAAAATCGTTCTGTTTCTCGCAGCACTCATTGCCCCGCTTCTGCCGCCGAGTCCGTCGCTTGGCACGGCGCTGCTGGTGATCGTGGCACTATGGCTGCCCGCACTGCTGATCTTCCTGCTCATCAGCGTCGTGGTGTCCACCAAACGAGTGCGCCGTAAGTTGCTCGGTGCTGGTCCCTCCATAGACATCGGAGCCGGCGCGTTCTTCATCGCGGCCGGCTCCGGATTAGTCATCCGTGGGGTAACGGGTTAGCCCAGAAAGAAGTTCACCGTCTCGCGGGTGGCGCTCGGGTTGGTGAACCAGGTGTGGCCGCCGCCGCTGACCTTCTGCACCTGGGTCTTCGCCTTGCACCCCTGCGGGTCGAAGACAGTGGTGTTGCCAACCCGGCGGTTGTTCACGCTGTTCATGTTGCAGCCGTTCTTCCCGCCGAAGTCCCAGAAGACACTGCGCACGTCGCGGTACTGCCCGCCGTGGCGGTTTCCGCCGTTGTAGGAGACTATGTCGTCATTGTCGGCGTGCATGATGAGTGTTTTCACACGGCCTGAGGCGCAGTTGGTCACCGTCGGGTTGTAGTACGCGCCGGAGACACCGGCCACGCCGTCGACCAGGTCAGGGGCATGGCACGCCAGAGCGAGCGCCATGCCGCCGCCATTAGACAAGCCCGCCGCGTAAACACGGCTACGGTCGACGTTGTGGGTGCGCGCCAGGTCGTTGACCACCGCGCGGGTGTAAGTGACGTCAGTGTTCACCGAGGTGTTGGCGTACGGTGCACCGCCCCAGGCGTTGTTGACGCCCTGGGCGTAGACGATGATGGCGCGGCTCCCGGCCGCAGACTCGAGCTTCTCATAGCCGCGGGCCTGGTCGGCGTTGTGCTGCCATCCGCCGAAACCGATGATGACGGGGTAGGCCTGGCCTGGGTTATATCCCTGGGGAACGACCACGGTGTAGTGGCGCTGCATTCCCCCCACCTGGACGGTGCGCTTGATCGTCTGCGAGCCGGCCCCGGCACCCGCCTTGGGCAGGAAATCCAACAGGTCAGAAGACATCTGCGTCAGCTGGTTCAGGTTCGTCTGGGAGGACAGGTTAGGGATGTCCGAAGAGCTTTGCGCACCCGCTGCGGGCACCCCTGCTGCGACGCTGAGTGCAGCCGCCATGAGTGCTGCTGCACCCCGTCGTTTAAAATTCATGAGGGGATTATACGACGGGGCCCCCGGGCTGTCACTTTAACCCCCGCGAATTCATCAAACTTTCAGCAAAAACCCGCCCACCGCAGTTGCGGAGGGCGGGTAAGCGGTGAACGCAGCCGGAGCTTAACCGAGCTTGTTCAGGGCGCGGGCCATGTTGGACTTCTTGTTGGCAGCGTTGTTGCGGTGGAAGACACCCTTGGACACTGCCTTGTCCAGCTTGCGGGAAGCAACACGCAGCTGCTCTTCAGCGCCTGCCTTGTCGCCGGCCTCAACAGTCTCGTTGAACTTGCGGATCTCGGTGCGCACTGCGGAACGGACTGCCTTGTTGCGCTGGCGGCGCTTCTCGTTGGTGAGAACGCGCTTCTTCTGCTGCTTGATGTTAGCCATGAAAAATACCTCTTAGCTTTGTGATGATCTTGTGCGATTCTGTACGCACCTCACGCGAACCCAAGGTCCTGCCCGCGGTCCATGCCGACGTGAAACGGCAAACGGTGCAAACAACGTGAACACCCTAGCAGTGCGACCCCCGCGCACCCAAAACGGTGAAGACGAGCTATGCCCAGTCGAAGCGCTTGCGCAAGTGCTCAGCCACGCGCTCGAAGCGCCGCGCCGGGAATAGGGCACCGCGACGGCGCAGGTCTGTTTCCGGAATGGACAGCGTCTTATCCATGCGCACCCAGCACGGCTCGCCGGAGGGTTTCCACTCGCCGGAACCGATGGGCATCCAGTCTTTTTCGTCAGCGTGGTTCTCGTCGGCGGAGATGAGCAGGCCCAGCACGTCGTGGCGGTCGCGGCCGACAACGAGCATGGAGCGCTCCTTCGGTGGGGTGGTGGGCACGTTGAACCACACGACCTCCCCGGGCTCGGCTTGGCCGTCCATGTCGGGAGCGTAGAAAATGCTGCGGGCAATGTCGCCGGTGGGCACGACACGGGTGCGGGCTGCGCGGCGGTGCTGGTTCGCCTCGGTGTACCCGAGGCGCTCATTGATCAAGTCCAGACCTTGATCCAGCGGCGAGGCCTCTTTATCCCGTTTGTCCCGGTTTTTCACCCACCGGAGAAGGCCGCGTTCGTCCGCGGAATCTGCCGATTCGCGGCGCCACAACTTCATAGCCACCTAGCCTAATGCCCGACAGATTCCGGAACAAGCATTTATGCGTCGGTGAATCATGGTGTCCGTGGCAGAGCTCTCGGGCCGGGTAGGCGCTGAGTCTGTGGTTGCCGGCACTGCGGTAAGGTGACCTGCGTGGCTAGGGCAACAAATTTCGCGTTGGAGACGTTCACGGATCCGTCCAAGATCCGCAACTTCTGCATTATCGCGCACATCGACCACGGCAAGTCGACGTTGGCGGACCGCATCCTGCAGCTGTCCAATGTTGTCGACGCGCGCGATATGCGCGACCAATACCTCGACAACATGGATATCGAGCGCGAACGCGGCATCACCATCAAGGCGCAGAACGTCCGCCTGCCGTGGATCCCAACCAGCGGACCCCACGAAGGGGAACAGGTCATCCTGCAGATGATCGATACCCCGGGCCACGTGGACTTTTCCTACGAAGTCTCTCGTTCGCTCGATGCGTGCGAGGGCGCCATTTTGCTTGTCGACGCAGCCCAAGGCATTGAAGCCCAGACCCTGGCCAACCTCTACATGGCCATGGAGAACGATCTGGAGATCATCCCGGTCCTGAACAAGATCGACTTGCCGGCCGCTGACCCGGAAAAGTACGCCGAGGAAATCGCCCACATCATCGGCTGCGAACCGGATGAGGTGCTGCGCGTTTCAGGAAAGACCGGCATGGGTGTGCCGGAGTTGCTGGATAAGGTCGTGGAACTGATTCCGCCACCGTCCTCACGGAGTGAAGACGGTGAAACTAACGACGCCGACGCGCCCGCCCGCGCGCTGGTTTTCGACTCTGTCTACGACACCTACCGCGGTGTGGTCACCTACATCCGCATGATGGACGGCAAGCTCGAGTCCGGCCAAAAGGTGAAGATGATGAACACCGGGGTCCAGCACGAGATCCTGGAAATCGGCATTGTCTCGCCGACCATGCAAAAGGCAAAGGGGCTCGGCCCGGGCGAGGTCGGCTACCTCATCACCGGCGTGAAAGACGTCCGCGAGACCCGTGTGGGCGATACTGTCACCTGGGCGAACAAGGGTGCCGACGAGCCGCTCGAGGGCTTCGAAGACGTCAAGCCCATGGTCTACTCGGGGCTGTTCCCCGTGTCCCAGGAAGACTTCCCCACGTTGCGCGAGAGCCTGGAAAAGCTGCAGCTTAACGACGCTTCTTTGACCTGGGAGCCCGAGACCTCCGTCGCCCTCGGCTTCGGTTTCCGCTGCGGATTCCTGGGCCTGCTGCACATGGAAATCACCCGCGACCGCCTCGAGCGCGAATTCGACCTAGACCTGATCTCCACCGCGCCGAGCGTGACCTACCGCGTGGTGGCGGAAGACGGCACCGAGCAGCTCGTGCACAACCCCTCCGACTGGCCCGGCGGCAAGTTGCAGGAGGTCTACGAGCCCGTTGTCAACATGACCATCATCGTCCCGCAGGAATTCGTGGGCACGACGATGGAGCTGTGCCAGTCCAAGCGCGGCACCATGAAGAACATGGAGTTCCTCTCCGAGGAGCGTGTGGAGCTGCGCTACATCATGCCGCTCGGTGAGATCATCTTCGACTTCTTCGACATGCTCAAGTCCCGCACGAAGGGCTACGCCTCCCTCAACTACGAGGATGCCGGCGAGCAGGAAGCAGACCTGGTGAAGGTCGACATTCTCCTCCAGGGCGAGCCGGTGGATGCGTTCTCTGCGATTGTCCACCGCGACTCCGCGCAGTGGTACGGCAACAAGATGACCAAGAAGCTCAAAGAGCTCATTCCGCGCCAGCAGTTCGAGGTGCCCGTCCAGGCCGCCATCGGCTCGAAGATCATCGCCCGCGAGAACATCCGTGCGCTGCGCAAGGACGTTTTGTCCAAGTGCTACGGCGGTGACATCTCCCGTAAGCGCAAGCTGCTGGAGAAGCAGAAGGCCGGTAAGAAGCGCATGAAGAACATCGGCTCGGTCACCGTGCCGCAAGAAGCGTTCGTCGCGGCGCTGTCGACCGACGAGGAATAGTGATCCGGCTCTTCGCTGCACTGTTTCCTTCGGAGGAAGCGCGCGAGCACCTCGTTGCGGCGCTGCGTCCAATCAGGAAATTCTCCCGGCAGGAGATCCGCTGGACCGACCCCGACAACTGGCACGTGACCCTGGCGTTCTACGGCGATCAGCCGAACGATGGAGCTCAGATTAGTGAGCACCTCGCACAGGTGAGCGCTTTCCATACCGCGCCGACGTTGCACGTCTCCGGCGCCGGGGCGTTTGAGCAGAGGACATTGTGGATGGGGCTCGGGGGCGACCCGATCAAAGAGCTCATGGCCGAGTGCGCCCTGCCGGATATGGATGTGAGACAGCGGCCGCACATGACGGTCGGCAGGGCCGGGAAACGCTCCCGCGACCCTTACGCCATCCCGGACATCGTCCGCGCATTGTCTGTCTACCGCGGCCCGGAATTCACCTGCGATGAACTGTGTCTTGTCCAATCCCACCTCGGGGAAGGTCGCGGCGGAGGGCCCCGCTACGAGGTCCTTGAGCGCTTTCACCTGTAGTACGGCGGCACAGGCGGGTACTGCGCAGGCGGGGGATACTGTGGCTGCTGGTACTGCACCGGTAGAGGATTCCGCGATGGGGGATACTGCAGGGGCTGCGGAACCGGTTGTTGGGGGTGTTGCGGCTGCGGCATCTGGTGCGGCGGAACGTGGCCTTGCAGTGCAGGGTGCGGCGGGTACGGAGGTGGCGCAACGGCGGGGTAGTGCACACCGGGCTGGGGTCGGGCCGGGGCGGGTTCGCGGGCTGGCGGCGAGAAATTCCAGAACACGATGAGCAGAATGGCGAACAGGACCCACGTGGACAGTTCGGAAATGAAGATCAGCGAGGGGCGCTCCGTGATGTCGGCGTCGATTCCCATCAGGGCGTACCACTCGACGGACATGTTGTTGCCCGCGTGGAAGGCGATGGCCACCTCCAAGCCGCCGGTGCGGTGGACCAGGATGGACGCGAAGACGGCGAAGATGGCGACGAAGAACAGGCCGGCAGGGTCGTAATCGTGGGCTAACACGAAGAAGGGAATGGGCAGCAGGTACGCCAACCAGGGTTTGCGGATCCATGCCCCGACGATCTGCGGTAATGCCCCGCGGTAGATGATCTCCTCCGCGGCGCACTGCAACGGGGTGTAGGCGGCCACGATGAGCAGGATGATGAGGGAACGCTCGTCAAAATCGGGCAAGAAGGTGCCGGTGGAGGCGAAAACGGCATCCAGGAGCGATGTGACGATGTGAAAGGTAGCGACTACGAGCGCGGCCCGCCCGAACAAGCCCCACCGGAATCGGTTGTCCACCGACCACAGAGCACGCGGGCGGCGCCCAGTGATACGGGCAGCGAGAAACGGGGCGGGGATCATGGCAGCCAGGCTGCCGTAGAGCAGGAACTTCATTGCCGGGTCGGATTCGTCGAGTTCTTCGAAGGTACCCCTCAGTGGAAGCGGATAATCGACAGCCACCAGTGCGAACCCGACGACAAGGATGAACGCGAGCATCAAGGCGAAACTAAAGGCTGTCAGCAGGATCAGCTCGATGAACGGGTGCCACGGCGTGTACTTTCCCAGCCGGTGTGTCCGCGCGAGCCGGTGGTAAGGCAAGCTCATGCCTGTCTAACGTTCGGAGTCTGCCGTTTGTTCGCCCGTTTCGGATTCGACATCGGAATCAGGGTCGTCCTCGTCGACTCGGTCGTCGACTTCCTCGCGGGTGTAGCCGTCTTCCCATGTGTCGGTTTCGTAGTCGTAGCCGACGCGGTTGCCGTCTTCGTCATAACGCTCGTACCAGCTGGTGTACTTGTCATCGGAGGAGTCAAAGTCCTTGCCTGCACCGTCACCGTAGCGCGACTCCTTGATTACCAGCTCGAAGTTGTCGCCATAATCCTCAAGGCCGTGCCACACCGCGTACTGCAGCGCGGACTCCGCGTAACGGTCACGGATGGTGTGCGGATCAGTGGTCAGGTCGCGGACGAAGGAGAACAACAGGCCCAACACCACCAGCGAGAAGGGCAGGGCAATCAACACCGTCAGCGACTGCAGGCCGCTTAGGGCATCCTCGCCGCCGGCCAGCAGCATCACCACGGCCACGCCCATCATGCACAGGCCCCAGAAGATGGAGACCATCTTGTTGGATTCCGGGTCGCCCTTCGAGGACATGGTGCCCATGACCACGGAAGCAGAGTCTGCGGTGGTGATGAAGAAGACGGCCAGGATAGCGATGAGCAGGTAGGGGGTGAAGTTGGATAGCGGAAGCGCGTCGAAAAGCGAGAAAAGCACTTGTTCTGGCGTGGACTCGCCGTCGAACCCGGGGACGCCCTCGCGTGAGAAGGAGATCGCAGTGCCGCCGAAGATGCTGAACGCCAGGATGAGGATGCCGGTAGGCACGGCCACGGTCATGAGGATGAATTCGCGCAGGGTGCGGCCGCGGGAAATTTTTGCCAGGAACGTGCCGACGAACGGCGCCCAGGAGATCCACCATGCCCAGTAGAACGCAGTCCACTCGGATTGGAACGCCAGCGTCTCTTCGCCCCAGGACAGCGAGCGCGACGCCATGTTGAAGAACTCGTGGAAGTAGTACAGCGTGCCCGAGGGGATCAGGTTGATCAGCAACAGGGTGGGGCCGGTGAGGAAGATGAAGAGTATTGACGCGAAAGTCAGCGTGATGTTGGTGTTCGACAGGATGCGGATGCCCTTGGACACACCAGAGACCGCGGAGATGACAAAGCCCAAGGTGAGGGCCCCGATGATGGTCAGCAGGATCGGGTTGCCCACTTCGAGGTCGGTGACAATGCCGAGACCTTCCCCGATTTGCAGGGCGGCGATACCGAGCGATGCCGCGGTTCCGAACAGGGTGGCGGCCACAGCCATGATGTCGATGGTGCGGCTGAGGATGGTGCCGTTGTTCGACTCGCCCATCAGCGGCGCGAAGAGTGAGGACATCAACAGCGGGCGGCCGCGGCGGTAGGTGGAATAGGCGATGGCCGCGCCCACGAGGGAGTAGATCGCCCACGGGTTCAAACCCCAGTGAAAGTTGGACTGGGCGAGCGCTTGGTGCATGGCGGTCTCGGTGCCGGCCTCGTTTGTCAGCGGTGGTGGATCGAGGAAGAATTGCAGCGGTTCAGACGGGCCGAAGAAGAAGATGCCCACGCCGATGCCTGCGGCAAACATCATGGCCACCCACGAGAAGCGGCCGAACTCCGGTTCCTCGTCGTCCTTGCCCAGACGGATCTGGCCCATGCGGCTGAGCGCAATCACCGCAACGAGAAGCACGCAGACGAACATCACGATGTTGAACAGCCATCCGGCGTGCTCCATGCCCCAGGCGAATGCTTCACCTGCTGTCTCCGAAACCGATTCCGGGCTGTAGACACCCCACGCGATGAATCCCACGATGAGCGCTGCCGCGACACCGAAGACGACCTTGTCCACTCCGAATTCGTAGCGCTGCTCTTCAACGCTGATGCCGCGGATCAGACCGGGGTGCATCCCGTCGGGGTACTTGTCTTTGTCGCGGGCCTTTCGGCTGGCGTCGGGGTGCATCACCGAGCGGATCGGCTTCGGCAGGGGGCTGCCGGAGGGCCGTGTGCTTCTCGTGCTGGACATGAAGTATCGCCTTCCTGGGTTTTAGGTGTGCTCAAGATTCAACCAGGTTCTGGCATACTTATCTGATGATCTCCACAATCATCCCCCCGAACGCGCGTACGCGGGAACATACGCTTCAGGTCCCGTGGGACCGCGAGCGCCCGGAGTTGGGCACCTTCGAGCTGTTCGCGCGCGAGCTCTACGCGCACGGGGACGGAGAGAGCCTTCCGCCACTGTTGTTTCTCCAAGGCGGCCCCGGCAACCCCGCACCGCGCTTCATGCAGGGCTGGATTCCGGAGGCGTTGCAGCACTACCGCATCTTCCTCATGGATGAACGCGGCACGGGTCGTTCCGGCAAGATCGACCGCGGCACGCCGGAGCTTATCGACGAACGCATCTTGTCCAAACTCCGCTGTCCCGATGTCGTCGCTGACGCGGAGGATTTGCGCCGGCACCTGGGGTTTGCGAAGTGGGACGTGCTGGGCAACTCGTTCGGCGCGCTGTGCACTGGAAGTTACCTCTCGTGGGCACCGGGCGGCATCGGCCACGCGTATCTCACCGGGGCGCTGCCGCAGCTGGGCTGGTCGCCCGAGGTGTACAACGAGGTCACACTCGGCCTTTTCCACGCGCGCATCGAGGACTTCTACGCCACGGTGCCGAATGCGCAAGAGCGCGTCCGGGAGATCTGCGACCATTTGAACAACGTCGAGGAATTCCTGCCCACGGGTGAGCGGCTCACCGCGAACCGTTTCCGTTTCGTAGGTGTTGCGCTCGGCGAGGAGCAGGGTTTTCATTCGTTGGCGATTTTGTTGGAGGAGCCGTTTGACCGTCGTCACGCGGACAAGCGGTTGCGCAAAGACTTCCTGGCGATGGTCAATGACTTTGTCTCGCTGGAACGCAACCCGCTGTGGGCGGTGCTGCACGAAACGCTCTTTGGCTGGCCGGGGCAGGCGCCGAACTGGGCGGCGGAACGCACGATGGCCGGACGGCCGGGCTTTCGGCTTGACGCAGACCCGACGAACCTGGACGAGCCGTACTACCTGCTGGGCAACTACTTCTTCAAACACCACTTCGACGAAGATCCGGCACTGATCCCGTTCCGCGAAGAGGTGCACAAGCTCGCGCAGAAGACGGACTTCTCCCGGGTGTTCAACGAGGAGCAGCTCTACGTCAACGAGGTCCCGGCAGTAGTTGCTCTATACGAGCAAGATATGTTCATTCCCTTCGAGATGGCCTGCGAGAACGCAGCGAAGATTGGGAACATGAAGGTCTGGTCGCACCCCGATTGGGCCCATGACGCGATCTATGCCCACGGCGCAGAACTGTTCCGTGGGATTTATGACGCAATGCACGGCGAGGGTGCTTCGCAGGGTTAAACTATCCGGCATGGACACCATGTTCGAGACTTTGGATGCCATGTTTGAGTACACCGAAGAGCACGTCCTCGACCCCGCGCTGTTGTTCTACATCTGCCGCTAGCCGGGGCTTGCTAGAGCTCTCCTGCTAGCGGGTAGGAGGCTTGGGCTCCGTGCCGGGTCACGGAGAATGCGCCGACCTTCGCGGCGAAGCGCGCGGCGTCCACGATGTCTGCGCCGTGGACGAGCTGGTGGCACAGCGCACCCGTGAACGCGTCGCCCGCCCCGACCGTGTCCACCGCCTGCACACGCGGAGAGTCGATCTTCTCGCTCATGCCGTCGGCTGCGACGAGTGCACCGTCTGCGCCGAGCGTGATCACCACGGAAGCAAAGCCAGCCTGCATCAACGCGTCCAGCTGCTTCTGCGGGTCGTCTGGGGAGGCGTGGCCGAGCATCTCCAGCACGCCGGCAGCCTCATGCTCGTTCACCACGAGCGGATCGGCCCGCAGGAGAACGTCTTGGTCGACGTCGATGACCGGCGCTAGATTGATCACCACGCGCCCACGGCTCAGCTCGACCGAGCGCTTGAAACCGTCAGCAGGGATTTCGCCTTGCAGCAGGACAAGTTCCGCTGTCTCGATGAGAGCTTTTTGCTTCTCGACGGCACCAGCCCCCATCTCCCCATTCGCCCCCGGCACCACGATGATCGTGTTCTCTCCGTCCTCAGCGACGGTGATCACGGCTAAGCCAGTGACTTCCGTGCCGATGATAACTCCACTGAGATCTACCCCCGCTTCTTTCAGTAGAGCGGTCGCGTCCTCGGCGTTGGTGTCGTCGCCGACAGCGCCGACCATGGCGACGGAACTGCCCAGCCGCGCGGCGGCAACGGCCTGGTTCGCGCCCTTGCCGCCAGCGGAGATGCCCCCGCCAGTGCCCAGAAGAGTCTCGCCCGGATGGGGGTGGCGCGCGACACCCACGGTCAGGTCTGCGTTGATGGAACCGACCACAACAATCTCTGCCATACCCCCAGGGTAGGGAAGTACTGCAGGGTGTGCGGGGCCGGGTTACTCTCATCGCATGAAGCGTCTCCTCCCTGCCATTTTCTCCACCGCACTGGCCGTTGCCGTTCCTGCTGTTTCGCTCACCGCCGCCCCGGCTCACGCTCAGCCGTTGGGTCACGTGAACTTCAACCTCCCGCCGAACTCCAAGGTCACAGTGCCGCAGCTGCGCGATCCGAACACCGGATCCTCGACCGGACAGGTTCCCCGCGAGGCCAGCGGCGCCCCGCAACCGGTGCCGTTCAGCCCGGATTACCTGGCCGGCTACATTTCCGATATCTCGCCTTACCAGTACGGCATTTACGCCGAGGTCAACCGCCTCTTCCCGTCCCTGCGCGACAACCGCCCCGACGTGATGGACTCCAACCTGCAGCAGGTCATCGCCATCAACAATGCTGCATCCTCCGACCCGGAGCTGGTGCGCCGCGCTCAGGTCGACGCTGTCGCCTCCTCCGACGAGCTGCTGGTGACGCTGTCGGAGGGTCTTGGCGAGGAATTCGGCAAGCAGTTCCGCGACGCCCTGCGCGAAGGCCGCCTACCCAAGACGCAGTACCTGCTGGGGAACGGCTACCTGGCCCGCTCCGGCGGCATCGCCAGCTCCACCTTCGCCGAGAAGCAGATCTTCAACTACAACCGCCCGCACGTGGTCGCCCCGGATCGCATCAAGCGCTACAACCCGCCGGGGGAGGACCTGTACCTGACCTCGAAGTCTTTCCCGTCCGGCCACACCAACCAGGCTGCGCTAGTCACTTCGCTGCTGGCGTACATGGTCCCGGAGGCTGCCCCGCAGCTCCACTACCGTGGTGCTGAAGCCGGTCACAGCCGGATCGTGCTGGGGGTGCACTACCCGCTCGATGTCATCGGCGGGCGCATGTCCGGCCAGGCTGCTGCTGCGGATCGTCTGAATGACCCGAAGATGCGCAACGCGTTCGACCAGGCTGCCGCTGAGCTGCGCGCCGAGATGCAGTGGCGCACCGGCAAGTCCATTCCGGAGCTGGTGGCATCCGATAAACCGTATGTGCCCACCGCGACGGCCGTGGAGCAGACCACGAAGTGGAACACCTACGACTTCAAGCCGATCTACCGCACCGACGCCCCGATGATCGTCCCGCAGGCAGCGCCGACGCTCATCGCGGCGAGCTTCCCCGAGCTCAACTACCACCAGCGCGCGCAGGTCATTGCGCAGACCGCCACCGCGCCGGGCAACCCGCTGGACTGGCAAGCGGAGGGCGGTTCCTGGCAGCGCGTCAACCTGGCCGCGGCGACGTCTGCGAAGGTCAACGTCAACCAGGACGGATCGGTCACCGTTCTGCGTTAGCGGCGATCTCCTTCCTGCGTTTGAGCGCTAATACTCGAACGCAGGGATGGAGGCCAGCAGCTTGCGCGTGTACTTGTGCTGCGGGTTCGCCCACACGTCTTCGGTCGGGCCGGTCTCCACGATGCGGCCCTTGTGCAGCACCGCGATCGTGGGGCACACCTGCCGTACGACGGACAGGTCGTGGGAAACGAAGATGAGGGTGAGTTTGTCGTGGACCACAAGGTCGTCGAGAAGCTCGAGCACCTGAGCCCGCACTGACACGTCGAGCGCCGAAACTGGCTCGTCGGCAATGAGGATTTCCGGGCGCGGGGCAGCGGCGCGCGCAATGGAGATGCGTTGGCGCTGCCCGCCGGAGAACTCGTTGGGAAGACGATCGCCCGTGCCCTCCAGGCCGACTTGGGCCAGCACCTCATCCGCGCGTTGCTTATCGGTGCCGGATTCACGGATCGAATCGCGCACTTTCCGGCGCGGATTCAGCGAGGAGTAGGGGTCTTGGAAGACCATCTGCAAGCCGCCGTCGACACGCACGGTGCCACTATCTGGCTCACCTAGACCTGCGATGAGTCGCAGCAACGAAGTCTTGCCCGAGCCCGATCCACCGACGATGCCGAGGCGCTCGCCTTTGCGGACGGTCAAAGAGACGTCATCAAGCGCGAGCGTGTCACCGCGGCGCCAGGTGACGTGGTCAAGTTCAACGATCGGCTTATCCGCGTCGCGCACCAGCGCCGGTTCCCCCGGCCGCGACGCCGCGACCAACTGTGCTGTGTAGTCCACCTGCGGATTCTTCAGGTCCGCGTCGGGGTCAACGATGCGCCCGTCCTTGAGCACGATGATCCGGTCCGTCATCCGGGAGATGACGCCAAGGTCGTGGGTGATGAACAGCAGCGCCATGTTGCGCTCCCGGACCAGGCGGTCGAGCAGATCGAGGATCTGCGCCTGAACGGTCACGTCGAGGGCTGTGGTTGGCTCGTCGCAAATAAGCAGGTCCGGGTCGCCGGCAATAGCTAGGGCGATGAGCACGCGCTGGCGCTGGCCGCCGGAGAGCTCGTGCGGATAGGCGGCGGTGCGCTCAATGCCGACCTCGCGCAGGAGTTCGCGCGCGCGATCTAGCGAGCTGGCCTCAGCGACTTGGCGCTCGACCGTCATGAGCGGGTCAAGTGCGGTCATCGGTTCCTGGAAGACCATGGCCACGGTGGTGCCGCGCATGCTGCGGGTCACTTCTTGGCCATGCACGGTGATCGAACCGGAGACCTTCAGCCGCGGGTCGACCAAGCCCATGATGGACATGGCGGTCATGGATTTGCCGGAGCCGGACTCACCGATCAGGCCCACGCGCTCACCGGGGGAGATGTCGAAGGAAATGTCCTCCAGGATCCGGGGGATCGAGAGGCTTTCTACATGCACCAAGGGAGTTGTCATCGTTTCACCTTCCAGGCGGTCTGGAGGCCGTCGCTCAGCAGATTGAGCCCAAGGACTGTCGCCGCGATAGCCAGCCCAGGCCATAGCGCAAGGTGGGGTGCGGTGGCCAGATAGGCCTGGGAAGCCTGCAGCATCCTGCCCCAGGAAGCGTACGGGGCGGGCGTGCCCAATCCGAGGAAGGACAAACCGGCCTCAGCGAGGATGGCCAGCGCGAGCGCGACGGAGACCTGAACAATGAGGATCGCAGCGATATTGGGCAGCACGTGCCGCCACGCGATGACCGGGCCGGGCACGCGAGAGACCCGGGCGGAGAGAATGTAGTCCTGCGCCATGACCTGCAGTGTGCCTACCCGCGCCACGCGTGCGAAGCCGGGGATGCCCGCGATGCCGATCGCCAGCACCACGATCCACATTGACGCGCCGAACACCGCGGTGAACACGATGGCCAACAGCAAAGCGGGGAAGGCCAACAGCAGGTCGTTGGAGCGCATGATGAGTGTCTCAATCCAGCCGCGGGACATGCCCGCCCACATGCCCAGCGGCACTCCGATCAGTGCTGACAACGCGACCGAGCCGAACGCGACCAGCAGCGAGATGCGGGCACCGTCCATGATGCGGCTGAGCATGTCGCGGCCGTACTGGTCCGTGCCCATCCAATGGGTGGCGGAAAACGCCTCCAGTCGCTGTTCGGGGTTCCCTTGGACAGGGTTGTACGGCGTCCACACCAGCGCGATGAGCCCCAGCGTGACGACGATACCGACCAGCACCGCGCCCACCCAGAAGGTCGCAGGGAAACGTCTCATGCTTGCCTCCTCAAACGCGGGTCGACCAGCCGGTAGAGCAGGTCCACCAAGAGAGTAACGGCCAGGGTGAACACGACCAGCAGCATCATGATGGTCTGGACGGTAGTCAGGTCGCGGGTGGCTACAGCGTCGAGAAGCATCGAGCCGACACCGGGAATGACAAAGACTCTTTCAATGACGACGGCGCCCACAATGAGCGTGCTCATCTGGAGACCAGCAACGGTGAGTACCGGCAAGAGCGCGTTTTTCAGTGCGTGCCGGTAGAGGGCTTCGCGCGTGGACAGCCCGATGGAATGTGCCGTGCGCACGTAGTCTTTATCCATTTCTTCTGCGACGGCAGAGCGGACGTATCGGGTGAGGATGGCCGCTTGCACCAGCGTCAAAGACACCACTGGCAGCACGAGGTGGGAGAGGAATTTCCCGAATCCCGCATTCGGCGGCGACCAGCCGTTCGCCGGGAGCCAGCCGAGCCACACGGAAAACACCGCGATCGCGAGGATGCCGGCAAGGAAGCTGGGCACAGCAATGCCAATCTGCGTCAGAGCCCCGAGCATCGCCGAGTTCCGCCGCGCCAACAATGTGCCCAGCGGGATGGCGATGAGCAAAGAGAGCACCATGGCGGACACCGTCAGGATCAGCGAGACCTGCACCCGGTCCCACACCAGGGGAGTGATGTCCTGCTGGCTGGACAGGGAGACGCCGAAGTCACCGGTGAGCAGGCCACCGATCCAGTCGAAGTACTGCACCACAAGCGGCCGGTCGGTGCCGAGCTGCGCCGCCAACGCCGCGACATCCTCGTCCGTTGCGGTCACGCCGAGCGCGATGCGCGCCGGGTCGCCCGGAACTGCGCGCAGCAGCACGAAGATGATCACGCTGGCGGCGAACAGCATGAGCACGAACCGCAACAGAGCGAGTCCGATCTGCTTCATTTCTTCTTCACCCCCGCTAGGTCGAGACCGTCAGTGACCACGTTCGGGTCTACGCCGGTCACTCCGGGTGCAGTGACCACGATGTTCGGGGCATTGACCAACGTCAGGGCGCCCACGTCCGCCATGATGGTGTTCACCGCTGCCTGCATCCCTGCGACCTGCTCTTGCTGGTCACCGGCGTCGGCGAGGGCGAAATCCTCGCGTACCTTTTCAGAGTCGTAGCCGAGGTAATACTCCGGATTGCCGAACAAGTTCTGCATGTCCCGCGGCTCCACGTGCGCGATGAGCGAGGCCTGGTAATCCGCCTGCTTGAGCACTTGACCCAACCACACGGCGGGGAACTCGACGGTCTCCAGCTTCACGTGAAAGCCGACATCGGATAGCTGCGAGAAAATCAGCTCCGCCGCGTCCTGGGCGTAGGGCAGCGAGGGGATGGTCAGTGTGATCTCGGGTTCGCGGCCGGCAAGAAGCTCGCGGGCTTTGTCCGGATCAAAGGGATAGTAATCCTGCCCCGTGAACCACGGGTCTGTCGGCGGTACGGGTGCGCCACCGGTGTCGGTGGCCATCCCAGACCAGACGACGTCATTGAGTGCGCGTCGATCGATCGCGTAGGCTACCGCGCGGCGCACAGCCGGGTCGTCGAAGGGGGCGCGCCGGTTGTTGAGGCTCAGTACTACTTCGCCGTTGGTGGTGCCCACCTGAACATCGAAATCGTCGGGAAGCGTCTGCAGCAGCTCAGGGGCCTGCAGCGACCACACCACATCCACATCGCCGACGCGCAGTGCGTTGACCGAGGAGACCGCGTCGGAGAAGTACCTGATCGCAGCGTCCTGCTGTGCGCCTTCATCCCAGTAGTCTTCGCGCGCGTCGAAGGAGATCGACTCGCCCACCGCGAAGTGCTTCACGGTGTACGGGCCCGTGCCTACAGGTGTCGTGGCCAGCGCGTCAACACCGCTCGGCGTCATCATGGCGCCCGTGAGCGTGCCCATGGACCACAGCCAGCTATTCGACGGCGCGTCGAGTGTCACCTTCAGCGTGTGCTTATCCGCAGCCTCTGCCCCCACCACCGGGTCCATCTGCGCCTTCAAACCGTTGGTCCAGGAGTCCTTGACGTAGTTGATGGAGAACGCGGCCGTTTCAGCAGTGAACTCGTCCCCGTTGGAAAAGGTCACGCCCTCTTTGAGGTGGAAGGTGTACTCGGTTCGGTCATCGCTGATGTCCCAGCTCTCGGCGAGGAACGGGGCGGGGTTGCCGGATTCGTCGATACGCACGAGCGTTTCGTAGACATTGTTCATGAGCGCCTGCGGAATCGCCGCGCCTGATGTAGTGGTGAAATCGAGCGACTCGGGCGCGGACGTGGTGCCCACGACGACGCTGCCGGGCTCGATCCGCCCCACGTTTGTGGCTGTGCTGCCTGCGGAACACCCTGCTAGTGCCCCTGCTAGGGCAAGAGCAGCAGCGCACATGACTGGTTTCATAGGCGCTGAGGTTACCAAAAAGTTAACAGGGGGTCTTGTTCGGCTAATTGTTATATTCACCGTAGTCACCAGGCTGCGTGCCCGGATCGATGATGCTGAACTTCACCGGCACCGGCCCGCCGCGGACATTCGACATGACCAAGCGCATCATGTCGCCGCGGAAGTCATACTCCGCATACTCGATGTGCTCGCCCTGAAACGTCGACGCGCGCAGTTCCACGTGCCACAGCGGAGCGCCTTCTTCGATTTCCAGCAACGTTGCCTGCTCCGCAGTCGCTGTGGTGATCTGGCCGATGCGCACAGCGTTGTCGGCGTTGATCCCGTGCTGCGCCAAGATCTCGTGCACAGACTCGTTGTCTTCCGACATCGCGAGCAGTCGCTCACCGATCTTGAACGGAAACACCAGACGCTCGATCACGGCGGGCACACCGTCTGCGGAACGCACCCGTTCGACCTCGACAACCGGGTCGCCCTGCTCAAGCTGGAGGGCCCGAGCTGTACGGTCATCAGCCGGTTCGCGAGCTATCCGCAGGATTTTCCCGCCGGATGTGCGGCCTTGCTCCTTCATCAGGGCAGAGGCGGATAGGAGAGCGTCGAAGCTGCTTGTCGACGGCGCGAGCAGAACAATGGAGCGGCGTCCGCGGCCGGAGGAGATCAGGCCGTCGGCACGCAACGTGGCCACCGCTTGGCGCACCGGGCCGCGGGAAGAATCGAACTTCTCGCACAGCTCAGCTTCGGAGGGAAGCGGATCGCCGGGGGCAAGTTCGCCGCTTTGGATCAAATCTTGGAGGTACTCGGCGATTTCCTCGTGCTGCTGCCGGCGTGAAATGATCCCCACTCCTCTTGATATGCGTTCATCCGAATGTGTTCAGCGGCCTTTACTTTAATGAACTGCCCATGAGCGTTGTCGACAGGGTCAGTGCCCGCTAAGCCCACGCATCCGAGAGGATCTCCATCGAGCGCAGCGACTCTTCGTGGGTGGGGGACTGCAGGGAAATCATCAGCTCATCGGCTCCAGAAAGCTCCTGGAACTGCTCCAGATAATCGGTGATCTGCTCGCTTGTGCCCTGGGCCGTGTAGCGCAGCATGCCCACGATCTGCTGGCCCTGCGGCGCGTTCATCACAGCGTCAAGCTGTTCCTCGCTCAGCACGCGCCCCTGGCGACCCAGCAGCGCGCGGACACGAGCACGATGCACTAACTCCGTTTGCCGCGCAGCGTCCTCTTCGCTGTCCGACGCCGTCACGTTCACCGCCGCAATCACATACGGCTCCTCGCAGTACTCGGAGGGTTGGAAGTTCTCGCGGTAGTACTTCGTCGCCTCCACCAGGTGGGTCGGCGCAAAGTGCGAAGCGAACGAGTAGGGCAGACCGATCTTCGCCGCCAACGAGGCACCGAACATCGATGAGCCGAGAATGTACAGCGGCACGTTCGTCCCGGCGCCCGGAACTGCTGTCACCCCCGGGATGACGGGTTTGCCGGCCAAGTAACCCTGCAGCTCCAAGACGTCGTTGGGGAAGTTGTCGGCGGCGCGAGGGTCACGCCGCAAAGCAGCGCCCAGCGTCTGCTGATCCGTGCCGGGCGCGCGGCCCAGGCCAAGGTCAATGCGGTCCGGGTAGAGCTCGGCGAGGGTGCCGAACTGTTCTGCAATGACGTACGGCGAGTGATTCGGCAGCATGACACCGCCAGCGCCGAGCCGGATCTTCTCCGTCTTAGCAGCGATGTGGGAGATCAGCACTGCCGGAGAGGACGAGGCGATCGACGGCATGTTGTGGTGCTCGGAGTACCAGACACGGTCAAAGCCCAACCGTTCACCCGTCTGGGCCAATTCGACCGACCGCTGCATGGATTCACCTGCGGTCTCGTTGTCGCGCACGGTGCAAAAGTCGAGGAGGGACAGGGTTGCTCGCGTGGAAGAAGAACTTGACTGATCCATGCTTGGTACAACGCTGTGCGTCGCCGATCATTCCCAACCTTGCGGACGGTTGTGAGGTCAGTTTTGCGGAGGGCCCAGGTGACCGATCAGGGGAATTCTGTGCTGAGCATGGACAGTGGAACTGGGTTGCTGCGCGAAGTGGTGACCGCGAAACGAGCTTTGTCAAAGAGGTAGCGGTCATCGGAAGATTCAATCCGCCGAAATCTGACGAAGATGCCGGCCGACGAAGAGTGGGTTCGCTAAACGCGCTCTGCGTCTGCGGACTCAGTCACCGCGTACGGCTCCTCGCCGTCGACGGTGCGCTGCGTGCCGATCTCCATTGGAGCAGCCGGGCGTGCCAGGTCGATGATCACGCCGATGACGAAGGCGACAGCGGTCGGCAGCAGCCAGCCGAGGTCGTACGCCTGCATCGGGGACCAGCTGACCAGCGGGGTCAGGGCGTCTGCAGCCCAGCCCAGACTGATGAAGGTGGAGATCAGGGACCACGCGACAGCAACCCAGATGGGCAGGAAGAAGCCCCAGCGCAAGCGCGTGCGGGAGCGGAAGAGCGGCTCGATGAGCGTCACGAAGATCAGCGCAATGGCAGGCGGGTAGAGGAACCCGATCACCGGAGCCGCGACAGCCATGACGAAGTTCAGACCCTGGGTGGCCATGATCGCAGAGGCGACAGCGAAGATGATGGCCCAGGCGCGGTAGGAGCCAGCGACCTGCTCGGAGAAGTACTCTGCGGTGGCGGTGATCAGGCCGATCGCGGTGGTCATGCAGGCCAGCACAACGATCAGGGCGAAGATGATCTGGCCGGGCTTGCCCATTATCTGCAGGGCGGCGTCAGAAAGCAGTGGTGCGCCGTTGTCGTACTGCTCGGCGTTCGGCATTGCGCGGCCGATCAGACCCAGGCCGAGGTAAATGAGCGCGAGCATAATGCCGGCGCCGAGACCTGCGAAGATGGTGCCGCGGACCAGCGGCTTGCCCTCGCCCAGGCCCTTGAAGCGCAGGGAGGAGATGATCACGATGGAAAACGCCAGGGCAGCGATGGAGTCCATCGTCAGGTAGCCCTCGAGGACACCGGTGGTGTAGGCGTTATTCGCGTAATCCTCGCTCGGAGTGTAACCCTGGTTGGTCATGGTGAAGATCGCGGTGCCGATCATGATGATCAGCAGGATCACCAGCGCCGGGGTGAGGAACTTGCCCAGAGTGTCGGTGATCCGGGTGGGGTTCCAGGACAGAGCCAGAGCAATGCCGAAGAACACGATGTTGAACAGCGCACGCGGAACAGTGCCCTCCCAGCCGAACACCGGTGTCATGGCCACCTCGAAGGAGACGGCACCGGTACGCGGCAGAGCGTAAAAGGCGCCGATGGACAGGTAGGCCAGGATCGGGAAGATGACGCCGAAGAACGTGCCGGCGCGCTGCGCGAGGTCACGGACGTTTGAGCCGGACAAGGCAATGGCGATCACAGCCAGCACCGGCAGCAGAGCACCGGTGGTGAGGAAGCCGAGGATCGCCGGCCAGAAATTATCGCCGGCTTGAACGGCCAACATCGGCGGGAAAATCAGGTTGCCCGCACCGAAGAACATGGAGAACAGCGCCAGCGCGGTGACCACAACAGCGGTCTTCGAAGCACCGCCCTGTTCTGAGCCCTTCGCTGTGCCGGTAACAGCAGTAGACATAACGCCTCCCGGGGGAAAATGAACGAATTAGTAGGGGTTACCCTAGCATTCCGCCGGCTGGGATCAAGATCCTATTGCATGAAAACCGTCGTGGGTGCCCCTGTTCGTACCCGTTCTCACACATGCGAAAGACCGCATTTTCGTGCCGTTGAAAACCGCTTTCCGTTACCCCGGGTCGAATGTGACGCAGGTGAAACCAGTTACTTGACACGTGGACGGCACGAAAGTGACTGAGCTAATGCTTTTCGACGCCTCCGTCTAACCCAGCTCCCTGATCGCCTTCAGCGGGATATCCACCCAGTCGGGGCGGTTGTTGGCCTCGTAGACGACCTCGTATGCAGCTTTATCGGCCACGTAGGCAGCCAGCAGCGCGTCCATGTCCGTGCCGTACCCCGCGAGGAGATGACCCGTGTTTCCAAGCTCCGCGTACCCGAAGGATCGCACCATTCCCGCCACGTCGCGCAACGCGTGGTCCGGTTGGCGGCGCTGCTCCAAAGGGCGAGCGGGCTCGCCCTCGAAGTCGATGAGGTACCAGTGCCCGGTGCCGGTATCCGGCTCCGAGGCAGGAACGTACAGTGTCTGGCCGAGGTGAAGGTCGCCGTGGATGCGTTGGACGGGCAGGTCACCGTCGGGAATGCGGGAGTAGATCTCACGCAGCGTTCCCTCGTGCGCGCGGAGCTGTTCGGCCTGGTCGACCAGCTCGTCGAGGTGCGCGTTAAGGGAGTCCCGAATCTGGCTGGCCGGGACGTTGTCCACGGCGAAGGCCGATGCGAGAGCGTCGTGCACGGTGCGGATCGCCGCGCCAAGGGCGTGGGCGTCCGAGTCGCTGAGTCCGTTGGTGGTGGCGAGTTGGAAGCCGTCGCGTCCGCCGTCGATAAGCTCCTGCGTCATGGCCAGCGTGCGACCGTCGCGCACGAGGTGACCGCGCACCCCGGCGACGTGCGGGCAGTCCGCGATGCCCGTGAGCAGCTCGACGTCGGGGTTGAGGCCTTCTTCGAGCTTGCGGAAGACTTTGAGGATCCAACGGTCGTCCACGACGAGCGATGTGTTGGACTGGTCCGCGCCGAGCGGGCGGGCGGAGCTGCCGGACATGTCGCCGTGGACCTCGCCGAACTCGGCGAGCCCTTCGAGGTACGCCTGTGCGCCGGCGTCGGTGTGCAACGCGTCCTTGTCATCGGCCACGAGGACCTGGTAGAAGTCCGTGGTGGCGCCGTGCTGAACGTCCAGGATCTGCCACTCGTAAGAGCCCAAAGGCACCGAGGCGGAGACGGTCTGGGAATCGATCGGTTCCGATTTCGCGCCGTAGAAACGGGTCGCGTGCAAGTCCATGCAACTACCTCCAGGAGACGTCGAACCAGAAGTGGCCGTGCGGGGCGAGGGTGACCAGCCAGGGCAGCTCTCCGATCGCGGGGAACTCGACGTTGCCGGACAGCTCGCGCGGCACCACACCGTTCAAGTGCGACAGGCGCATTTCCACTGGCTGCGGGCGGGAACTCAAGTTGTTCACGCACAGGATGCGCTCGTTGCGGCCGGTCTCATCGTTGTACTCGCGGATGAAGGCGAGGACCTGCTCGTTGTCGTGCTGGACCTCCTGGTAGTCGCCGCGGCCGAAAACCCGGTACTGCTTGCGGATGTGCACGTGATCGCGCACCCAGTGCAGCAGCGAATTCTCGCGGCCCATCTGTGATTCGACGTTGATGGCTTGGTAGCCGTAGGTGTCGTTGCGGATCGCCGGCAGGTAGAGCCTTTCCGGATCGGCTCGGGAGAAGCCGCCGTTGCGGTCAGCGTTCCATTGCATGGGGGTGCGCACGCCGTCGCGGTCAGGCAGCCAAATGTTATCGCCCATGCCGATTTCATCGCCGTAGTACAGGAACGGCGAGCCCGGCAGTGACAGCAGCAGGGCATGCGCCAGCTCGAGGCGGTCGCGGTGGCCGCCCAACAGCGGGGCGAGGCGACGGCGAATGCCCACGTTGGCGCGCATGCGCGGGTCGGTGGCGAAGTTGGTGTACATGAAGTCGCGCTCGTCGTCGCTGACCATCTCGAGGGTGAGCTCGTCGTGGTTGCGCAGGAAGATGCCCCACTGAGCGGTCTCGGGAATGTCCGGGGTTTCGCGCAGGATGTCGATGATCGGTTGGGCCCGCTCTTGCCTGATGCCCATGAAGATGCGCGGCATGACGGGGAAGTGGAACGCCATCTGGCACTCGTCACCTGTGCTGTCCTCGCCGGAACCGAAGTACTGCACCACTTCGTTCGGCATTTGGTTGGCTTCGGCGAGGAGGAACCGTCCCGGGTATTCCTCGTCGAAAATCTTGCGGACGCGTTTGATGAACTGGTGGGTCTCCGGCAGGTTCTCGCAGTTCGTGCCCTCGCGCTCGTAGAGGTAGGGGATGGCGTCCAGGCGGATGCCGTCCATGCCCAGATCCAGCCAAAAGCGGATCACGTCGATCACAGCATCCTGCACCGCCGGGTTGTCGTAGTTCAGGTCCGGTTGGTGGGAGAAGAAACGGTGCCAGAAGTACTGCCCGCGCACCGGGTCGTAGGTCCAGTTGGATTCTTCGGTGTCGATGAAGATGATGCGGGCTTCGTTGTACTTCTCCGGGTCATCCGTCCACACGAAAAAGTCGCCGTAGGGCCCGTCTGGGTCGCGGCGGGACTCCTGGAACCACGGGTGAGTATCGGAGGTGTGGTTGATGGGGAAGTCGGTGATGATGCGTATGCCGCGTTTATGTGCAGCGTCGACAAGCGAGACGAAGTCGTCCACCGTGCCGAACTCCGGCAGCACCTTACGGAAGTCGCGGATGTCGTACCCGCCGTCACGCAGCGGAGAATCATAAAACGGCGGCAGCCACAGGCAGTCCACGCCAAGCCACTGCAGGTAGTCGAGCTTCTCCTCGACACCGCGCAGCGTGCCCGAACCCGAGTCATCCGGGTCATAAAAGGCGCGCACGAGCACCTCATAGAACACTGCGTCCTTGTACCACTCCGGGTCCGGCCGCTGCCACGGCTCGTTTCCGGGAGCGGGAGCCGGCGAGGCGTACTCGCTGGCATCAGTTTCAATGAGGTACCCCTGGGCGTCCATCTGTTCGTCCATGAGCTCCGAGGTTAGCGTCAGGAGCGGATCGCTGCAGACATGCGATCAACGGCCTCGGCGAGGATCTCCGGGCTGGTGGCAAAGTTGAGGCGCGCGTGGTGCTCGCCGCCGGAGCCGAACGTCGCGCCTTCATTGAGCGCCACCTTCGCTTTTCGACGCAACCAGCCCGCCGGCTCCTTCTCATCCCCAATCGCCGTGCCCGCGAAGTCTAGGAACATGAGATACGTCGCTTCTGGTCGGGTGAACTCAATGCCCGGGATGGCCTCGGGAAGAGTCTCGATGAGCCAGTCGCGGTTGTGCTCAAGCGCAGCGAGTTGGTCCTCCAGCGCGGGCGTGCCGAGGCGGTAGCATGCCTCCGCTGCGACGATGCCGAGCGTGCCGGTGCCGTCTTTGGCCACACCGGTCAGGCTGTGCCAGGTTTTCACGTCCTCGTCGTTGGAGAAGATCATCTGGGCGCACTTCAGGCCGGCAATGTTCCACGCCTTCGATGTGGCCGTCACAGTGATACAGACGTTCGCTGTGGTCTCGTTGATGCCGGCGGCGCAGACGTGGGAGTGGCCGGGGTAAACGATGGGGGCGTGAATCTCGTCGACAAGCACTCGCGCGCCGTACTTATCCGCGATGGCGCACAGCTGGGTGAGCTCTTCTTCGTCGAACGTGTAGCCCCACGGGTTGTTGGGGGCGGCTAGCAGGATCGAGCCTGCGCCATTGCGGAACGCCGCGTCGATCTCCATGAAGTCTAGGCCGCCCTTCGCACCGACCTCGACCATTTCACGGCCGGCCGTCGCCGGGATCTCCAGAAACGGTGGGTAGGAGGGCACCGGAACGATGACGGGAGAGTCCGGCTTGGTGAAGTACTGAACACCCAGCAGCATGCCGCGCACAACATCGGCAACTGGAAAGACCCGCGCCGGGTCAGGCCGCCAGCCGTAGCGTGCAACGTAGAAGTCGCTCAACGCGTCGCCGAGCCTGTGGTGTGCCGGGGTGTAACCAAGGGTCTCGTGCTCCACGGCGTCCTGGATTGCGCGCTTGACCGGCTCAGCGGTGGGGAAGTCGGATTCCGCCACCCACAGCGGCAAAACGTCGTCGCCGAACTGGGTCCACTTGCGGGTCCCGCGGGTGCGGAGGGTCTCAAGGCTAGGGAATTTCATAAGGTCCAACTTAGGGTTAAACGACAAAAGGGGATGCGGACGGAATCTTGGAGGATTCCATCATGAACCGCTCATACACCAAGGAGCAGCGACGCAGAGCTCTGCAGGTTTACAAGCGCACTCAATCGGTGACCAAGACCGTCCGTGAACTTGGTTATCCAGGGCGATGGACGCTGTACAAATGGTTGCGTGAACCCGCCAAACCTGGTCGACCCCGCAAACAGTCAAAAACATTGACCCGCTACCCGTTTGAGGTCAAGCTTCGTGCTGTTGAGCTCTTCAACGCTGGTTGGAGGCCAGCTGACATCGCTGTGGAATGCGAGCTGCGCTCAAAGATGAGTGTCTATTCTTGGGCACAACGCCACCGTGAAGAGGGAAAATGGGGGTTTGATGTCGAAAAGAGAACGCAAAGAGCACACTCGCATGCCCA
>NZ_CM000961.1:2099447-2349853 GCF_000143825.1 Corynebacterium genitalium ATCC 33030
ATCGAGGCCCACCACTACCTGGTCGCGACTGGTTCTCGCCCGTGGGCACCGCCGATCGACGGCCTGGAGGAGACCGGATACCTGACCTCGACCACGGCGATGGAGCTGACGGAGGTCCCCGAGTCGCTGCTGGTGCTCGGCGGCGGCTACGTCGCCCTGGAGCAGGCGCAGCTGTTCGCCCGCCTCGGCTCGCAGGTCACGCTGCTCGTGCGGTCCCGGCTCGCGTCGAAGGAGGAGCCGGAGGTGTCGAAGGCGCTCCAGGAGGTGTTCGCCGACGAGGGCATCCGCGTCGTCAGCCGCGCAGTGCCCACCCGGGTCTCCCGCGGCACGGGAGGCGAGGCCGTCGTGACCGCCGCCTTGTCCGGCGGCTCGCAGGAGTTCCGCGCCGACCAGGTCCTGGTCGCCCTCGGACGCCGTCCCGCCACCGATGGCCTGAACCTCGATGCGGTCGGGGTGAATACCGGAGACTCCGGCGAGGTGGTCGTCTCCGACCGGCTGCAGTCCTCGAACCCGCGGGTCTGGGCCGCGGGCGACGTGACCGGGCACCCCGAGTTCGTCTACGTCGCCGCCCACCACGGCACCCTCGTCGCCGAGAACGCGTTCGCCGACGCCGACCGGTCCGTCGACTACGCCCGCCTGCCGCGGGTGACGTTCACCGGGCCCGCGATCGGCGCGGTCGGGATGACCGAGAAGGACGTCCTCGCCGCGGGGATCCGCTGCGACTGCCGCGTCCTGCCCCTGCACCACGTGCCCCGCGCCTTGGTGAACCGCGACACCCGCGGGTTCATCAAGATCGTCGTGAACGCCGAGACGAACGAGATCCTCGGCCTGACCGCCGTCGCCAAGGACGCCGGGGAGCTCGCCGCCGCAGGCGTCCACGTGCTCGGCAGGACCGTCGCCGAGGTCGCCAACGCCTGGGCCCCCTACCTGACCATGGCCGAGGGCATCCGGATCGCCGCGAAGGCCTTCACCACCGACCCGTCGCTGCTGTCGTGCTGCGCATGAACGGCAACACAGGCAATCGGGGAGATCTCATCCTGAAGCAGACGATGAGCGCCGATCAGGACCGCGACGAATGGCGCGCCGGTCCCGTCGTCGCTGCAGTGACCGGGCTGCTCTTGCTGGCATGCTGCGCGCTTCCGTCGCTGCTCTGCTGCGGCCTGCCGTTCATCGCGGCGGGCGGAGCACTTGCAGGCGTCGGTGGGCTCCTCGGTAATCCCTGGATCATCGGTGCCGGGACCGCCGTCGTGATGGCCGTCATGGCGGGGATGCTCGTCAGGCTACGGCGGCGGCACCGGCGCCGCAGGTCCGGCTGCTGCGAAAATCCTTCGACCGCTGATCGGAACCGGTAGTTCGAGCGGATCCAGCGATCACTGCCACCTGCGGAGGCCGCTGAAATCGAAGCCCGACGGGAGAAGGAGGAGCAAAAAGCGTTCGAATCAACCGGTGACGAGGATAATACTGAGGCTGGATCCCGGCCGTCGCGACGCGGTCTCCGCTTCCGCCGAGACGAGAAAGGGTTGTGGGCACCTAGGCTGGGCGGCATGAACGACCTGACCATAGCGCCCGGCCCGGGGATCCCCGACGGTGCGGTCATCGCCGCCGATCTCGCGGAGCGTTTCGCGAAATCGTCGACTCCAGGCGGCCAGGGCGTCAACACGACGGACGGCAAAGTCCAGCTTTCCATCGATGTCGCCGAATGCGCATCGCTTACCGACGCCCAGCGTCACCGTATCTCGCGCAACCTCGAGCACCGCCTAGACGGCTCCGTCTTTACCGTGACTGCGTCGACTCAGCGGTCTGTGTTTCGCTCCTGGTCCTCTCGCTTGCACCTGCGACACAGCCTCGTGCCCCCGGGCCGTAGCGTTCGGGGGAGCACAATAGCCCCAGTCCTCATCACGTCCCGGGATCAAAGAGTTCATCGCAGAGGTTAAGCACTACACGTTAAATTTGAACTCGACGGTATGTAGTTGCAAAGTAACTTTCTCGAGAACCTCGCCACCCACGTCGCTCCCGCGTTGGGTGGCAGCCGAACCACAAAGGATCAGTCATCTGCTATCCCATCGACTAATTCTTGCAGGTCGCAGGACCTTCGCGTAACTGTCAGTTCAGCACACTTTGAATAGTTCAGCACACGATGTATTGTTCAGCACATGCTGACTATTGCTTCACGCCTCGACGTCATGAACCGGCTCGGCCGGGCCATGGCGGATCCGACGCGTTCCAGAATCCTGATGACACTACTCGACGGCCCGAGCTACCCGGCCGTACTTTCGCGCGACCTGGGCCTGACCCGCTCAAACGTCTCGAACCACCTGACCTGCCTGCGTGACTGCGGCATCGTCGTTGCCGAGCCGGAGGGCCGCAAGACACGCTACGAAATCGCCGATCCGCACCTCGCGGCAGCGCTCAACGCGCTGGTGAACGCGACGTTGGCTGTCGACGAAAACGCCCCGTGCATCGACCCTGAGTGCTCGGTGCCCGGCTGCGGCGAGAAGGGAGAGGACGCATGAGCTCGGCGTGTGGATGCGAACACGAACCCGCCACGGAGATCGAAGAACTCGATCGGCCATGGTGGAAGGACCCCGAGTTGCTACTGCCGATCTTCTCCGGCGTAGCCCTCTGCGTAGGCCTGGCGCTGGGCTGGTCCGGGCTAGCGACACCCGCGACAGTACTGTTCTGGGTCGGCCTGCTGCTAGGGGCGTATACGTTCGCGCCCGACGCGATCCGAAACCTTGTCACGAAGCGCAAGCTCGGCATTGGTTTGCTGATGACCATCAGCGCGGTCGGCGCGGTAATCCTCGGTTACGTCGGAGAGGCCGCGGCGCTAGCGTTCCTGTACTCGATCGCCGAGGCGCTGGAAGACAAGGCGATGGACCGGGCGCAGGGCGGACTGCGGGCACTGTTGAAGTTGGTACCGCAGACCGCGACGGTGCTGCGCGACGGCACGTCGGTCGAGGTCGCAGCGAAGGACCTCGCGGCTGGCGAGCTTATGCTCGTGCGCCCCGGAGAGCGGATCGCCACGGACGGCATCATTCGGTCTGGGCGCTCCAGCCTTGACACCTCAGCGATCACCGGAGAATCCATTCCGGAGGAGGTTGCGCCCGGCGACGAGGTGCCCGCGGGAGCGATCAACTCCGCCGGTGTGCTGGAAGTCCAGACGACCGCAGCTGGAACGGACAACTCGCTGACCACACTCGTGGACCTGGTCGAGCAGGCGCAGGCGGAAAAGGGCGACCGCGCCCGGATCGCCGACCGGATTGCCCAACCCCTAGTGCCCGGGGTGATGATCCTGGCGGTGCTAGTCGGCGTGATCGGCTCGCTGCTGGGCGACCCCGAGACGTGGATCACCCGTGCGTTGGTGGTTCTGGTCGCAGCGTCGCCGTGCGCGCTGGCAATCTCCGTGCCGCTGACGGTCGTGGCCGCGATCGGCGCGGCCAGCCAGTTCGGCGTGGTCATCAAGTCTGGCGCGGCGTTCGAGCGGCTCGGCGGCATCCGTCACCTGGCGGTGGACAAGACCGGAACCCTCACCCGCAACCAGCCCGAGGTTACCGGCGTGGTCCCGGCAGACAGGTTTGATCGGGCGCAGGTGCTTACTTTCGCGGCGGCAGTTGAGCAGCAATCGACGCACCCCCTCGCCGCGGCGATCGCGGCAGCGGGGCCCGAAGCGCCCGCCGCCCAGGACATCAGCGAGGAAGCCGGGCACGGCATCAGCGGCACCGTCGAAGGCCGACGGGTGCTGGTGGGCAGCCCCCGGTGGATCGACGCCGGGCCACTGAAGGCAGACGTTGAGCGCATGGAGTCCGAAGGCCAGACCTGCGTCCTAGTCACCGTCGATGACGCTCTCGCCGGAGCGATCGGTGTCCGCGACGAGCTGCGTCCCGAGGTTCCCGAAGCCGTGCAGACCCTGCGCGCCAACGATGTGGAAGTGAGCATGCTCACCGGCGACAACACTCGCACCGCCCGGGCGCTGGCTGAAATCGCCGGAATCGACGACGTGCGCGCCGAGCTGCGCCCTGAGGACAAGGCAAGCATCGTCGCCGAATTTTCCTCCAAGACGCCGACGGCGATGATCGGCGACGGCATCAACGACGCGCCGGCACTGGCGGGCGCGACGGTGGGCATTGCGATGGGAGCAACCGGCTCTGACGCCGCGATCGAGTCCGCTGACGTCGCCTTCACTGGCCACGACCTCCGGCTGATCCCGCAGGCGCTGCAGCACGCCCGCCGAGGCAGCAGGATCATCAACCAGAACATCGTGCTGTCTCTGGCCATCATCATCGTGTTGATGCCACTGGCGATCAGCGGTGTGCTGGGCCTGGCCGCCGTCGTGTTGGTTCACGAAGTCGCTGAAGTCATCGTGATCTTGAACGGCCTGCGGGCTGCACGAGCGAAACGCTGAGGCTGTGACCGGCAAGTCTTATAAGAGTTAAACCACGCGCCGAGCGCACACACGTTGGACCAGGCGAGTCATTCGAGTTCACCACCTGGTCCTTCTCGATGCGTGCAGGCACGGGAACTGTGGGTGAACCTAATAGTTCAACGGCCCGATACCGCTTGCAGATTCTACACACGAGGTAGCGGAATGGACCGAGGCCGAACGAAAACCGGAGTTAGAGACAGCGCTCTTCAACCTCCCCCCCCCCAATAACGCGAAACGTCATTAACGCTCCGCGTTACACATTAAATTTGAATTCAACGGAGTGGCGAAAGAAGGCTACCTCACTCAGTTGTAAGCGATTCGAGAAACCTGAAAAGTGTGCCGCAAGGCGTTTTCTGCTCGGAAAGGCAACCTCCGCAGGCTAGATCGCTCCCCGTCACGAAGAGCTGGCACCGCCGAAGTTGCCCTCACGCCAGATTCGGACTCATTCTCACAGTCAGTCGCGGAACGAAAACCAACTGAGCACGGTCCTGGCTGCAGCTAGAACTGTTGGTGCCGAAACTAAATACCATCTTCTAACCGCTGGCGAAGCACGACTTCTTCTTCATCGCTGAGCCCGGCAAGTCTTTCACCGTGTTGTTCCTCTTCGAATCGCAGCGCATCCGCCAATGTTTCTTTCAACGGGCGAATCCGCAGGCCCGCTTCGTAGGCTGCGGTGCAATCGAGTAGCGCGATGTTGCGAAACTGTTCACCTGGTACCCACAACGGCAACGATTTTGGGCCCATCCACGGGGTTACATCATTAGCGAGAAGCAGTTCATCAGAGCAAGGTCGCTCCGTAGACTCCGATGCGGTTAACTCCCGCGAAATCTTGAACACATCGGACAAGGAAGTAGCAAACCCCGTAGCATTAAAGGTTCCGAAAGTCCCGACTTCTGCGGACTCAACTATCCAGCCTGCAAGGTCTTTCACATCGATCATAGCGACGGGAAACGCCGGGTCTGGGACGATCACGTTCTCACCCGTGGGATGCGCGAAGCGCCACGGATAGTAACCACTGCGCCCTGTTTCGTCGCCGTAGCCGGCGATCAGACCGGGTCGAACTACCATTACCGACCGATTTGTGCTTCGATAAGTCGTTTCGCAAGCAGACTTTGCGGCTGGGTACTGCCCCATGTTCTCCATGTAGTCAATTTCAAGCGGAGCGACTACAGAATCAGACTCGGAAGAAATACTTCCCTGATCCTCATATACGCTGCTCGAAGACACAAATATACGATGCTTGGCCTGGAGTTTCGCCGCCGCATCCCGCGCATGCTTCGGCTGACTCGTCAGATCCACAATGGTGTCCCAAGTTTTCCCCGCAACCTCATCGTACGCACCGTCACGGTCACGGTCTGAACTCACAAATTCGGTTCCGTTGGGAACCTTCCCGTTACCCCGCGCGAGGCAAGTAACTTGATGTCCTCGCTCGACTGCTGCAAACGCAATGTGCCCTCCAAGGAAACCGGTACCACCGAGCAACAAAAAGTTCATGTCCCTAGTTGTACACGAAACCTTCTCACACGTGACCAGTCCTAATCCCAGCGCATCCAAGCTGGAATAAGATGTCAGAGCAGGATTACCCCACCATCTGCCAGAGCTTCTTATTCGGCTAACCTACACATTGAACTTAAATTCCACGGAGTGTCGTCGATAAATAACCGCTCGATGCGTAAGTGCGGCAGCTGATGCGCTGTAGCGGAATCTACAACGACATACCGCTAAAAACAGACAACATATGGTGGTGCACAGAAACACACCTATGTTCTGCGGAAAACCTATAGGGTGCGTTGTTAAAAACCGCTATGCGCGGAAAACATATAGGGTTCACAGACCCGGCCCCAGCCCCTTCAATATCCTGAGCCTCGAAAAAATGAAAAAAATGAAAGGTTGGTCTGTCCCCACTATTCATTTTTTCATTTTTCCGGAGTACACCGGCAGCGGCCTCTCAGACCGGCGCTGTGTACCCCATAGGTTTTCCGCATAGACCCGTATATTCCGCAGAACCGATGTGTGATTCCGTGAAACATAGATGTGTTTCCGTGAACCCGCGATGTTTTCCACGCAGAGCGCGCCACAGCGCCGTCAGCGAAGCGCAGCCGCTGCGTGAACAGATATTCACAAAAAGCTTGCGCAATGCGCGCCCGCTCCGTAGGATAGGTGGCAGACCGTACGTTGCGACTGATCACAGGCATGATCGCGCCAGCGACGTGCGGGGGATTACCCCGAGGATAATTCATAAAGAGGCTTGCCCTCGACCGTGATAGGCGCGGTTCCTCCGAGATACTCGTTTCGTTACCTGCTAGTGACGTGAACCTCACAGACCAAGGAATCGATCTGTTCGACAAACCTTGGAGTGTTTTTCATGTCTGCACCAAGCACCGCCACGTTGGCACCGCGTTTTTACACGCTGCAGGAACTTACTGATCTTGGCCTCGGCTCCGAATCGACGTTGCGCAAGGCCATTAAAGAAGGTCTGCTGCCTTTCCACCGCTTCGGGTCGGGTTACCGCATTAGCCAAGACGATCTCGACGCCTATCTCATGGCCGCGCGTCGGCCGGCCCCTCAGCTGTTCGACAGCTTCGTCGATGCCGTTGCAGAAGCAGCGCCTCGCCTCACCAATGACCAGCGACAGCAGCTTGTCACGGTGCTGGGAGGTGCTGCTTAGCTATGGACACAAAGAAAAAGACCCCCGTGGGCAGCGGGGGGCAAACAGAATTTTCGCAAAACCAGGACGCGGAAGTTTCTGCGTCTAATGATACCGTTATGGTATCTGATGGTCAAGCGGATGATACAGATTCGTGTGAATACACCGTGACGCCGAAGCTCACCGACGAGCACCTCGACGAGTTGCGCAGCAGCGCGATCTCGGACGACGTCATCGAGTCCAGCGGCATCTACTCAGCGCGCACCGTCGAAGCCGTGCCTGCCCCGCTTCGCTATCTCGCCGAGAACAACCCCGCTGCCCTGCCCATGCTGGTCGTTCCGATGGAAGAGGTCGGCGCTGGGACCACGTATCAAGTCAAGCCGCAGCCTGGCTCAGTGTGCGACAGCAAGGGCCGGCCGAAGAAGTATGTCGGTCCCGCCAAGGACAACGAGTGGGGCACACCACCGCCTGCGCTGACGGTGCTGCGCGCTGTCACTGACGACACAAAGCGCGTGTGCATCGTCGAGGGTGCGAAGCAAGCGTTCGCTGCGCTGTCGCACACCGACGAAACAACCGCCGTCTACCGGATCGCCGGCATCTGGAGCTGGAAAGGTATGCAGAACTACGCAGTGCTTGCACAGTTCATGGACCTGCCCGTTTACATCATCCCTGATGCTGACGCGAGCACGAATCGGTACGTCTACGACGGTGCACGGGAGTTTCGGGAGCTGCTTGTGCAGTGGGGTGCAACCCCTGTGCGCTTTGTGCAGGTTCCAGGTCGAGACAAGCAAGGTCTGGACGATGTGCTTGCCGAGATGCCCGAAGACAGTCGCGCGAAGATGCTCGACATGTGGGTCGACAAGGCGCAGGACAAGCCCGCACGCAAGATGCCGAAGATGCCCGAGCTGGACGAGAGCGAAACCATCGCAGAAGTGCTGGAGGAAAAGCTCGACGAGAACAACCTGCGTCACACGACAGTGATCGACTGCAACGAGGGCACGCCGCAAGCTCGCCGCGAGATGATGCTGCAGGCGGTCTACAAGATGCACGGAAGGAAGTCGCTATTCCGGCAGGAGAACACTGCTGTTGAGATGCTGCCGCGTACCGAGCCTGAAGAAATCTTTGAGGTAACTGACGGCAAAAGCCAGCCTGAGGATAACCGGCGTGCGATCGTGAAGGTCACACGTGCAAACGGTTTGAGCCTTATCTGCGATGCGGTCACGCTGTATTACACGACAAAACATTCCGTGCAGTTTGTCGATCCAACGACCAAAGACATCGACACGATCTTTCAGCCGAAGTGGGCGAAGCAGCTGCCGCATCTCAACGGCCTTGTTTTCACGCCGATTGTCACGCCGAGCGGGCGGCTTGTCTTAACGTCTGAGTTTGAGCCGGAGACGGGTCTGTTCGTCGATCTCGACGATGATGTCGCAGATCTCGATATCCCCGAAAACCCGACTGACGAGGATGTCGCTTGGGCCAAAGAACGTCTTGAAGATTTGTTCTGCGACTTCCCGTTGAAAACCCCTCAAGATCTCAGCCGTGTCATGGCGCTCATCATGAGCATGGTGTTTCGACCCTCGGTGTCGATTTCGCCGGCGTTTTTGTTCTCTGGCTCCGGCCCAGCCGTGGGTAAGGGCATGATGGCATCTGCAGTGTCGACGTTGGTCACTGGTGCGCCTGTTCCGGTGACGAAGTGCCCGTCAAAGGACGATGAGTTCGAGAAGGTGCTCACGGCGATGTTGATCCAGGGCAAAACCCTGGTGATGTTTGACGAGCCTGGCGGTGTGATCGACTCGAAAGCCTTAGCCGCAGCTATTACCGAAAAGACGCACTCCGGCCGTGTGCTTGGTGAATCGCGCACGGTGAGTGTGCCGAACGTGATGCAGATGATTTTTGCGGGCAACAACGTAGCAGTGTCTCGGGATCTGGCCCGACGCTTCGTGTATATCGATTTGGTGGTCCAGTCTGACTTTGCGGAGGCGCGAAGCGGATTCAAGTACCCGCAGCTCAACGCATATATCAAAGAGCACCGGCGTGAGTTGATGACCGCTGTTCTTACCCTGGTGCAGGCATGGATCGCAGCGGGGCGGCCCCTGCCTCGCGACGGTATGCCGACGGGTGGTTTTGAGCAGTGGTACAAGTGCGTTGGTGGTGTCCTCACACACGTCGGCTACGGCGATTTCATGGATGGTGTCGCCGAGCAGCGCCGTGTACGCAATGACGGCGAGTTGGCCGATATCCTGCATCTGTACTGGCTCTACACCAAGGTGCAAGGCTCCGGGGACTACCCGAACGGTTTTCGCGGGTATGACATCCAGCAGATCATCGCCAAGATCAAAGAACAGGACGATCTCGATTCCGCAGACACGGCGTGGGCCAAACTCGGGATGGATGATCCCCATGTGCCGCTGCCTGCAGATATTTATGGCACCGACGACGCCCGGGCCTTTGCGTTGGAGCGTGCGTACCTGAGTTTGAACAACCGCACGCTTGAGGGATTAGCTATCGAAAGCCTTGAGGTCCCGAAGTACGCCGAACGCCGGTTCAAGGTCGTGTGGCGCGGCAAGCCGGAAGACGATCCGCTCGGCGGTGGTGGTCCGCTCGGCGGAGGAGACGACGGTGACGATGGCGGTACTCCCCCGCCCTCCCCGGCACCGACACCTGCGCCAGCTCCAGCTCCAGCAGCAGATGAGCCTGTCGCACCTGCAGCACCGGCTGACAGCACCACTGTCGTGTTCGATCTTGAGACTGGCAGCGCAGATGACCAGCACGTCACCGATGATCCTGGCTTCGTGCGTCTTGCCACGTACTCGGTAGGCGGCGCCGAGCCGGTGGCGACCACCGACATCGCAGGTGAGCTGATCCCGCTGCTAGAACAGGCGGACACCATCGTCGGACACAACATCGTGCAGTACGATCTGCCAGTGCTGCAGCGTCTCTACGGCCTCGACGTCGGTGCGCTGATCAAGGCTGGCAAGGTGCGCGACACACTGATCATGGTCCGCCTGGCTTCTGGTGGTAATCGCAACCTCGAGTACAACCTCGACGCTGTTGCCCATAGGTGTGGCGTCGACGGCAAGCTGCTGGCAGGTAGCGAGTCTGCGCTCAAGGCGCTGGCGAAGCAGTACGGCGGCTTCGACAAAATCCCGGTGGACAACCCCGAGTACGTCGAATATGCCCTGCAGGACGTGCGTGCCAACGGGGCGGTCTATGAAAAGCTGTTACCGGCCACGATCGAGGCTGTCGGCGAGGACTATCTGCGCCGTGAGCACGAGAAAATGCACTCATTGAGCGTTGTCGAGTCCCACGGTGTGCGCGTAGATACAGCCAAGGTCGACGCCTTCATCGCAGAGGAAGCACAGACCAAGGCCGAGATCCGCGCCTGGCTCGTCGATACCGTCGGTATCCCCGACGAGGGCAAGGCCCCGTGGGCCTCGGCTGCGGGCAAGCAGGCGATTGCCGAGTACTTAGAACGGTTCGGTGTTGCCGCACCACGCACGGCCAAGGGTGCGATCAGCACCAGTGCGAAGGCACTCAATGACTTGGCCGAGGCACACGCCGACGTGCCCGAGGTCGTCGAGCTGGCAGCAAAGATGGAGACACTGCTGCAGTCCTCCACCCCGGCGACGACGATCAAGAAGTACCTGCGCGGTGAGCGGGTGTATCCACACATCACGTCGAGTCAGGCCACGGGCCGGCTGAGCACGACGAACCCCGGCATGACGGTGTTCGGTTCTCGCGATGAGCGGCTCATCCGCCAGCGCGAGATGATCGTGGCCGATAGCGCCGACGAGGAACTGATCTCGGTGGATCTGTCGCAGATCGACGCGCGCTGCATGGCAGCGGGTAGTGGAGATGCCGCCTATGCTGCCCTCTTCGCCCCTGGCCGTGATGCACACACGGAGATGGCGATTCGCGTCTTCGGTGACGCGGCGCGCAGGTCTGACGCGAAGGCGCTCGGCCACGCCGCGAACTACGGCATGGGACCAAAGAGTTTTGCAGCCCACGCTGGCATCTCCGAGGTCGAGGCGAAGGAGCAGCTGGACCGTTTGCATTTCGAGTTCCCGCAACTCGAAGCGTTCAAAGACCACTTGCGTAAGCACGCTAAGGCACTCGGCTGGATCGCCACTGGCTTTGGACGCCGCGTCGCGGTAGACCGTGCCAAGGCGTACACCCAAGCCCCGGCGGCCTACGGCCAAGGCACGGCCCGAGACGTGTTCTTAGAAGGCGTGCTGAACCTGCCTGCCGAGGTGCTAGAGATGGTGCGCATCTTCGTCCACGACGAGATCGTGCTCTCGGTCCCACGGGAGCGTGCAGAGGACATCAAGCAGACCGTGATGGATGCGTTCAAGGCTGTGACACTGCCCTGTAAGGGTGACGTCGATGTGCCGGTGCTGTCCGACTCAGCTGGCCCCGCTGAGTCCTGGGCTGGGTGCAAGGACTGATGCGAGGTGGTCGAGCTACTGCACACGCGCGGCCCGCCGCCGTGTACCCACGCTGATGAAGAAATTGTCCCTCAACCAAGGAGAAGATCCAGTGTCGTTCAAAGACGATTATGAAGCCGCGCTGCTTGAAGAGCAGCGGGCCAAAGATGCCGTGAATGAAGCGCGCCGTACATACAAAGCGGCGAAAGAACGGGTTGCGCAGCTGCACGGGTATGCCGAAGAGTTCGAGATGAACCTTAACGGCAATAAGCCCGCACCCACCGTCGCCGATGAGGCGGCGAAGCCGAAGGAGGATGCGCCGCCACGCTTGGTGTAATGGAGCGTTTCGTGATGACCCAAACACGACACATCGATGCTGGCATATCCGAATGTATATCGACAAGATATATCGGATTGCCAGCAGTGTCGTGACGTAAAGCATGGGTCATCACACAAGGTGCAGCGTCAGCTGCACTATTGGGCATCTTGACCGGAGCGCAGCGGAGGGCAAGACAGCACCAGCCAGACCGAGCGAGCGAGGTCTGAGACTGGGGCTGTAGGGGGCGGCGCGCCAGCGCCGGGCACCGGGTTATGCGAGCGCCAGCGAGCAGTAATACCCGGTGCAGTGCCTCGGCTATGCCGAGCGCCGGAGCGCAGCGGAGGCGTCGCACCCCCTTATGCCCTTTTTCCCCCTTCTACCCCTATAACGACAAACTCATAGGGGTTTTGACACAGAAGGGGGCTGCGACCTGCGTGTTTCGGGTCTTAAAGTGGTCTTCGACCCTTACCCGAAACGGCCCGTTGATGCGCGAAGCGCACATGGTGCCTATGCAAAACCTGCAGGTCGCCACGCTGTGCGCACCACATGCGGCGCCAGCCGTTGTATGTCGGTCTTAAAGTAAGGGCCGATGACGGGTGGAAACGCCGCTTGCGGCGTCTTCCCGCGTCATCGAGACACCTGCAGCGAGCCTGCGAGCGCAAGGTGTCTAACCGCACGGCAAGACCGACATCGCCTACGTGGTGCGCACAGCCACACCCTGCACCCTGGCACCGCCGTCAGGCGGTCATTGCAGGGTGGTGAAAATCCCGCAGCGAGCTATCCGCCGCAAGGCGGTGTTGATGTCGCTGCGGGTGTCAACAACACGGGCTGAGTAACACACTCCATATCGGCCCGTGCCACAAGCACACTATCGGTGCAGACGTATCACGCTCGCGGCGGCCATATGCGCGCAAGCGCATGTGATGAGCACCGCCAGCGACGTGTGTTTTGCGAGCGGCAGGCTCGCAGCAGATCCAGCGGCAGCTGCTGACACAGATACATAGCGCCGCGACTCGATTGGTTCGCCCCTGTGGCAATGGCTGTACGGTCCTGTGGCGGCTGTACACGCCTCGGATGGACGGAGTGCGCGTGCAGAAGAACAGTTTCGAGACGTCGCTGTTCGTCGTGTATCTGCCGAAGTCGATGTGCAAGGAGATCCCCGACTACTACACCAGTGAGGTGGACGGGCGCGAAGTGAAACGTCCGCGCTATGTCGCCCGCGACTACGAAGAAGCAAAGAAGTACCCCGAAGAGTCAATGCGTTGGCTCGCCGAGAACTTCATTCCCGGCGGTATCGACGCAGTCGCCGGCGGGGACATGAACTTCGACGAATCGACGCCACACATCCAGTTTCAGGCGGACACCCTCTCCCCTCATCCGGACAAGCCCGGTACGCTGCGTTGCCGCCCTGGCATCGCGTACAACACAGACCCCACGGTGCGGTACACATCCGGCCCGAAGAAGGGCAAGCAGATATCGGGCCAACAGAAGTTCATCGATGCGCAACGGGGCCTGCGCGAACACATGCACGCGCTCGGTTATCCGGTTGAACTGGAAGTCTCCGAACGACACGACGAGTCGCTGAACCTCGACCGCTACACCGAGCAGCAAGACCGAGAGCGGGATCTCAAGAACCGCGAAGGTGAAGTGGAAGTCAAGAAGCGCTCCGTGCAGCGCGACATGGACGCGATCGAGCGTGATCGCGAGCAGGCAGCAAAAGAACTCAAGCAGGCCCAAGAAGCCAACGAGAAAGCGCAAAGTGTGCTGCAGCACGCCGAAGAACAGGCCCGCGCTGTTGCCGAGCGTGTGCTCAACGAGGCACGTGAGAAGGCGGAGCAAGAAGCCGAGCAGATCCGCAGCGACGCACGCAAGGATGCTGAGCAGACCATGGGCCTTGCCGAAGCGCAAGCAGATGAGTTGCACGACCTGGCCGAAGAGACTGCGCGGTCCAAGGCGAGCGAGATTACAGCCACGGCCCGCAGCGAAGCAGAGACGATCACACGCCAAGTCGACGAGGCACGTAAGCAAGCCGAGCGAGACGCAGAAAAGATCCGCAGCGAAGCACAAGATGAGGCGAAGATCATCATCGAAGAAGCGGTGAAGTCAGGACAGCAGTTGGAGCATCTGGACAAGAAGTTCCTGGTGCTAGAACTGCACGACAGCCCGGAGTTGCTTGAGCGCTATACGCAGTTCAAGAAGTCGCAGACCTCAAGCAAGCACAGTGACGCGCGCCGACGTGCACAGGAGCGTATCGAGAAACGCCGCCTCCAGCAGCAACAGCAGCGTGACCGTGATGGCGGTGATTAGTTGTAGCACTGCTCTCCCCCGCCCTGTACGGCCCTGTAGCGGCCTAGCAGGGTGTCGCCAGGGTCAGTGTCCAGAGATAGCGCTAAAACCGCTCTAATTCAGCGAGAATCGAAGAAATCTGGGCCACGCTGAGCGGAGTGTCACTACGTTGCGCAGCGAATTGGCCTGTTGAGTGGCGGAGATATTGCGCAGCACGTCCGCCGGGACAATGGCGCGTGTGCTGCGCAGAAGAGACACCCGCAGAAGGGCCGGCAAAATGACAGCGACATTCTGTTGCGCAGCAAATGTGTTAATACGATGACAAGCAACTTCACTGCTCAATTCAGGTGTCATTAGGGGCATTCACCAAACTCCCCAACCTCTAGACACGCCGCCACTTACACGGCGGCTTACACGTTTTCCGACGCTTCCTTACACACCCCGCAACGACCCCCGCCCCGAGTCTCGAAGCGAAACCCCTACCGACCCTCGCGCGGGAATCATTCTGCCACGCGAGTGGGACAAGAAACTGGACAGGCTGTAAGCAATATACGGTTCCCCGTGCCAAGATCCTTGGAGTGTGCATTTGGGTGGGCGCTTCCATCGTCATGGCTTATGTTGGCTGGCGCGGAAGCTGGGCGAAAATGCCGTTGAAGGGTGGCGGTGGCCATTGGATCTATGTTGAAAAATAAACAGTGGAAAGCTGCTGCGGACAAGATCGTCCAAGTAGCCTCTGTTAATGTTGCAACGGTTGCCCTTGACTACGGAATTAGTGCAATCGGTGGGCCCGTAGCGTGGGTTGGAAAGATTGCACTTTATGCAGGTCCTTGTGCTATCAGCGAAAAGTTGGACTGGAAAGGAAGTTATAATGGGTTTCGGAGGGGCTTTACGTAGAACTCAGAAAAATGGAAAACCATGGATACCTCCGTGGTGGTTTTCCTTCATCGTACTACCGCTAATGGTTATCGCTGGCTTCTACGTAAGCCAAGTGACCGGTTGGCGTGGAGTTTCCTCATCAAGCGTAGAGGGGGTTCCATGGAGCGAAGTAAGTTCTGACGGTATACTTCTTCACGTAGCGGGGTATATGACTTTTTACTTCGTTTTAGTGTTGCCCATCTTCTTGATCCGTAGATATCTATGGGAGAAGCAGCGAAACAGTTGACGAGCGGAGCAGCGACCAAAACCCGAAAAGCAATAAACAATGGATTAACCAGCCGAAAACAAACGTACGCTACCCCCTCTCAAAGGTGAGCTCACAGATTGCGCACTCAGCGAAGCGCAAAGCAGACGCAGCCAAAAACCTACGGGATGAGGGGAACGGACTTGTTACCGGTGACCACCCAAGAAAAGGGCAACCGAAAACCTCCCAAGGACAAGAACCGGTGGTAAACCCTTCTACAGTATTCTTAGACGACGGAACCCGACTTGATTTTCGAACAGACAGCAAGTCAGGCGGCTACACAATCGACATCAACAACAACGTCAACAGCAAGATTTTTAAGATCCACGTTGCGTAATGATTTATTCAGAATCATCAAGAAAGAAATGGAAGAGACCGAAGACTGGGTCTCTCTGGCTGGAGCACTCGGTGCCTGTGAAATTCACCCCTTCCGGGCGACTAACGAGCAAATCTCTTCAGTAGCACGCGAAATTGAAAAAGATGAACGTCTATTGAAGGCGTTTTATCACATGCCACAAAAACCTGTTTTTAAAAAGGAATCTCCAGAGTTTAAAAACAAGGTAGAAGAACTTCTACGGACAGAAGACCCCAATACTCGTATGGACATCATGGTCAATCTTTTAATTGACGTTAGAGAATAAAGAGCGAACTGTTAATCTCCGCGTCTAGGGCCGGAAGCCGACCGGCTTTCGATCGTCCGAAAGGTCACGCCGGTGCCAAAGAACGACTGAAGCCCTCAGGGACGGCTGTCGGTCAATTGAGGGAGATCCCCGCGTCGTTGAGCGCTGCCCGCCCGGCGGGAGTGAGACGCACGGCCCGGGTACGACCCCTGCGGGAAAGCCATTCCTTATCCAGCAGAGTCTTGCAGATTCCCGTGCCGAGAGGGCCGGCGAGGTGGAAGCGGCGTTCGGTGGAGTCCATGCACGACCTGCCCGTGTCGAGCATCTTCGGGGGCACACCCCACTGTATGAACAAGCGATGACCGTGATTAGTGACCTGACAGTGCGAGTCGATGAACTCGTGCTCTTCCAGTTGTTCAGCCAGGCGCACCCCGAGCTTACCGGCGAGGTGCTGATAACAGGTGCGGCCTTCACGTAGGTTCGCATTCGCCCGTGACGCGCTGAGGCTGTGAGGAGTGGGCAGGGGCGAGCGGGCGACCACGCCAAGGCTCTCGACCACTCGTGCGATGTCTTCCCCGGCCAGGCGAATGTAGCGGTGCCGGCCCTGCCGAATGTCGTGGACGAGACCGTGGGTGACGAGCACGCCAACATGCTCGCTCGCCGTCGACCGGGCCAGGCCCGCGTACCTGCCCAGTTCACCAACCGTCCAGGCCCGCCCGTCCATGAGCGCAGCACACATGGCCGCCCGCGACGAGTCAGCCAGAGCCGACGCGACTGTCGAGATATCCGGGACCGCTTCAGGAAACACGCGCGCAACCATGTCTCCAGTGTGCACCCGGAACTGTTCGGTGACGACCGAACAATCGCAGGCGTAGTTTGAACTCACCAGATTCATTGCATCAGGAGACGAAGGGAGCGATCGCGATGAACGGGGACCGCCAACGGCTACGCGGGCACTACGATGAGGACTTCTACAAGCGCACCTACTTCGGCCACCCGCCCGCCGAGGCTTCGCTGGAGTCTCGCGTATGACCGCGCATCGGCGCACGGCGCTGGTCGCGACCCTCCTCGGTTTCTTCATCGTCATGCTCGATACGACCATCGTCAATGTCGCCCTCGCCGAGATCGGCACTGACCTCGACATGACGGTGGGCTCACTGCAGTGGGTCGTCGACGCTTACACCCTCGTGTTCGCCGCGTTCCTTCTCACAGCTGGGGCCGCATGCGACCGTCTCGGGGCCCGCAGGGTCTACCTCGCTGGCCTGGTGGTCTTTGCTGTGCTCTCGGCCGTGTGCGCCCTCGCTCCCACAGGCGGGTTCCTCGTCGCTGGTCGCGCCGTCCAGGGCGTGGGCGCGGCAGCGATCGTGCCGGGCTCTCTGGCATTGCTGTCGGCTGTGTACGACGATCCGAAGGAACGAGCACGCGCCATCGGGCTGTGGGGCGGCGCAGGAGGTGTTGCCGCCGCGATCGGACCGGTCCTGGGCGGAGCGCTGGTGTCGACGATCGGGTGGCGGGCGGTGTTCTGGGTCAACCTCCCCATCGTCGCTATCGGCTGTCTGCTCACCTTGTGGGCAATTCCCGTGCTCACGGGCAGTCGCGCGAGACGGGTGGACCTACCCGGACAGGTGCTCTCCGTGCTCACGCTGGTGGCAGTAACCTATGCAGTCATCACCGCAGGCGAACACGGATGGTCACCCTGGCAGGTAGCCGTGCTGATCGCCGGGGGCGTCTTCCTCGCCCTGTTCATCATCGCAGAGCGAGGACACCCGGACCCGATGCTGCCGATGGCCTTGTTCACTCGTGCCCGGTTCTCCGTGGCCGCAATGGTAGGGCTCGCGCTCAACTTCAGCTTCTTCGGACAACTCTTCGTGCTCTCCCTCTTCTTCCAGCAGTACCTGGGATACGAGCCGTGGCTGGCAGGCCTCGCGCTGGCACCACAGGCGTGCAGCGCCGTGGTCGCGTCACCGCTGGGCGGCCGTGCCGTCGCCCGGTGGGGCGCGTTCCCCACCATGCTCACCGGCCTGGTAGTCGGCACGATCGGCTTCAGCAGCCTCGTGCTGCTCACCGCAGAAACCCCTTACGTGGTGGTCGCGGTGTTGACCTTCACAGCTGGATTCGGGATGGCCTTCGCGATGCCGGCCGCGACCTCGGCCGCAGTGGCCTCGGCCCCGCCGGAACATGTCGGCATCGCAGGAGGAGTCATCAATGCCGCCCGCCAGACCGGCAGCGTCGTCGGCGTCGCAGTCCTCGGCGAAATGGTCGCCAGTGGAGCGTTCCTCACAGGCTTCCACACAGCCGTCGCGGTCGCCGGTGGAGTCTTCGGTGCCGCAGCGCTCGTAGTTGCTGCCACCATCATCAGTCACCTACAGGAGCCAGTTACACCTGAAGTTTAGAATCATTGTGTGATGAAGCACCATCGGAGGAGGTCGAAGAAGCTGCTCTCCCCCCAACTTTGCAACAGCACCTGAAATGGGGACCGACGGTCTCAAGGTCCGGGGCGACATTCGCAGGGGTCAGATCTTGTATTTCTGGGAGCCGTAACGGGTACCTGGCCTTGTAAGCCCAGGAGCTCCCACAGGTGGTCGACAACCTGCACTGGGCTCTTCCGGGGGCAAGGTTGGATGAATCCCATCTCAGCGACACGGGAACTGAAGCGTCCTGGGTTTAGTCCGCCCCCAAATTGATCTTTGTACGCGTCGATGCAGGAGATCATTTGGTCGCGGGTCGGTCGAGTTCCGCTGCGAAAAAAGCCGAAGCTGTCTTAAGAATCCCGTTTGCTCGTTTCAGCTCACGGTTTTCGCGGCGCAGACGCTTGAGCTCTTCTTCCATTGTTTCGCCGCCTGAAGCGTCAGAATTATCTCGTACTGAAGCGCTGTCACGGTACCAAGCCCGCAACGCGTGGTGGGATACTCCAAGCAGCTCACCGACCTCCGTGTAGGCGCGTTGCAGTGAGCAAGACTCCAGTCGGACCATTTCGATGATCTGATGGCCCGCCTTCTCCTTGAACTCAACGGAATACTTTCTGGGCATAGTGCCTAATCCTTCCTTACCAGAGGTAGGAACTGAACCCAGGACGCTTCAAGATGAACTTCTAAGCTTAGCCACCAGCCTCAGCTGGAAGGCTCGCAATATACGGTTCCCCTGCCGTTAGGCAGTGAGATAAAACCTCACGTGAAGAAAATCGGCATGCTCTGTGCTATCCATTTTCACCCCTGCTTTCTACCAGTGCCGGAAACAGGAAGGTGGGCGCCGCGCAGCGTGAAAAACATCGCGACAATCAATGAACCAGCCGCCACTGCGAAACTCAAGGTAGTTGAGTTACTAAACACCACAGCGATAACCGCAGGGCCCATAATTTGCCCCAAGCTGTACCATGTCGTTAGGGAAGCCGCCGCAACTGGGCTCCCCGCTTTGAGACCCGCTTCAATAGTCAGCATCGTTACCCCCATGAAGGTAGCTCCGAACAAAAACGCCGACACAAACAAAAGACCGGGCCCAGAACTGAAGACTGCCACGACAGCACCTGTAACCTGCAGGAAATAGCATCCAGCAAGCGCTTTGAAGGTTCCCACTCGGTTTGCCGCATACGACCAAAACAACGGGGATGGAGCGGTGGCGCATCCAGCTACCAGCCACGTCGAGGCGGCGGCTGTTTGCCCGAAAACCGGCTGCGCTAGAACCACCAGATATGTACCGATGATGATGTAGCCTGCGCCTTGGAAGAGATATCCAGCAGATAACCACCGCAATGGTTCAAGCGAAGATTCCTGTCCTTGGTCACTTCGTGGCCGAGTAGAAGAATCGGAGCGATTTTCACGTATTGGCCAATTCCATGCAAGAAGCGAAAGTGCTGCACTCACTGCTGCGCAGATAAGCCACAGTGCCCGCCATGAGAGAACGCTTCCCCCCATGAGGACAATTCCTCCGGAGATGAGGATGCCTAGCCCAACCCCAGCGTAAATTATTCCACCATCATGGGCTCGGCGTTTGACCACGGGAATATTCTGCGTCACCGAGACGAAAACTAGAGCTGAGATGGCCCCAGCCAAAAAGCGGACCGCTATTTGCCACCACGGTGAGCCAGAGAAAGCAACCGCCGCCAGGAGCACTGTCGTCAACACAAGGGCTGCCCTGTATAATCTTCTAGAAATCGGCACCCACCCTCGGGAGGCCGCCAAAGAACCCGCAAAATACCCGGCGTAGTTGGCGGTGGCGATCCACGCGCTGGACTGTCCCGACCAACCCAGGGAACCTACCATCAAAGGCAAAATGGGGGTGTAAAAGAATCTGCCCAAGCCCATGGCTACTGCTAGGCCGGCGGTACCACGCGACACCAAAAGAGCATCCCGGTGGGTAGTTTCAGTCGCAGCGGAGTGAGCGTCTCCCTCAGGCTTCCCCATTGTTTTCCTCCTGATTGTTTTCCTCCTGTGCAATCATTTGCTGAGAGGTATGCCCAACTGCCAACACAACATTTTTGACCACTACCGTGTGCCCATCAGAGTCCATGAGAGCGTATGCCCCCTCTTGATCGGAAATAGATAGCACTCGCGTGGGCACTAAGCGAATATCTACATAATCTCGATAGGCAGTAACTACCTGAGAAGCTACCCAGTGAAGATAAGCGCCATAGAGAGCCCTGGATGTATAGGTGTCTGGACCCGTTTGCAGAGCCTCTTCCAAAAGGACAGGATCTGAGTGTAGGAAGGCAGAGGCTTTGTCAGATTTCAGCCATTCGTAAAATGTGGGACCCTCGAGATACCTCCCCTCGATACCGGCGCTGGAATCAGGGAAACCACTAAGCTGAGATGCCACAGTATTCATGAGGAGAGCAGGGGTCTGATAAGGATTCCACGCCTTGCCGGATCCGAAGGATGAATCATCAAACCAGACCAGTACGGGTGTTTCTTCTTGATCAATACTGTGCGCCAACCGGTCCAGGGTTCTTTCGACGACCGCCAGCCCTCTCGGCCCCCCGCCCACAACAGCTACCTGGGCAGCCAGAGGAACGACTCGACCGACGCCTAGAGAAGTAGAATATGGGGTCAGCTCATCAACAATATCGGCCGCAGGTGCCGAATGGGCGCACCCGTAGTTCACTCCCGCCCAAAGGTTAAGGCTTTCCACATCGCCAGCGTAATTAGCATTTGCTCTTAACTCTGAAGTCAAATGGTGAAGTTCCGGATACATCGACGGAGCGGACTGGGAGTACTTTTCAGTAAAAGTATTGGTGATGGCGCGAGCCGATCTTCCGGTGAACGCTTTAGTAAGGGTGGTCGGCCGACCGCGTAACTCTTTCAGAGCAATCTTGTGGGTATGTTTCGTCCCCGCCTCATCTGCGAGAAGAAAATGGGTGCCCACCTGTATGGCCCATGCACCCCGGCGAAGGAGTGCGAGGGCTTCTTTTGCAGTCGCGATACCACCTGCAGCAATAACAGGCTTACTTACTTTAGATAAGGCATATTCCAGCAGTTCAGAAGTAGAATGAGTCGATCCCTCACTCTCGGTAGAGAGCACAGTCGCTCGATGGCCTCCAGCTTCTGCCCCCTGAACACATATAGCATCACACGAGGTGGATGCGAGAAAGTCGATCTCATGAGGCGTTGTCGCATTTAAAACAACACTTTTCCCTGCTTCTTGAAACTCATGGATCAACGTTTCATCAGGGTAGCCAAACGTAAAAGAAACTACTTGAGCCTGCGAGCTTAAAGCAATGTCTATCTTTTCCCGGTAAAAGTCGTCCCCCGTAAAGGGTCGATCAGGTAGCTCCCCAAGTATCTGGGTATCCGTTTCGAGTAAGACGCGGTATCGCTTCCATAGGTCCTGCTCCTTAGAAGAACGCTCTCGATCCGGAGGCGGGCAGAATATATTTATCCCGTACGGGCCGTCCGCTTCACCTTCAACCTGTTGAATTGCCGATATCAGCTTTTCTGGAGTTAAGTAACCTGCAGCAATATTTCCCAAACCGCCGGCATTCGTTACCGCGACACAAAGTTCAGGAGTAGATGGCCCCCCTGCCATTGGCGCCAAAATCAAGGGTCTCTTCAAAGTGATCATGAGTGAAATCCTTACTCAGTGAAATCCACGGCATGATTCACGCTACACAATTTCTGCAGCGTCCTGGGTTTAGTTCCGCTTCTTTTACGGCCCTGTGTTGATGGGCTCGGTGAGATAGTACTCGGTTTCTATTTCCTGTGGGGTGGCGTAGTCCAATGCTTCGTGAAGTCGCTTAGTGTTCCACTAATGCACCCACCGCAAGGTGGCCAGTTCGACTTCTCCGACCGACGTCCACGGGTCGGACCATTTCGATGATCTGATGGCCCGCCCTCTCCTTGAACTCAACGGAATACTTTCTGGGCATAGTGCCTAATCCTTCCTTACCTGAGGTAGGAACTAAACCCGGGACGCTTCAAACTGTACGAATCGATGTATGGGTCGACCACGACCTCGGCGGATCTAGTATCTTGAAGAAAAAATAACCCCGCAGGGAAACCTGCGGGGTGTTGTTGTAACTAGAACGGTTCTTGTTCAGCGTCTGCGAGCGCTGCGTTCGCCGCCTCACCTCCGCGACGGGCTGCGCGCGCAGCGGACTCCTTCTTGGAATCGATCAGCTGCACCGTGTCGATGCGCGCCACCAGCGGGTACTGCTTCTGGCCGTCCTTGTCGGTGTAGACGTCGGTTTTCAGCGAGTAGCTCACCGCAACGCGGTCGCCGGAGCCGATGTAGCCGAACACGCCGGGGTTCTTCGCGTCCTGGACGTAGCCGGTCAGCTCCACGATCTCGCTTTCCACCTTGCCGGTGGCCTTGTTCTTGAAGGTGTTGCGCGCATAGACGCTGAGTTTCACCGTCGCGCCACCGTTTGCGTGCTCGAACAGCTTCGGTGCGCGAGCTGCGTTGCCGACGATGGTGCCGTTGTTGAAGGGGTTGGACATGATGGTTCTCCTTACGTGAGTGGGTGTGATTTGCCGTGCAATTTGGGCACTTAAGCAGCGGATTTGCTGCTGCGGGGTGGTTGCGCTGTCGCTACAGCACTGCCCAGGGCAGCGGTGTGCCTGCCGCCTCTAGGTCGCGCAGTTCTTGTGCTGCGCCCGGATCGGCGTCCTCGCCGTCGATGCCGTCGGCGAGCTGGTAGAGCAGTTCCAGGTCGGTGTGAATGAAATCGCGCATCACGTGCCTCCTTGTTCGGATTGATGGTCAATCCGTCTGTTGGAGACAGCTCTGCTGTCTAGGGGTCGCTCCCCTGCCCCGCGAGAAAAAGAAACCCCATTGCATTGCTGCAACGGGGTGTGTGGTGCTACTCGGCAAACAAGATCGTGCGGGTCTTCTCAGCGCCCTCACGGACGAGTTCGACCATCCGCTCGCCTTGGCCGATGTCGGTGAGCTTCGCGACCAGCGACGGGAAGTTCTCGTCTGGCCCGATCTCGGTGGCTCGCTGCGCAGCCACGCCAGCTAGCCCCGGCTGGCCTGTGGCGTGCGCAAGCACGGCAACAGTGGCGGTGAGCTGCGCCCGCATCCCCGGCCAGCTGGTCGGGACAGCGCGCATAACCTGCTCTATGAACGCAAGACCAGCCTGCGGCTCATCGAGCAGCGCGGCAAGCAGCGTGTCCCGCAAGCGCGGCGTGGTGAAGCATTTCAGCGCCGATCGAACAGCGCGCGTGCTCGGCTGGGTGATTCCTGCCGCCGCCTGCTCGTATTCACGCTGCAGCATGTCTGCGAACATGGGCGGGATATACGCCAGCGCGTCTTCGATGATGTCGGCGTGCTCGGCGGCGTCGATGCCGTGATCGGTGCTGTTCAACCGTGCCTCGATGTCGTCTTTGCTCGGCTCCGGCAGCTCGCCGGTGTGCTCTAGCATTTGTCGCAGCGCCGCCGATGCAGCGACCTCGCCGACAACGCCGTGGCGCGGCTCGTCGATGAGCGGATGCTGATACACGGACCACCACGCAGCCCCGGTGACGATCTCGGGCACCTGCACCACCCCGAGCAGCGGCGGTAGGTGCACTGCCCCGCTGGTGAGATACGTTGCCGTCTCGTCGAAGACCGGTTGCGCAATGTCATCGCTGATCATGTACGCGATAACAGCGTCGAGTTCGAGGTGGTGGACCCACGCTGCGAACCGCTCGCGGCTCTCGGCGAGCTTCTCCACGGCCTCGTCCAGGTCGAACCGTGCGACCGGGCCGAGACGGATGGTGTCGACACCCTCGTCGTCGACGAAGAACGCGAGGATCAGCGAGTTGTTCGGGTAAAACCCGAGGATGCCGGGGAGGTTCGCGAGGATCTCACCGTGGGATGCAAGCGTGTGGGAATGAGTGGACATGGCAGTGCTCCTTTGCACGAATACGGGGTGTACATGGCCAATCCCGAATTCGGCCCGGCTCTGCCGGTCGCAGGCGTATCCCAGCAGTGCAGCGCCTATGTGCGCCGGGCGTCGCTAGCGCAGCCCGATACTTGGCTTACCGGGTGCGAGCGCTAGCGACGCAGCATGGTTAGATCCCCGCGTCGCCGCTGGTTAAGCTGATGCGGCACAACTAGGATCAACGTCTCCAACACTCAACGTGCGGGGTGACAAGAGCCGTGTCATACTTCCTGCGAACGCCACGGTTGAGCAGTGTCACCCCCCGATACACGAAGGCAGATCTCCCCCGAACTGCCAGCTCCCGTGGCGTTCTTTCGTAGGAGCGTTGCGCACTACAGCATATGCGCGCGATTGTTGACGTGTCATACACTGCAACCTAGTTCCACACGATCTGGACTGATTCGGGGTTGAAGGTCTTGCTGCCACGCACGCCACGGCGCAGGCGCACCTGGCACAAGGTGTTGATGACACGGCGCTGCACGGCAAGCTCTGCGTTGTCGAAGGCGTCCACGGGCGAGGCGTAGCCGGTTGTGTCAAGCAGGGCCGATGCGCCAGCAAGGCGGGCACGGCGCGTTTCGAGTTTCTCGATCTGCGGCTCATAACGGTTTCGCGCGCGCTTGAGGTCACGGGCCTCGATAAGCTCCTCGTCGTAGTCAGCCTGGACGCGGGCAAGCTTTGCGCGAAGCTCAGCGAGTTCGTCGTCGATGGCGTTGACCTCGTCGTCGTCCGCAGTCGGCAGCAGGTCCGCCAGGTCGTCACGGCCAAGGCGGGCGCGGATCACGGCGAGCACAAAATCATCAACGCTGTGAGTGCGCACTAAGCCGCAGGCCGCGCAGCGGTAGCGGTCGGCATGCGTGCGCACGGGGTTGCCACACTCGTCGCAGACATACAGGCCCGAGCCGAGATGGCGGCGAGTGTTCCGGCGCTCCTTGTTTGTCAGCCGGTCGGGATCATCGAGCACGTTCTGCACACGCCACCACAAATCGGGTGTGACGATAGGCTCCCACTGCCCTTTCACCGGCTCGCCGGTATCGGGGTCGCGGACGATATGTGTGACACGGCGGTACTTGTTCTTCACGCCTTTGCGCTCGGCCTTCTTATAGGTGGAGTAGCCGGCATACACAGGGTTGCGCAGGATCGAGTGCAACGACGTGTAGGCCCACGGCTGCGCGTCGGGAACAGGCTTTTCTTCCTGGCCAGCAGCGCGGCGACGTGCGTTGCGCTCTGTGACCACGGTGTGCATATGGCGCGGCGTGGTCGGGATATCCGGCAAGCCCGGCTGATTGACCCCAGACAGGGCGCGTGCGATGTCGCGCATGGAGTTGCCCCGCTCGACAGCGCGGAACATCCCGAGCACGGCGGCGGCTTCGGAGGGGATGATCTCGCCGGTGGAGGTGTAGCCGATAGGGCGGACACCGCCGGAGTACCAGCGGCCCTGCTCGGCGCGCTGCTGTTGCGCACGGGATTGGCGCATGCTTTTGCGTTCGATCTCGCCGCGCGCCACGGCTGCTTTGATACGCGCGTACATTCTGCCGCCGTCGGTGGCAAGGTCAGCATCACCGTTCGCGGTGACGAGTTTCAGCCCCTGCTCTTCTGCCCTGTCGATCCACTCTTCGAGCTGCCAGGGCTGCCGCGTGAGGCGGTCGAGGTCCCAGCAAATGATTGCGTCGATCTCGCCGCGCTCGAAAGACGCCACCATCGCGTCGTAGTCGGGGCGGTCCACGTCCTTCTTTGACGCGGAGATCGACTGATCGACGTAGGTATGCACAACGTCCCAGCCGCGTTGCTCGGCAAGGGCTTCGCAGTCCTGACGCTGCCGGTCGATGGCAAGACCGTCCATGGCAGCATCGAGCGAGATACGGAGGTAAATAGCAGCACGTGTCGTCATGCCGCTAACACTAGCGCGCCTCAGGTTACATTGAAACGAAACTCCACCACGTCACCATCGGCCATGACGTAGTCCTTGCCCTCCTGGCGGACCTTGCCCTTCGCGCGCGCCTCGGCCATGGAGCCGAGCTCATCGAGGTCCTCGAAGGCCACGATCTCAGCCTTGATGAAGCCCTTCTCAAAGTCGGTGTGAATCACGCCGGCGGCCTTCGGAGCAGTGTCGCCCTTGTGGATCGTCCAGGCGCGGGACTCCTTCGGACCAGCAGTCAGGTAGGTCTGCAGGCCGAGGGTTTCAAAGCCGGCGCGTGCAAGCGTCGATAAGCCTGGCTCGTCTTGGCCGACGGCGGCGAGGAGCTCTGCGGCGTCTTCGTCGTCAAGCTCAAGGAGCTCGGTCTCAGTCTGCGCGTCGAGGAACACAGCTTCAGCAGGTGCGACGAGTTCGCGCAGCTCGGCCTTCTTCGCGTCGTCGGTGAGTACGCCCTCGTCGGAGTTGAACACGTAGAGGAACGGCTTCGCGGTCATCAGGTGCAAGTCGCGCACGAGCGCGAGGTCAATCTCGCCTGACTTGGAGGCGGCGAACAGCGTCCGATCTGACTCCAGGATCTCCTGTGCCTTTTTGGCTTCGGCGGCCTGGGCGGCGATGTCCTTGTCTTTGCGGCCGTCTTTCTCCAGGCGCGGCAAGGCCTTCTCGATCGTCTGCAGGTCGGCCAAGATGAGCTCAGTGTTGATCACGGAGATGTCGCTGGCAGGGTCGACGCGACCGTCGACGTGGATGACGTTGTCGTCGGAAAACGCGCGAACGACTTGGCAGATCGCGTCCGCTTCACGGATGTTGGCCAAGAAAGCGTTGCCCATGCCCTCGCCCTCGGACGCGCCTTTGACAATGCCGGCGATATCTACAAAGGACACCGTCGCCGGAAGGATCTCCGCGGACTCGAAGATTTCCGCGAGGCGGTCCAGGCGCTTGTCCGGCAACGGCACTAAGCCGACGTTGGGTTCAATGGTGGCAAACGGGTAGTTCGCCGCCAGGACCTCATTGCGGGTCAGCGCGTTGAACAGGGTGGATTTGCCCACGTTAGGCAGGCCGACGATTCCAAGAGTAAGGCTCACGCTGGCCAATCATAACGTACGCCCCGGCTGCCAGTTCAGACTGGGCCGGGGCACAGGCAGGCGCAGGTTATCGCGGCTACGGTTACAGCTCGAGGCCGAATTGACGGGCAATGCCGCCCGCCTGCCGAGCAAGCGGAACCGCCCTAGCTATTGCGCTGGGAAGAGCCAGAAGAACCGGAGGTGCTGCCATTGCCTTCGCCACCACCGGGTTGCGCAGGGGCTGCGCCGCTGCGGTCGATGGTGAACTCGTCGACAACCGAGTTGTCAGCGACGTTGTGCGTACGCACGGTGAGCGTATTCTTGCTCACCTCAATGTTGGCGTAATCCGGGTTGTAGTCTTGGCGCCACACGGCGATCTCCGGGATGGCAAAGTCCTTACCGTAAGTCTGCGAGACATCGGTGAACTCCTTGCGCTTCTTACCGTCGCGGGTGTGGAAGTCGTAGTATTTGCCGCCGCCTGCGGTCGTGGTTGTCATGTAGACGGTCTCATTAGCCTTCGGGCGCAGCACGTCGCCGGGCTTCGGCGTGTCTTCCGGGATGACGGGCTCGGTGCCGTTCATCAGGTGGCTGCGGTTGTACATGTGGTCGTGGCCGTTGAGCACCAGGTCCACACCGGTTTCGGAGAACACCGGCGCAAGGCCTTCGCGCATCTGCGTGATCTCTTTCTCGTGGTAGCGGCCACCGTGGGAGTACGGAGCGTGGTGCATGACCACGATGGTCCAATCCTTGTCCGCGCCGTGGGCAGCGGTAGTCTCGCGCACGAACTGAGACTGCTTTTCGATCGCCCGTTTGCGCTTCGAGTCGATCGGCTCGAAGTACTTGTTTCCCGTTTCGTTAGAGTCCAAAACGATGAACAGGGCATTGTTGCGCTCGAAGAAATAGTTCGCGTCACCCGGCTTCGCGTTTGGCAGGTTCCCGTGCTCTTTGAAGTGCTTATCGACGATAGACGTGGGCAACAGCTCGTGATTGCCCTTCGCCATAGCGAGCGGGTAGGACTGCAGCTCTTCAGCGGTAAAGAACGCCTCCCACTGTTTGATCGGGTCACCCCACCCCTCAGCTTGGTCACCGGCGTGGACGATGAACTGGGAGTCCGGGTAGGCGCCGGTGGCTTGGCGGACCGCAGTGCGCCACGCCTCAGCCTGCTCGTCCACTTTGAGGTTCACACCGATCTGCGCGTCGGACAAGGTGAGGAAGTTCCAGCTGTCTCCTGCCGGCTGGGTGCGGAAAGTCGCCGCTTCGCTCCAGCCTCCCTGCTCGGAACCGAGCTGGTAGGTGTACTCGGTGCCCGGCTGCAGACCGGTGACGGTGGCGTGGTTGGCGCGGTAGGCGATGGCGCCGAAGTCAGCCTCCGTAGCGGCCACTTCGTTCACCGCCTCAGGGTTAGCCGTCGGGTAGTACTTCACGAACTCCTGGCCGTTGTAAGCGGTGCGCCAGGAGAAGTTCATGTCGGCAGAGGTAGCACCGACGTGCACGTGACTGGACGAGATCGGCCCACCGGCTGCCTGGCTGGATCCTCCAGGCTGACTGGACTGCGCAACAGCTTCTGGTACGGCGGTGAACGACAGACCGAGCGCGAGGGACATCGCGGCTGCGGTCACTTTCAGGGAACGGGCGGGAGTCAGCGACATGGGAGGCCTTTCAGCAAACAGGCGCGGCACGGGAAGAGCAGCGTTCGCAGGCAAGGTATCACGGACGGGGTGTGGTTGCTGGGTGAGCGGGGAGGAATCGTCGATAAGCATTGCTTAGCGGGGCTGCTGGTGCTTCGGGCACAATAGTCTCCGTGACTGAAACGACGAAGGGTGGCGAGGACGCGGGCGCCGCCATGGCCTCCGGTTCCGCGCAAAAGCTCGCGGAGGAGGTCAAAGCCTCCGATAAAGCTAACGCCGGCGACAAGAAATCCCACGAATACGACAACCGCGTCGACCGCGCGGTGGTGTTCAACTCGTGGGTGAAATCGACCGCGCTGTTCTCGCTGCGGATGGTGGCCATCTTCATCCTGATCGGTGCGCTGGCCTACCTCGTGGGCAAATTCTGGGCCGGCATCCTGCCGATCGTCCTCGCACTGATCGTGTGCACCGTGCTCGAACCCGTGACAAGCTTCCTGCGCAAACACGGCCTCCCCGGTGCGTTGTCGGCGCTGATGTCGATGCTGCTGGCGCTGGCTGTGCTGGTGTTCTTCGTGTCGATGATCCTGCCGGACATCATCACGAACTCCCGCGTCCTTGCCATCCAGGCTGGGCAAGGGCTGCAAAGCCTGGCGCTATGGCTGCAGAACCAGGATTCGCTGCCGTTCAGCGTGGATGCGGAGCAGATCAACGAAGTCGTCCAAGACTCGATCACCTGGGTGCAAAACCGCGCCGGCGCGATCGCAGGCGGCATTTTCTCCGGTATCAGCACGGCGACGTCGATGATGATCACCTTCGTCGTTGTCGTGGTCCTCACCTTCTTCTTTCTTAACGACGGCCCCAAGTTCCTCCCCTGGGTCCGCTCCGCCACCGGCGGCCGCGCCGGACTGCACGCCACCGAGCTGCTCACCCGCATCTGGAACACGCTGTGCGGATACATTCGCGCCCAGGCGGTCGTCTCGTTTATCGACGCTGTCTGTATCGGCGTCGGCCTGTGGGCGGTCGGCGTGCCCATGGCGTTCACCCTTGCGGTGATCACGTTCATGGCGGGCTTCATCCCACTCGTCGGCGCAATTGTCGCTGGGGCGCTTGCCGTCATCATCGCGCTCGTTTCGCTCGGGTTCACCGAGGCGCTCATCGTCCTGGGCATCGTCATCGCCGTCCAGCAGCTCGAAGGCAACGTACTCTCCCCGCTGCTGCAGTCTCGCGCGATGAACCTGCACCCTGTGGTCGTCTTGGTCTCCGTCACCGTCGGCGGCGGTCTTTTCGGCCTTGTCGGCGCGTTCCTAGCTGTTCCCGCCGCCGCGACCGTTGCCGTGATCTTCCGCTACATGCAGGACATGCTCCAGCTGCACGCCGGCGAAGTCAGCGCGGACGATCTCGAGTTCGCCACCGACGTGGGCAAGGCGCTCGCCGAAGCAGAAGAGCAAGAAAGCGCGGCGCAACGCGATGAGCTCATCGACAACCATGTCTGGAAAGCGCCGAGCATTGACGACGAGCCCGACGCACCCGCCCCCTCCCCCGGCTCAACGCTCGTGCGCCAGTGGAACAAGGTGGCCGCCCGACGCCGCTCCGACAAAGCAATGGACAAGACGGCGGACACGACAGAGGACAAGACCGCCTCAGCGAAGACCGGCGGCGACGGCGCGAACGGCTCGAACGGCTCAGCACGGAAAACTCGCCGTTTCGAACTTGCGTTCGGTACATCCAAGGGTGGCGGCGAGGACATGTCCTAACCGTATGCAAGGGTGAGACACATGAGTTCTGTGTCCCCAGCGCTGACTTTCACCCTTGTCTTCCTCGCGTTCATTCTCGGGCTGCTTGCCGGTGCGGCCGCGATGCACCTATTGCGCCGCCCCGCATCCCCGCCTTCCCAGCCGCCGCGGCAGGATGTGCGGCGGGAGTTGGAGCCGTTGGAGAGGGCCGTCGATAAGCTCGCGGCGCAGTTGCGTGACATGGATGAAGATCGCGCTGTCGCCCACTCAGCGCTCGCCGGGCAGGTGCAGGCCGTGACGCGTGCGAGTTCACGGCTGAGCGATCGCACGGATCAGCTGGTCAACGCGCTGCGCTCACCGAACACGCGCGGGCGTTGGGGCGAGATGCAGCTCGAACGTGTCGTGGAGCTCGGCGGCATGGTCAAGTACTGCGACTTCGACGTGCAGCAAGCAGCGCGTATCGACGGTCAGCTGCTCCGCCCCGACATGATCATCCGGTTAAGCCGCGGCCGCAACATCGTGGTGGATGCGAAAGTGCCGTTCAGCGCCTACCTCGACGCGCTCAACACGGAGGATCCCGAGGAGAAAGCCGGCTATCTGCGCAGGCACAGCCACCTACTGCGGCAGCACGTGGCAACACTCGGGCAGAAAGCGTACGTCGAGGCTTTCGCGCCGACGCCCGAGTTCGTGGTCATGTTCATCCCCGCCGACCCCTTCCTCGACGCAGCGCTCGAGCAAGATCCGCAGTTGCTTGACGACGCATTTGCGCGAGGCGTTGTCATCGCCACCCCCTCCACCCTGTTCGCGTTGTTGCGCACCGTCGGGCTGGGATGGCAGCAGGAAGACATCAACGCAAAGGCGGCCGAGGTGCAGCGGCTCGGTGCGCAGCTGTACACGCGGTTGGGGACCATGGCGGAGCACTACAACCGCGTCGGCGCCTCGTTGGATAAGGCCGTCGAGGCGTTCAATGCCACGCTCGGGTCAATGGACGCCCGCGTCATGGTCACCGCACGCCGGCTGAAAGACCTCGACTTGCCCGGGCGTACGACGAGTGAACCCGCTGAACTCCGTGCGGTGACAGCCCGGGCACGCACCGCCAACGGGGAAGAAAGTTCGCACTCCCACGTCGAGTAAAAGCTGTCCGCGCGCGGCGGCACGGTAACATCACACAACGTGTCGCATGCAACGTCCCGATCCTCAACGCAGTCAGACCCGGCAATGCCCGGTTTCTCGACGGGATCCGGCGTGGGCATCATCATCGCGGCCCTTGTCACTGGCGGCCTACTGTCCGTCTACAACGAAGCAATCGGGTGGCCGTTCCTAGCGCTGTTCGCGGTGGCCTCCTTGGTCGTGGTCACGTTTGTCAACCCGCGCGGGCTGTTTCTCATCGTTGCATCCATCCCGCTGCTGTACACATTGTTTTTGTTGGTAACGGGCACCCTCAACGCGTACTTCCAACTTCCGGAAGGCCAAACATCGCTGGGACGCACCTCTGCCCTGCTCATTTTGTATCCGCTGGTGCAGTTCTTCCCCGTGATGGCAATGGTGACCCTCGGTGCGCTGGTCATCGCGTTGTTGCGCTACCAGCTGCTGAAAAGGCACAACGAAGAGATCCGCCAGCAGGAACAGCGCCAGCGCAGGCAGGCTTCCGAATCGAATCGTCGTACCCGACGTGAGGCGACACGCTCCCGTGAGCGGACCACCACGCCGGGCAAGGTCACCGTTGAAGAGCTACTGGCACGAAGCAACGAGCCCTCCGCTTCTAGGCGTCCCGCCCAACGCCTCGCGCCCAGCAACGCACGTTCGAAGGGCCGAGACGAGCCCGTGCAGCGCAGCAATGCTCGACGCTCGGACGGGCGTGATCTCCGTCGCGTCAGCGCGCAAGACGGCCGCGACAGTGCGTGGGACAGCCGGGATGGCGGCCGCGGATCATCCCGGCGGGTCAGTCACCGTCTCCGCGAAGACCTCTACGAAGACTAGCCGCGACTACCCAGCCTGGCGCGGCGGGCGCAGGTCGCGCGGCAGCGCGAAGGTGATGGTCTCGGTGGTCGTGGTGACCTGCTCGACGTTGTCGTAGCCGCGCTCGGCGAGGTATTCCACGACTTCACGGACAAGGATCTCGGGCACGGATGCGCCGGAGGTGACACCGACCGTGGTCACACCGTCGAACCACGCATCGTCGATCTGATGCGCATAATCAATGAGGTGCGCACCGCGTGTGCCGTTTTGCAGAGCAACCTCAACGAGACGCTTCGAGTTTGAGGAGTTTTGCGACCCGACGACGATCATCAGCTCACACTTCTCAGCGATCGCCTTCACCGCGACCTGGCGGTTCTGGGTGGCGTAGCAAATATCGTCGCTCGGCGGATCTTCCAGATTCGGGTACTTCTTGCGCAGCAGAGCGACGATCTCCATGGTCTCGTCGACCGACAGCGTGGTCTGCGACAACCACACCAGCTTCTGGTCCTCCGGGAACTGAGGGGCGGCGTCGACGCCCTCGACACCGTCTACCAGGTGCACCACGTCTGGCGCCTCGCCAGCGGTACCTTCGACCTCTTCGTGGCCTTCATGGCCGACGAGGAGAATGTGGTAGCCGTCGCGGGCGAAGCGCTTGACCTCATTGTGGACCTTGGTCACCAGCGGGCAGGACGCGTCGAGAGCAATGAGCTGTCGCTGCTGTGCCGATTCGCGCACGGCCGGTGAAACGCCGTGTGCAGAGAAGACAACGTGCGCGCCCTCAGGCACTTCATCGGTCTCCTCGACGAAGATGACACCGCGCTTGGACAGCGTCTCCACGACGTACTTGTTGTGCACGATCTCTTTGCGCACGTAAATGGGGGCGCCGTACTTCTCCAGCGCCTTTTCCACCGTCTCCACTGCACGGTCAACACCAGCGCAGTACCCGCGAGGGGCGGCGAGAAGGACGTTTTTTCCGGTGCTCGTCATGTGCCCAAGGGTAATGGATGTGCGGGCGAAAAGGTAAGCTGGTCCCGCACAACGGAAGGGGGCTGATGCCCATGGCGGGCGCACAACCGCCGAAGAGCACGCCGGAGAGGCCGTGGTCTGTTTCGCAGGTCAATGACAGCGTCAAGCAGTGGATTGAGCGTTTGGGTTGGCTGTGGATTGAGGGCCAGCTGACGCAGATCAATGTGAAGCCGTCGTGGCGGTTTTCCTACCTGACGCTGCGTGACACGCAGAAAGAGATGAGCATTCAGCTCACTGCGGACACGAAGATGGTGCGCTCGCTCGACGCCCCGCTTAACGACGGCGACCGCGTCATCGTCCTCGGCAAACCCGCCTTCTACGCCGGACGCGGTTCCTTTTCTTTGTGGGTCACGGAGATCCGCCACGTCGGCGAGGGTGAGCTGCTGGCGAAGATCGAGCAGCTGCGCAAGACGTTGGCTGCTGAGGGGCTGTTCGATCCGGCGCGGAAGAAGCCTCTGCCGTTCCTGCCGCGCCGCATCGGGCTGATCACCGGCCGCGGATCTGCCGCCGAGCGCGACGTGCTGTCGGTGGCGAAAGACCGCTGGCCGGCGGTGGACTTCCGCGTGATCAACACCCCGGTTCAAGGTGCCGGCACCGTCCCGCAGGTCGTGGAGGCGCTGCGCACTCTCGACGATGACGAGACTGTCGACGTGATCATCATCGCCCGCGGCGGCGGCTCCGTCGAGGACCTGCTCCCCTTCTCCGAGGAGGCGCTGCAGCGTGCGGTCGCGGAGGCGTCGACGCCGGTCGTCTCAGCGATTGGCCACGAGCCGGACAACCCTGTCTTGGACAACGTCGCTGACCTGCGCGCGGCGACCCCCACCGATGCCGCGAAGCGTGTGGTTCCGGATGTCGTCGCTGAACGCCAGATGCTTGACGACGCCCGCTCCCGCCTCTCCTCCGCCCTGCGCTCCTGGGTCAGGCGCGAACGCCACGGCCTGAGCCAGGTGCGTTCCCGCCCCGCTATGGCGAACCCCCTGACCCAGGTGACGTTGCGCCGCGAGGAACTCGACCGCGCCACCGCAGCCATCCGCCGCGACATCACACGCCTGCTCAAGCAGGAGACCGCCGAGGTCAAGGCCTTGCGTGCACAGGTGTCCGCCCTCGGTCCAGCCGCAACACTCGCCCGCGGCTACGCGGTGGTCCAGGTCCAGCCGCGCGACGGCAGCGAGCCGGAAGTGGTGACCAGCATCGCCCAGGCTCCGCCCGGCTCGCAGCTACGCATCCGAGTTGGTGACGGTTCCATCACCGCAGCCAGCATGGCCGCCACACCCGCCGAATAACAGCTACGCACCCAAGGAGAACCCACCATGGCAGATAACACTTTCGGCCAAGGCACCCCGAACGCCGACGCAATCCCGGACCCGTCCTCCCTGTCCTACGAGCAGGCGCGCGATGAACTGGTTGAAACCGTGAAGATTCTCGAACTCGGCCAGATGAGCCTCGACGAATCCCTGAAGTACTGGGAGCGCGGTGAAGCCCTAGCCAAGCGCTGCGAAGTGCTTCTCGACGGCGCCGAGAAACGCATCGAACAAGCCCTACAACAGGGCTCCGACGATGAGGAACAGGCAGAGTAAAGCCGCCTTCAGCCGAGGCCGCCGACTCATCCGGCCCAGCCGCCTCATCCGGCCCAGCTGCCTCATCCAGCCCAGCTGACTCATCGCGTAGCCTCCCTAACCCTCCTTACCCCTCCCCTAACCCGATTAGCTAGAAACAGACGACTAGAACGTCCGAAAATCAGGCCCGAAAGGATCATTCCAGTCGTTTGTTTCTAGCTAATCGCGGACGGGGCAGGACGGGTTGGCCTGGGGCCGGGTTTCGGGCCGGGGCGCGACTGGGGACGGGTTGGGGTCTGTTGTGAGCTAGTGCTATCGAATTACAGCGGCTCGGAAGCGGCGAACGCTTCAATGAGTTCGCGGAATTCGGCATCGGGGGCGGCGCCGGTGACCAGCAAGCGGACATCGTCAAGGTCAACGACCCACAGATCACGCACATCTTTGGCATCCGAGGTGTAAACGGTCGCCGGAAAGTCCGCGACGGTCTCTTCGCGGGAGAGTTCGCGGTACTTCCCATCGGCTTGCGCTGCCTCATCGGCCGGCACACCGGTTTCGGTCACTTGCAAAAAGCCTTCTCCGGGGGTGACCCAGCCGGCGACGGGGGCGGGGGTGCCGTCGATAAGCGTGCGGCGTGCTGAGTTATTCGTCCACCCCTCCGGCATCTGAGGGAAACGCACCGGGAAATCGGCTGCGCGGGCCTCCATCTCCATGAACGTGCGGCCGTCGACCTCATGTACTGGGCCGTTTTCCGGGCGGCCCGGGTTGAACTCGCACATCCCAGTGAACGCCACCGACAGGATCATGAGCGCGGCAATGAGCACGACATTGATCGTCATGTCCCTGCCGTCCTGGAAAATCCGCGGTTTCTCGTCAGCCACGCCTGCAAGTATGGCATGCCCGCTGCGCCCCACCCCAATTGCTCCGGAGCAGCAGGAAAAATGCCACAATAGGCTAATACACGTATCGATCTGCAACTGCCCCAGGAGGCACAAACCAATGGGTAACCCCGTCGAAGCACCCGACCGCAATCTAGCGATGGAACTCGTTCGCGTCACGGAGGCCGCCGCCCTAGCCTCCGGCCGCTGGGTCGGCCGCGGCAAGAAGAACGAAGGCGACGGAGCCGCTGTCGACGCGATGCGCAAGATGATCAACTCCGTGAACATGGACGGCATCATCGTCATCGGTGAAGGTGAGAAGGACGAAGCGCCGATGCTGTACAACGGCGAGCGCGTCGGCAACGGTCAGGGTGCAGAGCTCGACATCGCTGTCGACCCTGTTGACGGCACCCGCCTGATGGCCGAGGGTCGCCCGAACTCCATCTCCGTCATCGCGGTCGCTGAGCGCGGCACCATGTACGACCCGGCCGATGCGTTCTACATGAACAAGATCGCCGTCGGCCCCGAGGCAGCAGGCAAGATCGACATCACGGCGCCGGTGGCGCACAACATCGAGGTCGTTGCGAAGGCGAAGGGCATTGAGCCGCGCGACGTTACTGTTGTTGTCCTCGACCGCCCGCGCCACGCCGAGCTCGTCGCTGACATCCGCGCCGCTGGTGCGAAGGTCCGCTTCATCATGGACGGCGACGTTGCTGGGGCCATCGCTGCAGCACGCAACAACAACTCCATCGATATTGCGATGGGCGTCGGCGGCACCCCGGAGGGCGTCATCACTGCCTGCGCCCTGAAGTGCCTTGAGGGCGAAATCCAGGGCATGCTCGCCCCGCAGTCCGACGAAGAACGTGAAAAGGTCGTCGCAGCCGGCCACGATCTGACCCGCGTCTTGGGCATCAACGACCTGGTCAGCTCCGACAACTGCTACTTCTCCGCCACCGGCGTGACCAACGGCGACATGCTGCGCGGTGTCTCCTACCGCGCCAACGGCGCTACCACCCGTTCCTTGGCGATGCGCTCAAAGTCCGGAACCGTCCGCCTCGTCGAATCCCAGCACCAGCTGGCCAAGCTGCGCGAATACTCCGTTGTGGACTACTCCGGTCCGAACAACTAAGCTCCGCGCTTTACGACGAAACCTCCCACTTAGGCCGCCCGGTATCACTGGGCGGTTTTCTTATGCAAAAACGACTAACGCGGCCGATCGACGTATCCCCTATTCGGTCTCCTCGGATCGGCAAATCAGGAATAATGGCGGATGTCAGGAGCGGCGCTACCCGCGCCGGAACACGTTCCAACCGCAAAGGATGATTATGGCTGATCAGGAATACCGCATCGAGCACGACACCATGGGTGAAGTGAAGGTGCCCGTGAACGCGCTGTGGCGTGCACAGACCCAGCGTGCCGTGGAGAACTTCCCCATCTCCGGCCGTGGGCTCGAGGCGCAGCAGATCCGCGCACTCGGCCTGCTCAAGGCTGCGTGTGCGCAGGTGAACAAGGACCTGGGCAACCTGGACGCCGAGAAGGCCGATGCCATTATCGCCGCCGCGAAGGAAATCGCTGACGGCCAGCACGACGACGAGTTCCCGATCGACGTTTTCCAGACCGGTTCCGGTACCTCGTCCAACATGAACACCAATGAGGTCATCGCGTCGATCGCGAAGGCGAACGGTGTAGAGGTTCACCCGAACGATGACGTGAACATGGGCCAGTCCTCCAACGACACCTTCCCCACCGCGACCCACGTCGCCGCGACCGAGGCAGCTGCGAACGACCTCATCCCGGCGCTGCAGGTGCTGCACGAGTCCCTGGACAAGAAGGCCAATGAGTGGAAGGAAGTGGTCAAGTCCGGCCGCACCCACCTCATGGACGCTACCCCGGTCACCCTGGGTCAGGAGTTTTCCGGCTACGCCCGCCAGATCGAGCTGGGCATTGAGCGCGTGCGCAACACCCTGGAGCATCTCGGTGAGCTGGCCATCGGCGGCACCGCTGTGGGCACCGGCATCAACACTCCGGCTGAGTTCGGCGGCAAGGTCACCGAGGAGCTGAAGAAGCTCACTGGTGTCGAGCAGCTGTCCGAGGCCAAGAACCACTTCGAGGCGCAGGCCAACCGCGACGGTCTGGTCGAATTCTCGGGCGCGATGCGTTCTGTGGCTGTCTCCCTGTACAAGATCGCCAATGACATCCGCTTGATGGGTTCCGGCCCGCTCGCCGGCCTCGCCGAGATTCACCTGCCGGACCTGCAGCCGGGTTCGTCCATCATGCCGGGCAAGGTCAACCCGGTGCTGTGCGAGACCGCTACCCAGGTCTCTGCGCAGGTCATCGGTAACGATGCAGCTGTTGCGTTCGCCGGCACCCAGGGCCAGTTCGAGCTCAACGTGTTCATCCCGGTCATGGCGCGCAACGTTCTCGAGTCCGCGCGTCTGCTGGCGAACACCTCCCGTCAGTTCGCCACCAAGCTTGTCGACGGTATCGAGCCCAGCGAGGAGCGCATGCGCACCCTCGCCGAGTCCTCTCCGTCGATCGTGACCCCGCTGAACTCTGCAATCGGTTACGAAAACGCCGCCAAGATTGCCAAGCACGCGGTCAAGGAAGGCATCACCATCCGCCAGGCCACCATCGACCTGGGCTTCATCGGCGACGACCTCACTGAAGAAGAGATGGACAAGCGCCTCGACGTGCTGTCGATGGCGAACACCGACCGCAACTAGCTGCCACGGTTTAAGGCTCAGCGTGCTCGCTCGCTGGGCCTTCTTTCATGTCGTTTTTCAGGTGTAGTCTTCGATGAGTGACGGAAACTCAACACGATCAGCACACTGAAGAACACGAGCAGGAAGCCGGCAAACCGAACGTCGGGCTGGTGTTCGCTGCGCTTCTGACGACGATGCTCATGAGCTCGCTGGGGCAGATGATCTTCTCTACTGCCCTGCCGACGATCGTCGGCGAGCTCGGTGGTGTGGAGCACATGAGCTGGGTGATCTCGGCGTTCATGGTGACCATGACCATTGCTTTGCCTGTCTTCGGCAAGCTTGGCGACGGCTTGGGACGCAAATGGTTCTACATCGGCTGCATCGGGCTGTTTGTCATCGGGTCGGCCATCGGCGGTTTCGCCCACACGATGGAGTTGCTCATCATCGGCCGCGCGGTCCAAGGCTTCGGCGCGGGCGGCATGATGATCAATTCGCAGTCGATCATCGCGGAGGTCGTGCCGGCGCGCGAGCGCGGCAAGTACATGGGTGTTATGGGTGCGGTGTTCGGCATCTCCTCGGTGCTGGGACCTGTTCTCGGCGGCTGGTTCACCGATGGTCCCGGCTGGCGCTGGGGATTGTGGATGAACATCCCGCTGGGCATTTTGGCCATGACGATCTCCGCGATCGTGTTGAAGCTGTCCAAGGGCGACAGGGAGAACTTCCGCTTCGACTGGTTCGGGGCGGTGTTGCTTGCGGTTGCGACGACGTGCCTCATCCTGGCGACAACGTGGGGCGGGCTGCAGTATCCGTGGGGCTCCCCGACCATCCTCGGGCTGCTCGCGGCGGCCGCAGTCGTGGGCGCAATCTTCGTCTTCGTGGAGCTGCGGGCGGGCGATCCGCTCGTGCCGATGCACCTGTTCGACAACCGCAACATGGCGCTGACCACTGCTGCCAGTGTTGTCCTGGGTGTGTCCATGACCGGCGTCATGGCCTACCTGCCGACGTACCTGCAAATGGTCCACTCCATGTCGCCGACGGCGGCGGGCCTGATGATGATCCCGATGGTCGGCGGCATGCTGCTCACCTCCATCGGAGTCGGCGCGCTGATCTCGCGGACGGGCCAGTACAAGATTTTCCCGATCGTCGGCATGGGCATTGTGGCTCTCGGGTGCTTCTTGTTGTCGAGGTTGACGGCGGAGACGTCGTTAAGCGTGCTCGGCGTCTACATCTTCATTTACGGCTTCGGGCTGGGCATGGTGATGCAGGTGCTCATCCTCATCGTGCAGAACTCTTTCCCCATCCGCGTGGTGGGCACCGCGACGGCGGCGAACAACTTCTTCCGCCAGATCGGTATGTCCGTCGGCGCGTCTGTGGTGGGCACCATATTCATCCACAACACGCAAAACAACATGGAAGAACGGCTGCCACGTGCACTGCAGCAGCTCGGTCCAGAAGCCGCGAAGTACACCGACGGCTTCGACCCCAACGCGCTCACGCCGGAAATCATGGACCAGCTACCCGGCCCTATTCATGACGCGATCGCCTCCAGCTACAACGACGGCCTGACTCCAGTGTTCTTGCTGCTCATTCCGCTCGTGCTCGTCGCGATGGCGCTGTTGTTCCCTGTTGAGCAGGTGAAACTGAAGGAAACCGTCGAGTAGTTATTGCCAGCTATTGCTTGCCCGGCTTGGGCAGCAGCAGCTCATAAATGTCGGTGTCGCGCCAGGTGCCGGCCAGCTCGCCGTATGTCATCAGTGCCATCTGGTGGTAGGTGCCCACCTTCACAAACCCGCGCGACTCGTGCAGACCCGCCGAGCCAGTGTTTTCCGGGAAGATCCACGAGTGGATGGACCACTTGTTCAACCCAATGCACGTCTCGATGAGCTTGTCCAGTAGAGCACCCGAGACGCCACGGCCTTTCGCATCGTCGTGGATGTAGATCGAATCCTCCACAACACCGTGGAACACGCTGCGTGTCGACGCCTGCGCTGCAGCAACCCAGCCAAGCACACGGTCATCATCATGCTTTTCGACGGCGACAAACACCGTCTCAATGATCTTGTTCGTAGCGAACTTCTGCCACGTCGGCCCATTCTGTTCGTACGAAGCATGGCCAGTGCCTAGGCCTGCTTCGTAGATGTCGCGGACCTGCGGGTAGTCCTCCGGCCGGATGGGGCGGATTGTGAAATCGCGTTCGGACTCGGGAATCGGCATGGCGACCATCGTACAAGTCACTCCCACAGCACGAAAACCGCGCCGCAGACGCAGGTTAGCGCCCTGCGGCGTGGCTGAGCCCACGGGTTAGGCGTGGTCCTCGAGGAGGTCTGTCACCAGCTCCGCGATCGGAGAACGCTCCGAGCGCGTCAGGGTCACATGCCCGAAGAGGTCCTGGCCCTTGAGCTTTTCAATGACAGCCTGAACACCGTCGTGGCGGCCCACGCGCAGGTTGTCGCGCTGGGCGACATCGTGGGTGAGCACCACGCGGGAGCCGCGACCGAGTCGGGACAGGACAGTCAGGAGCACGTTGCGTTCGAGGGACTGGGCCTCGTCGACGATGACGAATGCGTCATGCAGCGAGCGGCCGCGGATGTGCGTCAACGGCAGCACCTCGACGAGATCGCGCGCTGCGACTTCCTCGAGCACGTTATCGGACACGACGCCCTCGAGGGTGTCGTAGACCGCCTGGGCCCAGGGGTTCATCTTCTCCATCTCGTCGCCCGGCAGGTAGCCCAAGTTCTGGCCGCCGACGGCGTAGAGCGGACGGAAGACGATGATCCGCTTGTGCTCCCCGCGCTCCAGGACAGACTCCAGGCCGGCGCACAGTGCCAGCGCCGACTTACCGGTGCCGGCGCGACCGCCGATGGAGACGATGCCGACGGAATCGTCGAGAAGCAGATCGAGCGCGACCCGCTGCTCAGCGGAACGGCCGGACAGACCGAACGCGTCGATATCGCCGCGCACGAGCTTGACCCCGCCCGAAGGTGCAACACGGGCCAGCGCCGACTTGTTGCCGGCGTTGAGCGTCAGGCCGCAGTGGACCGGAAGCTCACCGGTGTCGATGGCGCAGAAGCCGGTGGCATAAAGCTCGTCGATCTCTTCCCCGGAGACCTCGAGCTCAGCCATGCCGGTGTACCCGGTCAGAACGACATCCTGTGCGCGGTACTCCTGCGCAGGTAAACCAACAGCGCCGGCCTTGACGCGCAGCGGCACGTCCTTAGTCACCAAAACAGTGTCCCTACCTTCCTGCATGAAGTTGTAGGCGCAGGCGAGGATGCGGTTGTCATTCTCCCCGCCGCGCAGGGCGGACGGCAGGTTGTCTTGAGACTGGTGGTTGAGTTCCACGTGCAGCATGCCACCGTCAAGGTTGACGGGCATGGGCTGGTCGAGCCGGTCGTAGTCGGCGCGCAGGTCTTCCAAAAAGCGAAGAGCTTGGCGGGCGAACCAGCCAAGCTCTGGGTGATGGCGCTTCTGCTCGAGCTCCGTGATGACCACGAGCGGCAGAACCACGTTGTGTTCCGCGAACTTTTTCAACGCCCACGGATCAGACAGAAGGACTGACGTGTCGATCACGTAGGTTCTCAAGGCGGTGTGCGCCGTGAGCTGCTCAGGTGCGGAGTCGATCTGGGTAACAGAAGGGTCAAACATGCAATTGCTCCCCTAGTGCGGTTGTCGGGTAGCCAGGACCGTGCTTCGCGGTACCTGACACCTGCCACACTAGGGGAGCAAAGTGGAAATTACATCGATGTAAGGTGAATTTCCGGTTACAGCGTCAACTAGCTGATCTTCGCGGTGAACTCGCCGTTCTCCTCGAGCCACTCGATGGTGCCGTTCTGGAATTCCTGGATCCAGCCGTTGTCGTCGGAGCGCTTCTCCTCAGGCGCGGTCGGCAGGCCGACCTCTGCGTCCAAGCCACCCTCTTCCTTCCAGGTCTTAGAGATCTCGCCGACGACCGGCACAGCGCCCGTCTCCTCGGAGTAAACGATGTTCTTCTCAGCGTCGTACTCGATCAGAGTGGTGCCGTCCTCGCGGGACTCAACGTTGAACGGGTCGCCCCAGTTGCCGCCGCTGTGCTCCTCAGCAGCTTCCTGTGCGGCAGCCGGAACCAGAACAGACTCGCCGTCCTGAGTGGTGATCTCGACGGTCTCGCCGTCCTCACCCTCGCCCTCAGCGTCGGTCTCCTCGGTCACGGTCTCGACATTGGTCTCGGTTGCCTCGACCTCTTCGACGTTGCCGTCAGCGTTGTCAGCATCGTCGGAGCAAGCAGCAAGGCTGGTGGCCAGTGCGAGAGCTGCGACGGAAGCGCCGAGCTTACGGTTAATCTTGATGTTCATAATATGAAGTCCTTTCATAAGCTAACTTTTAAGACCGTTCACCATTATGCAAACTTCACGTTACATACGTTTTCTGCTTCCCCCCTTTTTGGGGTAATTGCGGCGGGATCCCTTGCGCTGGCCACTGCTTTTGCTTTTTACTTTGTGTTTTCGTTTGTCGCCCGAACGATGGTTTCGGTCCCGATTCTCAGCGCTGCTTCTCGACGAGTTCCGCGTCCTTCCCTTCGCCACCCCAACGAAATCCTGGATCGCATCGGAGTCTTCCTCCACCTTCCACACGAGCGCAATCGCCGTTGGCTCATGCGCCGGCTCCCCTTGCAGCTCCGCGACAACGACCTGTTTTTTAGACAGCACTTTCAGCAACGGTGCCGGGGCGAACGCCACTCCCACGTTCGCTGCTACGACTTGGAGCGCCATCCGCAGGTCGTCGGTCGTTCCGTTGGGATAGGTGTAGTTGACGGGCTCGTCGGTGACGTCAATAAGCGAAATGGGCTCCCCGATGTCATAGAGCGAGTCTTTCGGGACAGCGAGACCGGGTTTTTCCTCGTAGAGACGCACGTGGTGGAACCGCTCTCCTGGTTGCCCGATACGCTCGTCGGGTACGCGCATCAGGGCGAGCTGGGCGGCACCGCTGTCGATGAGTTCGAACGGGTCGTCGCTGGGAATCTCCTCGAGTTGGTGGTTTGCGCGGTAGCGGGCGAACCACTTGCCGGGCTCAGTGCCAGTGACGAACGCGAGGCGGAGGGGGCTGGACATGCCACGATGCTACCGTCTGTGGCATGAGCGAAACGCCCTCGAACACCCCGTCCAGCACAGCCATGAAACCGGAAACTGCCGCGAAGAAGCTCGGTATTTACCTTCCGGCAGCACCGCAGGAGTTCCAGGACGGTGCCGTCACACACGCCCAGTTGCGCGAACTGCAGACGAACCCGCCGCAGTGGCTGAGTTCTTTGCGCGCCGACGGCCCCCACCCCCGCCCCGAAGTCGCCCGCAAACTCGGCATTTCCATTACTGCCTTGAAGAAGAACGACATGGATAAGCCGCTGACCACGGACGAGATCAAGGCTCTTCTGGCGGATCAGCCCGCATGGTTGCGTGAGGCCCGCCGGATCCACGCGAAAGAGCGCGGCAACGGGCCTGCGGAAGAGTCGAAAGAGCGTTAGAGCATCTTCCAGTCTTCAAGACCCGGGTACAGCGGGTAGTTCTCCGCCAGTTTGGTCACGCGGGCACGCAGAGACTCGACGTCGGCGTTGGTGCCCTGAGCCAGCGCGGTACCGATGATGTCGGCGGTCTCGGTGAACGCCTGCTGGTCAAATCCGCGGGTCGCCAGGGCCGAGGTGCCGATGCGCAGACCGGAGGTGACCATCGGCGGGCGCGGGTCATTCGGGACAGCGTTGCGGTTGACGGTGATGCCGACCTCGTGGAGCAGATCCTCGGCCTGCTGGCCATCGAGCTCGGAATTGCGCAGATCAGCCAGCACAAGGTGGACATCCGTGCCGCCGGTAAGAACGTCGACGCCGACTTCCTTGCAGTCGGATGCGGTGAGGCGCTCGGCGAGAATGCGGGCGCCCTCGAGGGTGCGCTCCTGGCGGTCCTTGAATTCCGGGGTGCCGGCAATCTTCAGCGCGGTGGCCTTCGCGGCGACTACGTGCATGAGCGGCCCGCCCTGCTGGCCGGGGAAGACAGCGGAGTTGAGCTGCTTCGCATAGTCCTGCTTCGCCAGGATCATGCCGGAGCGCGGGCCGCCGAGGGTCTTGTGAATCGTGGTGGACACCACGTCAGAGTGCGGGACCGGGGACGGGTGCAGGCCGGCGGCTACAAGGCCGGCGAAGTGGGCCATGTCGGTCCACAGGTAAGCGCCGACTTCATCGGCAATCGCCCGGAACGCCTCGAAGTCGACGGTGCGCGGGTAAGCGGACCAGCCAGCGATGATGACCTGCGGCTTGTGCTCCAACGCCAGCTCGCGGACCTTATCCATGTCGATGAGCATGGTGTCCGGGTCGACCTCGTAGGCGACAACGTTGTAGAGACGACCGGAGAAGTTGATCTTCATACCGTGGGTGAGGTGGCCGCCGTGAGCCAGGGACAGACCCATGATGGTGTCGCCCGGCTTAATCAGGGCATGCAGCACAGCGGCGTTCGCCTGTGCGCCAGAGTGCGGCTGGACGTTGGCGTACTCCGCGCCGAACAGCTCCTTGGCGCGGTCGCGCGCGATATCCTCGATGACGTCGACGTTCTCGCAGCCACCGTAGTAGCGGCGGCCCGGGTAACCCTCCGCGTATTTATTGGTCAGCACCGACCCCTGGGCCTGCAGCACAGCGCGCGGCACGAAGTTCTCGGAGGCAATCATCTCCAGAGTGTTGCGCTGGCGGGAGACCTCCCCGAGGATCTGCTCATAAACATCCGGGTCTAGCTGGGCGAGCTCTTGGTAGCGGAGATCGTCGGTCATCATCGTTCCTTTCGGGTCGAGCCTTCTACGCACACCACAGTAGGCCAACCACACACGGCAGTGTAAGAATGGTCCTCATGCCGCGACCAGCAGACCCTAGCCCCTATCTGGATTTGACGCGTGACGCTTGGCGGGAGCGCCGCGCGGAGATGCCGCAGGTGCTCACCGAGGACGAGCTTGCGCGTCTGCGCGGTATCGGTGAGAGCATGGATCTCAACGAGGTCGCCGAGATTTACCTGCCGCTGTCGCGTCTGTTGCATTTGCAGGTTCGTGCGCGCCAGAAGCTCACGGCCGCCACGGAAACCTTCCTTGGGGAAAACCCCGGGCACGTGCCCTTCATCATCGGTGTCGCCGGGTCCGTCGCGGTGGGCAAGTCGACCACGGCCCGTGTGCTCCAAGTGCTGCTGGAGCGATGGAAGTCCCACCCGCGGGTGGATCTGGTCACCACCGACGGTTTCTTGCTGCCCACCGCGGAGCTCACGGCCCGCAATCTCACTGGGCGCAAAGGTTTCCCAGAGTCCTATAACCGGCGCGATCTGCTGCGCTTTGTCACCGACGTCAAAGCTGGCCGCGACAACGTCAAGGCTCCCGTCTACTCCCACGACGCTTACGACATTCTCCCTGGCGAGTACCAGGTGGTAGACCATCCCGACATTCTCATCCTCGAGGGCCTCAACGTGCTGCAGACTGGCCCGACGCTGATGGTCTCCGACTTGTTCGACTTCTCCGTCTACGTCGACGCCAAGACGGAAGATATTGAGCGCTGGTACATCGACCGCTTCATCAAACTCAAGAACACAGCATTCCAAGAGCCAGGCGCGCACTTCGCCCGCTTCGCCCCGCTTTCTGACGAAGCCGCCGCCGCCGAAGCCCGCCGCATCTGGCAAACCATTAACCTGCCGAACTTGGTGGAGAACATCCTGCCCACGCGTGTCCGCGCATCGCTGGTGATGTCGAAGGCGGCGGACCACTCCGTGCAGCGCGTCCGGATGCGGAAGATCTAACTATTTGCCGAAGCGGCGCGAGCGCTGCGAGTAATCTCGCAGAGCGCGAAGGAAGTCGATCTTGCGGAACGCCGGCCAGTACGTGTCGGTGAACCAGATCTCCGAGTAGGCGGACTGCCACAGTAGGAAGCCAGACAGCCGCTGCTCCCCTGATGTGCGGATCACCAGGTCCGGGTCGGGCTGGCCGGAGGTATAGAGGTGCTCCGAAAGCGATTCGACACTGACATGGTCCGCGAGTTCCGCGGCAGGAACACCCTCATCCACCTTGGCGCGGATGAAGTGCTGCACCGCGTCGACGATCTCCTGGCGGCCTCCGTAGCCGACCGCGATGTTGACCACGATGCCGTTCTTCGCCTCCGTCGCCGCCGCTGCCGAACGCATCCGCTGCGAGACTTTCTCCGGCAGCAGATCCAGATGCCCCACGAGCCGGATGCGAGCTTCAAACTCGTCGCTGCACAGTTCATCGACGACGCCGGAGATGATGTCGTAGAGCAGCTGGACTTCTTCCGCTGTGCGCGAGAGGTTCTCGGTGGAGAGCAAGTAAATGGTCACCACGTCGACGTTCATTTCAGCCGACCACGCGACGAGCTCCGCGATCTTCGCGGCCCCGACACGGTGGCCGTGCGCGATATCTGTGAATCCAGCCTCGCGCGCCCAGCGGCGGTTGCCATCGGCCATGACGGCGATGTGTTTCGGCTGGTTCTTACCCTGCAGCTCATGCTTCAAACGCCGTTCGTACAGCGGATACAGAATTCGTTCAAGCAGGGCCATGGCACTCATCCTAGCGCGCGCAGCCGCTAGAAAATCGACTTCTTTCGGCGGTCCAGCAGACCTTCTTCTTCCATGGCTTTATCCACGGCAGCTTCATCGAACACGTCGAGTCCGCGAGCTTCGGCAAATGCTTTACGACGATTGAACCGCGAGTACCTCCGATGAAACGCCCATCCAATGAGCAAGATGACGACGGCCAAAGCCAACACGATGAAGGCACCGATCGGCTCCGCCTTACCGAACTCCGGACCGACCGGAGCATCGGGGTTCATCTGCTGGGCGAGAATGATCGTGTCGGTTGTGACGTCGATAAGCATTAATGCTCCTCCTCAATGCCTGCGAAGAGGTCCGTCTCCGGCAGGTCGGTCTGCACACGGGTGCGCGCGAGCTCGAATTCTTCAGTGGGCCACAGCTCAGCCTGCACCTCAGGGGTGCTGGCGAGGAACGGGCCGTTTGGATCGATCTGCGTCGCGTGGGCTGTCAAAGCGTCAGCACGGTTCTGGAAGTAGTCGCCGCAGTCCACCTGAGTGGTCACGCGCTGCATGATGTCGGAAGAATTCTCCTCGAACCGGCGCAGCATCGGCTCATACGGGCTGGTCTCACCGTCACCGATGACACCATCTTCCAACAGGCGGTCGTGCAGTAGACGCATGCGCTGCGGCACGAAACCGTGGGTGTAGTACAGCTTCAGCGGCTCCCACGGTGCACCGATCTCTGGAGCGAACTCTGGATCGCCCGCCTTCTCCCACGCGATCATGGATGCCTTATGAACCATGATGTGGTCCGGGTGCGGGTAGCCGCCATTCTCGTCGTAGGTGATGATCACGTGGGGGCGGAACTCGCGGATCTCCGCCACCAGCGTCTTCGCCACAACCTCCGGATCTTTCAGCGCGAAGCAGCCGTCCGGCAGCGGCGGCAGCGGATCGCCCTCCGGCAGCCCGGAATCGACGTAGCCGAGCCACTCATGCTCCACACCCAGCGCGTTGGCAGCTGCCGCCATTTCCTCGCGGCGCACATCGGTCATGTTCTCAATGATCCCCGGCTTGTTCATCGCCGGGTTCAAAATGTCGCCACGCTGCCCGCCCGTACAGGTGAGCACCTTGACGCGGTGGCCCTCATGGGCATACTTCGCCATCGTCGCCGCACCTTTCGATGACTCATCGTCAGGGTGCGCGTGGATAGCCAGCAAGCGAAAGCCCGTCACGTAGTACTCACCTCTAGTTGAGTTAGCTGGTTGAGTTAAGGTTGATCGGGAGATCATCTTAGTAGAGGAGCCACCGTGACCACCATCGACCGTCCCGCCGCACGCTACGGCAGCGAGCAGCCGCGACGCACGTCGGGAACCTCCGGGAAAGTCGTCGCCGTGGTCGCTGTCATTCTCGTCGCTCTCATCGTGGTCTTCCTGGGCCGTTACGTCATGCAGCGCCAGGCACAGCCGATCAGCGCCACCCTCGTCTCGCACGAGCGCGTCGACGACACCACATCCCGCGTCTGGTTCGACGTCCAACGCGACGACTCAGCTATCGACGTCCCCTCCTACTGCATCATCACCTCCCTGAACTACGACATGACCGAGATCGGCCGCCGCGACGTGGTCATCCCACCCGGCGGGGAGAAGCAGATGCGCATGCACGTGGATATCCCGGTGGGTGACCAGCCCGTCTCCGGCGGCGTCTACGGCTGCTCGACCACGTTCCCCTCTTACCTCGACACGGAGGCGGCACACACTGCCGCACGCTAAAAACCGCAGGCCGGAGACCCTACCCGGCTGCCGTCGATAAGCATGCGCTGTGTTAGGATCCCAACCGACCACTGACGTTAAAAACCGAAACGAGGGTTACACTTCCATGGCTGATTCGCAGCAGCAATACATCACCCCGGAAATGAAGGCCAAGCTTGAGGCCGAGCTGCAGCAGCTCATCGACAACCGCCCAGCCATCGCCGCCGAGATCAACGAGCGCCGCGAAGAAGGCGACCTGAAGGAGAACGCCGGCTACGACGCCGCGCGCGAACAGCAGGACCAGGAAGAAGCCCGCATCAAGCAGATCTCCGAGCTGCTGGCCAACTCCACCACTGAGCGCACCGGCGTTGTCGAGGGCATGGCCGTGGTCGGTTCCGTGGTGCACGTCTACTACAACGGCGACGAGAACGATAAGGAAACCTTCCTCATCGGCACCCGCGCCGCCTCCACCGACAACAAGGACCTGGAGACCTACTCCGAGCAGTCCCCGCTCGGCGCAGCCGTGCTCGGCGCCACCGAGGGCGAGACCCGCACCTACACCGCACCAAACGGCCGCGAAATTTCGGTGACGATCGAGTCCGCAAAGCCGTATGATTCGGTTAAGGCCAAGACTCCTCGCGCAGCTCAGTAGACCGCGCCGCCTCTTCAACAACATCTCTACCCGATAAGGATCTCCGCAGTGACTACCCGCACTTCCCGCAAGGTCGCCACAGTCGCCTTCGCCGCCGCCACCGCCCTCGGCCTCGCAGCCTGCTCCCCGCCGAACGAGCAGGCATCCGAGGAGAAGGTGGACACCGCACAGAGCCAGGACCCTGACTCCCTGACGGGCGCGGGCCAGGTCCAGGAGACCGACAGCACCAGTGCCGCCAACGTCACCGACGCGAATACGGCAAGTGCAACCACCACCGCTGCGGAGCGCGAGAGTGCAGCGGCCGCACCGGACGGCACCCCGCTGTACATCGGTTGCAACGGCGACCCCGTGCACCAGCCCGTCGAGATCAACCTGAACTGCAAGGACAACAACGACTTCGCCCTTAACATCGTGTGGGAAGAGTGGTCCGACGAGATCGCACAGGGCACCACCACCCGCAACAATGGCGGCCGTGAAGGAGTCGAGGAGAACGTGAACATCACCCTGACCTCCCCTGATGTCAAAGACGGCCAGCTGGTGTTCTCCAAGGTCTCTATCGACGGCAAGGATGTCATGCCGCAGTCGGACTACTAAACAATAGAGTCTCTGCAGCCCCCAGTTGTTTGCCGGGGGTTTCTCGTCGTTCCTAAGGGGGGCGGGTGCGGCGGGGCGGCAGGAACGCGACAGGAGTGCGGGCGCGCCCCTCTGCAATCCACCCCGAAAGTGTCATGAACCTCTGCCTATGAACTGAGTGCTGGGGTGAAACCCTCTGCGCTGACCTTGTTCATAGGCAAAGGTTCATTCCCGTTCACTTCCCCACTCCGACCGGCCGCACCCCACTCCGACCACCCAGCCCCGCTCCCGTCAGCGGCACCCCCGCAGATCGAAACCCCCGCACCCATTCAGGAGCTGAACGGTGTGCGGGGGCACGAATCCTGCTTCGAGCTGCAGGTGCCTAGGAAACGCCTAGGCAGGCGGGTTGGTTACTACCTGTTGCCTAGTCGCGGGAGAGGATGGACAGGAGGCGCAGGATCTCGGTGTAGAGCCAGACCAGGGTGACGGCCAGGCCGAGGGCAACGCCCCATGCCATCTTGGCCGGCGCACCCATGCGGACGAGCTTGTCGGCAGTGTCGAAGTCGACGAGGAAGCTCAGGGATGCCAGCACGATGCAGACGAGGGAGAAGCCGATGGCCAGCGGGCCGCCATCACGAAGCGGGGACATACCGGTGAAGATGAACATCAGCAGGTTGCCGACGGCCAGGACGGCCACGCCGATGATGCAGCCGGTGAGGATGCGGGTGAACTTCGGGGTAACGCGGATCGCGCCGACTTTGTACACGAAGAGCATGCCGGCGAAGACACCAACCGTGCCCAGTACGGCCTGGAAGACGAGGGTGCCAGCGTCTGCGTTGCCGAGCATCCAGCCGGAGACGGCCATGGAGAAGCCGCCGACGAAGAGGCCCTCAAACGCGGCGTAGATCAGGGTCACAGCAGCGGATCCGTACTTGCCGCCGAAGCTGTGGATCAGGACGGTGATCAAGCCACCGATGGCACCCACGAACGTGAGGATCATGGAGATGCTCGGGTCGACTGCGATGCCGATACCGAAGTTGATCAGGGCAAATGCCACGATCACGGCGAGGGTGATGCCTGTCTTGGTCACGATGTCGTCGACGGTGATGGGACGCTCACCAGTCGCACCAGCGTACGGATCCTGCGCGTAACCGGCCTGGCCGTAAGGGTTCTGGCTAGCGCCGTAGGGGTCCTGGTAGCCGCCCTGCTGGTCGTAGCCGTAGGAGCCGCCCTGCGGGTTGTAGCCGTGGCCGCCCTGGGGCTGGCCGAACCCAGCCTGCTGTGCAGACTGAGGAAGTCGCGCCATCACGGGGTTGGAAGATTTCACTGGCCTGTTTCCTTTCTGATTTATAGCTCGAAGCAAAGATTCGACCGGTATTCGATCATACCGTTCAACGGGAGAACTGCCCGTTTCGTTCCCGCCGGGCGCAAAATAGTATGTAAGCCATGGTCTGGAGGCGTAGGTTCTTCTCGCGCGACCGGGTGAAGAAGCGCACCGGCAGCGAGTTCTTGCTTGACCATCTCGCGGCGCTGGCGGGCGCGGATCCCGTCGCAGTGCATGGCGAGCTGGAGTTCAGCGACGGTGTCGCGGTGCTCGTATACCGTTTCGACCAGCCTGTCTCCCACTACCTCTACGTCACGCACGGGATTTCCCGGACGAACAGCTCGCAGCCAGTCGCCGGGCTTCAGACAGAGCTTTCCCTGCGGGTCCCTCTGACAGAAGAGCCTCCCACGTGGCCGGTCCACCGTCTCCGCCGCTTGGCGGCGTACCTGCGTGAATCGGGTGATTCGCTCGAGCCGGGCCACTACATGGACTTACGTTCGCCTGTCTGCACGGACGCGACGCTGTCAGCGTTCATCTTCGTCAACGACCCGATTCTGGAGCTCTCGATCTCCCCCACCGGCTGGGTCCGTTTCATTTACGCCGTCGCAGTCACCGCAGATGAGCTTGAGGCGGCATTGCGCTGGGATCCTTTGAAGTTCGCGGGTGTTCTCGGCGACAGCATTCCGCTCGGCTTGAGCGATCCGCGTCGCAGCTCCTTGCTTATCGACGCCTCCTCCCTCCCCCTCATCACCTCCCACACTGAGGCGGAAGGCTCGTCGATATCTGCGGTGTCCTCCAGTTACTTCGCCGTGGATGAATCGGGGCGCATTGACATGACCGCTCAAGCTGCCGCAGATGTTGTCCGCGCTATGCGCTGGCGGCTTGGGTACGACAGGACCTTCGCGGTCATGGGTGCGGGCAACGGTGTCGAAGCGTGGCTGCGGTTTCTGCCGGACGAGGATGCCGCATCGTCGTCAGTCACCTTCAGCCGCGACAGTCCAGGCAAACAGCGGCGCACTCAGGAACCCCCGCTGTCCGCGCACATCACCGTCGAGGTCAACCGAGCCCTGCGCCACGAAATCATGGCTGTGCTCGAGGCCGAACCCGGCACCTACCGGATGCGGTCTGCCCCGCTGACGTTCTGCGTCATCGACCCGAAGCGCTGAAGAAATAGTGCCCCCAGTCGGACTCGAACCGACACTGAACGGATTTTAAGTCCGCTGCCTCTGCCAATTGGGCTATAGGGGCGTGCGGGCGGCGAGCGCTCGCACAGAACCAGAGTCTACGGCACCCCGAAGCCGTCAATGACAACGGTCGCCGCTAGCGGCGGGAGCGGGGAACGAGAAAGAACTGGCCCGCGATGTACGGCAGCAGAGCGAGGGCACGCACCGGTTTTTCCTTGTAGGCCCGGCGCGCAAGGTCGAGCGAGGAGACCATCCACGCGCCACGGGTCCACTTGTTGGGCCACCGACGGGCGATCCAGTTGAAGTCCCAGTTCATTGCCGTCGCTAGGGCAGCCTGTGAGGCTGGCGCGCCAAGCGGCGACAGCCCGGAAGCATCATCCAGGGTCTGCGAATCATCCCGTTCGTTGATGTCGGCAAGGGTGGGCACCATGACCACCGCTTGGGTGAGATTCAGCGGCAGCCACCACTTCCTACCGGGGGCGAAGAGGGACCAGATCGCCGCGAGCGCGTGGTACATGGTGGCCGTGGACCTGTAGTGATGCGGGTACGTTCCAAGGGCGGCTTCAATAACGGCTGACTCGAATGAATCGTTGCCACCCTCCGGAGTGCCGACGAGGTCTTCGAGGTCCCGCTCTTTGACCACAGTGTCGGAGGAAACGGAGTCAAAGATCGGCAAGATCTCCCCGTACGTCAACGGCGTCACAAACGACAATCCCAGGGCTGCCATGGGGCGGGTCATGATTGGGGCGGTGAAGTAGGGACGGCGCCGCATCTGCACGGTCTCGGCGTAGCGCTGCATCATCTCCACGTACGGCATGGTGTCCGGGCCGCCGACATCGAACGTGCGGTTGAGATCGGATGGGAGGTCAGCGGCGGCAACGAGGTAGTGGACAATGTCGCGCTGGCTAATCGGGGTGATCTCGTTGGTGATCCAATCTGGCGCGATGAAGAGCGGAACGCGCTCAGTCACGTGACGCAAAAGCTTGAACGACAATGATTCGGCACCGATGACCACGCCTGCTTGGAGTGCGGCGGTGGGAACGCCGGAACCCAGAAGGATCTCTCCCACCTTGATGCGGGAGGCAAGGTGCTCGGAGACATCGTCGGAGTCCCCGGTCACGCCCTGAGGGTGCAAGCCGCCGAGGTAAACGATCCGGCCTACCTTGTGGCGCGCAGCTTCCTCACCGAACTGGCGGGCCATTGTCGCTTCCTCGTCGGCGAAGCCAGAGCCGCTGTCCATGGAGTGCAGCAGGTACCAGGCGCAGTCCACGCCTTCAAGAGCTCGGGAGACGTCCTCGCGGTCGGTGGCGTCTCCTTCCACGATGTCTACGTTATCGCCCCAAGGGCGTTTTCTCGCTTTCGAGGCGGAGCGGCAGAGGATGCGCACGCGCCATCCGTCGTCAAGCAAATTGCTCACGACCTCTCCCCCGATGAATCCCGTGGCACCTGTTACAAGAGCTGTGCGAGTCATGCCCCCAACCTATACTGGCGGCATGAATTTTGGCTGGGTCATCCCCTGCGTGCTGGGCGCACTCGGGCTGTTCTTGGCGCGCAATGCGGGTGACGGCAGCCTCGGGTTCTACGCTTTTACCTTTTTTGCCGCGACGGTGTACGCACTCGGCTGGTGGCTGTGGGGCAGCAAGAGCGCGTTCGCTGGGCCGAGGATCGGGCGTGAACTCGGCCGTGGCGTGCTCATCGGTGCTGCTTTAGCGATCGTCTTCGTGCTCGGCGCGCTAGTGGTGCAGAACATTCCGTTCCTGGCAGGCCCCGTCGAGCAGCTGCTGAACACCCCGGATCAGGGCGGGCTGTTGCCCACGTTCTTTGTGCTGGTCATCAACGGGATCGGCGAGGAGCTGGTGTACCGCGACATGGTGCCGCGGCAACTGCGCGAACGGTTCCCCCGGCTCCCGGAAATCTCTGTCGGCGTGGTGTCCACCCTGATCTACGGCGTGGTCACCATCGCAATGGGCGTGCCGCTGCTGGTGTTCTCAGCCCTGGTTCTCGGCGCCGTGGCGTTCTACGAGGCATCGCGCTCGCGGCGGTTGTACTCACCGATCGCCGTGCACCTGACGTGGAGCGTGACCATGCTGCTCGTCATGCCGCTTTTCTTTTAACCCGTACATGTAAACCCACTCCTTTCCGGCTCAACAAGCTACGCTGGGCTTGGTGATTGAATTCCGCGACGTCTCAAAGACGTACCCTGGAACCTCTGCACCGGCAGTGAATGGCTTCTCCCACACCGTCAAGGAGGGTTCCACAACCGCCTTCGTCGGCCCGTCCGGTTGCGGCAAAACAACCCTGTTACGCATGGTCAACCGCATGGTCGAGCCCGATACCGGCGCAGTTCTTGTGCGTGGGGAGGATGTTGCGGACACGGACCCAGTTCAACTGCGCCGCAGCATCGGCTACGTCATGCAGCACTCCGGTCTGATGCCCCACCGCAGCGTCCGCGACAACGTCGCCGACGTCGCCAAACTCGGCGGAGCGAGCAAGTCAGAGGCGAAACGCAAGGCATCCGAGATGCTCGAGCTGGTCAACCTCGACCCCGCATTGGAGGACCGCTACCCCGCGGAGCTTTCCGGCGGCCAAGCGCAGCGCGTCGGGGTGGCTCGCGGTCTGGTGAATCAGCCGGACGTGCTCATCATGGACGAGCCTTTCGGCGCCGTCGACCCGGTGGTGCGCCGCGGCCTCCAGCAGGAGATCATGAGCATTCGGGAGAACCTTGCCACCACGATCCTCATTGTCAGTCATGACATTGAGGAGGCGTTCTATCTCGGTGACACCGTGGTCATCCTCGGAGAACAGGCTCGTATCGAGCAAGCAGCGTCCCCGGAAGAGATCATGGCGCGCCCCGCGAACGATGCCGTGCGCGACTTCGTCGGCATGGACGCGCGCACACTGCGCACCGTAGAGCGCGACGGCGAGACGCTCGTCCTCGACGCAGGCGGCAACATCAAAGGGGTGCTGCGGTGAATTGGGCGTGGCTTTCCAGCAATCTCGGCATGATCGCAGGCCTTGCCGGGCACCACCTGCTCATTGCGCTACCAGCGATCATTGCGTCCTTCCTCATTGCGGTCCCGCTCGGTTGGGCCGCGCACCGCTCAGGCCGGTTCCGCGAAGTCATCGTTGTGGTGACCAGCCTGATCTACGTCATCCCGGGCTTGGCCATGTTCGTCTTCATGCCGCTGGTGTTGGGAACCTCGATTCTCTCCCCCATCAACGTCGTCGTCGCGATGACGCTCTACGGCATTGCCTTGATGGTCCGCAGTGCCGCCGACGCGTTCGATGCCGTTCCCGGGGCCGTACGCCAATCCGCCACTGCAGCCGGTTACACGCCACTGGCACGCGTGATGCGGGTTGAACTTCCGTTAGCCGGCCCCGGGCTGCTGAGCGGGGTGCGGGTCGTGGCGGCATCGACAGTGTCACTCATCTCCGTCGGCGCGCTCGTTGGCGTGCAATCCCTCGGCACGCTGTTCACGGAAGGCTTCCAGCGCGCCTTCCCCACCGAGATCATTGCGGGGCTCGTGGGCACGATTCTGCTCGCAGTGCTTATCGACGTCTGCCTCACCCTCATCGCCCGCCTCACCATGCCGTGGAGGCACTGACCGCCATGCAACCGATTATCGACGCGTTCACCTACCTCACCGACCCAACCCACTGGTCCGGCGCCACCGGTTTTCCCATGCGGATCGCCGAACACCTCGGATACACGTTCCTGGCTGTGCTCTGCGCCGTGCTCATTGCACTGCCCATCGGGATGTATGTGGGCCACACACAACGCGGAGCCTCAGCAGTGCTCGCTGTCTCCGGTGCCCTGCGTGCTCTGCCTGCCCTCGGCCTGCTCACCTGGTTGGCCATTTCCATTCCGCGCGGGATCAGCTGGCCGATCATTCCCGCCACCATCGTGCTGGTGCTGCTCGCCGTGGCCCCGCTGCTCGCCGGCGTGGTGGCAGGCTTCGACTCGGTCTCGCGCGACGTGGTCTACTCCGCCCGCGCTGCCGGATTCAGCGAACGGCAGATTCTCCGCCACGTCGAGCTACCCATTGCTGCCCCGACAATCCTTGGCGGGTTGCGGTCCTGCGTCGTCCAGGTGCTGGCCACCGCGGTGGTCGTCGCCTACATCGGCATGGGCGGGTTGGGCCGATACCTGATCGATGGGCTTGCGGTACAGGATTACGCACGGATGGTGGCGGGCGCGATCGTCGTCACGCTTGTGGCGCTGGTCATGGACCTCCTGTTGGCTGCTGTGCAACGCTGGGCCACGCCTGCGGGCCTGCGAGTGAAAGGAAACGGCTAATGCTCAAACGCGTGTGGGTGCTGTTATTGCCACTGGTTCTCGCGGCGTGCGCCTCCGGTGACCCGCTGGAGACTGAGACGACCGAGGAGCCGGAGATCGAGGCCAGCGGGGACATCGTCATCGGCACCGCCAACTTCCCCGAGGCTGAGATCATCGGCCAGATCTGGGCGGCCGCGCTTTCTGATGCCGGTTTCGATGTCGACGTCGCTTCCGGCATCGGCTCCCGCGAGGTCTACATGACCGCCTTGGAGGACGGCGACGTCACCGTCGTGCCCGAGTACGCCGGCAACCTCGCCGCCTTTTACGACGACCTGCCCGAAGGTGCCGACGAGCAGACCATCCGCGACACCCTCGCCTCCTCCCTGCCCGAGACCATCGAGGTCGGCGAGTTCAGTCCCGCAGAATCAGCCGACGCCTATCGCGTCACTGCCGAGACCGCCGCGGACAACGACATCCAGACCATCGCCGATTTGGACAAGCTCGACCAGATCACCGTGGCTGCCCCGCCCGAATTTGCTGAACGGCGTTACGGCCCACCCGGTTTAACGTCGGTCTACGGCATTGACCCGTCCAAGATCAGGGTGAAGCCGATCTCGGATGCTGGCGGCCCGCTCACCGTTCAGGCGTTGGTCGAGGGCGCGGCAGAAACCGCCAACATCTTCACCACCTCCCCCGCCATCACCGGCAAGGGTGACCGCCCCGACCTCGTGATTCTTGAGGACCCCCTAAACCTCATCCCGCCGCAGAACGTCGTCCCCGTCATCCGCGCCGGCCAACTGCCGCCCGAAGCGCTCGACGTTCTCAACAACGTCAACGCCTCATTGACCACTGATGACCTGGTGGAAATGAACCTCCGCAACGTCGGCGACGAGCGCGCCGAGCCGGCCGTCATCGCCAGGGACTGGGTGGACGGTCTGGAGCTTTAGCGCCTCCCAACTGTAGAATCAGCAGGAAGAAAGGAGGTCGCACATGACTCGGACGATGAAAAACCTCAACCCAACTTCTGATCTTTCACCCAAGGAAATCCGGGAATATTCCGCAGGCGCCGCGAATCTAGCCGGCGGGCGCACAGCCGACCCCTACCTGTCGGAATTGCTCGATGCCCACGCTGCAGGTGAGCTCACAACCGAACAAGCTCAACAGCTGGCTCGAGAACACATCCTCGGATAATGGCGCGGCGGGGGGCGTTCAGAAACTGGGATGACTACTTCATCCCTGGAACACGTACATTACGCAACCTCTTCGTGAGCGATGAAGAACCGTTCGGCGTTGAAGACCCAGAAAAACTGCGGGTACTGGAGTCGGTTAACACGGAGTTCCGCTTGAATGAGCTCGCCACCAACCCCCTCCCCGGCAACTTCGATTACGCCCACATGAAGGCGATCCACCGCCACATTTTCCAGGATGTGTACGAGTGAGCGGGCGAAGAACGCGTCGCCCCAACTGGGCAATGGATGGCCAAAGACGGCCACGCCTACTACCCCGCCGGACCCGTCCTCACCGAAGCAGCCGAAAAGCAGTACCGGCTTTTGGACGAAAAGAACCTACTCAAAGGTTTGACGCGAGAGGAGTTCATCATCGAACTTGCGGAAGCCTGGGGTGAAATCAATGTCATCCACAGCTTCCGAGAGGGCAACACCCGCGCGCAGGTGGTGTTCTTCAGCGAGCTCGCCCGCAACGCGGGCTACGTGCTGGAACCAGCGGTGTTCCTTGATGATCCGCTTCGCGACGCTTTCGTTGCTGCCCGCTTTCACTCCCAAGACACCGGCGAGAACACCAAACTGGCCGAGGTTCTGTCCACCATCGTGCGCGCATGACCGAACACTGGCCCGTTCAGTCGGCTACTCGCTCACCGAGAACACACGCTTCTTCCGCTTATCGCCGTTCCCGGCTGCGCCGTCCGCAGCACCATCCCCCACTGCCGTGGACCCCGACACGGACACCGGGTCCACGTCGAACATCTCAGACAGGAAGTCGGCGACCCACTGGAGCAGTTCTTCGTCGCGCAGGTTGGGTGCGTTGAGCGCCTTCTTCGTCCCGCCTTCGCGCGGGAAAGGCACCTGGATGGCCTTTGCGGCGGCACGGTAGTTCGCGCCCGGGTAGAGGCGCTTCAGCCGGATCTGTTTCGAGTCGGCCATGTCCACCGGGTGGAACTTCAGGCGGGTGCCCTGCATGGTGATGTCAGCAACCCCGGCCTTGCGGGCCTGATGGCGCACGCGTGCCACCGCGAAGAGACGCTGGACCTCGGCGGGAAGATCGCCGAAACGGTCGACAAGTTCGTCGGCGACCGTTGTCAGCTCGTCCTCGTCGCGGGCGGCGGCTAGCTTGCGGTAGCTCTCTAAGCGTAGGCGCTCGGAGTTGATATAGGTCTCCGGAATGTGGGCGTCAACAGGCAGGTCGATGCGAATTTCCTTGGGGCCGTGGTCGGTGGCGTCGACGACTTCACCCTGCATGAGGGACTTGAAAGTCTCCACCGCTTCGCCGACGAGGCGGACGTACATGTCGAAGCCGACTCCGGCGATGTGTCCGGACTGCTCCGCACCGAGCACGTTGCCGGCGCCGCGCATCTCCAGGTCCTTCTGCGCGACGGCCATGCCGGCGCCCAAGTCGTTGTTCTGGGCGATGGTGGCCAAGCGGTCGTAGGACGTCTCGGTGAGCACCTTGTCCTTGGGGTACAGGAAGTAGGCATAGCCGCGCTCGCGGGAACGGCCGACGCGTCCACGCAGCTGGTGGAGCTGCGACAGACCCATGTTCTGAGCGTTTTCGACGATCAGCGTGTTGGCGTTGGCAATGTCCAAGCCAGTTTCCACGATCGTCGTGCACACGAGCACGTCGAATTCGCGGCCCCAAAACCCTTGCACGGTCTGTTCGAGCACCTGCTCACTCATCTGGCCGTGGGCGACGACGATGCGCGCCTCCGGTACAAGGGTGCGCAGGTGGCGGGCGGTCTTCTCAATGTCGGCGACCTTGTTGTGGATGTAAAACACCTGGCCGTCGCGCAGCAGCTCACGGCGGATCGCGGCGGCGACCTGCTTGTCCTCCTGCGGGCCGACGTAGGTCAGCACCGGGTGGCGGTCCTCCGGCGGGGTCGTGATCGAGGTCATCTCGCGGATGCCGGTCAGGGACATCTCCAGGGTGCGCGGGATCGGCGTCGCGGTCATGGTGAGCACGTCGACATGCGATTTCAGGGCCTTGATGTGCTCCTTGTGCTCGACACCAAAGCGCTGCTCCTCATCGACGACGATGAGCCCCAGGTTCTTCCACTGCACACCCGTCTGCAGCAGCCGGTGGGTGCCAATGACGATGTCGACGGAGCCGTCGGCAAGCCCGGCGCTGATCTTCTTCGCGTCCGCGGCCGTGGTGAAGCGCGACAGCTCGCGAATCTCCACCCCGAACCCGTCCATGCGCTGAGAAAACGTCGAGTAGTGCTGCTGGGCGAGCAGTGTGGTGGGCACGAGCACGGCGACCTGCTTGCCGTCCTGCACCGCCTTGAACGCGGCGCGCACGGCGACCTCGGTCTTGCCGAAGCCAACGTCACCGACAATGACGCGGTCCATTGGCGTGGGCTTTTCCATATCGGACTTCACGGCCTCGATCGCAGCCATCTGGTCTTCGGTTTCGACGAAGGGGAAGTTGTCCTCCATCTCCATCTGCCAGGGCGAATCCGCCGCGAACGCGTGCCCCGGCGCGGACGCGCGTTTCGCATAGAGCTCCACAAGTTCACCGGCGATTTCACGCACCGCGGCGCGAGCTTTGCGCTTCGTGTTCTTCCAGTCGGAGCCGCCCATTTTGCTTAACGACGGCTGCTCCCCGCCCGAATACTTGCTCAGCAGGTCCAAGGAATCCATCGGAACCCACAGCATGTCCGCGGGTTGGCCGCGCTTGGCGGGCTGGTACTCGAGCACGATGAACTCGCGCCGGGCAGCGTCAGAGCCGGTGCCGATCGTGCGCTCAGCCATCTTCACAAAGCGGCCAATGCCGTGAGTGTCATGAACAACGTAGTCCCCCGGCTTAAGCGCGAGCGGGTCGACGCGGTTGCGGCGGCGCGGAGCGCGACGCTTGGCCCCGGCGATGTCGCCGACACGGTTGCCGGTCACGTCGGTCTCAGTGAAAACGACCAGACCCGGGCCGGGGAAGCTCAGGCCGGCATGGGACAGAGCCTGATAGAGAGTCACCTGGCCATCGACCGGCTCCAGGCCCGGGGTAGCAATGCGCGCGGAGACGCTGTTTTCGCGCAGCCTTTCCGCCATACGCTCGATCGTGCCCTTGGCTGGTGCGACGAACGCAGCGCGGCCGCCGCCCTGCAGGTGCAGCTTCACCTGGCCGTACAGCGCCTCGATCTGCTTCGGGTCGCCCTTTGGTGCGGGGGCGGGCTCGTACTCGAGCGGCAAGGTGGCCTCATCATTAGCGGTGAACATGCCGGGCGGTGCGAACGTCCACCAGGCGTTGTCCGCGTCGCGCGCCGAGACCTCGAGTGATTCGAAGGAGCGGTAGGAGCTGGCCGACACGTCGAGTCCTTCCGCGGCGACAGGGCCCTCTGCTCCCATGGCGGCGGCCTCCCAGCCCGCTTCGAGGAACTCTTGGTCGGTCGCTTGCAGGTCAGCAATGCGGGCGCGCACCTTCTCCGGAGAGGTCACCAACACGATCGAGCCGGCCGGCATGAGCTCCGGCAGCACGGAGAAGCTCGCATCCGTCAGGGCGGGAACGATCGCCTCCATGCCGTCGACGTAGGTCCCTTCCGATACGCGCTCCAGCAACTGGGCCAACGTCGGGTTGCCGCTGTGCGCGGTGGAAAGGGCTTGGGCGCGGGTGCGGACGGAGTCGTCGATAAGCAACTGGCGCGCGGGGTGCATCTCGACGGAGGCGACATCATCGATGGTGCGCTGATCAGCCACCGCGAACGTGCGCAGATCAGTGGCCTCATCACCCCAGAACTCGATGCGGACGGGGTGCTCGGCGGTCGTGGGAAACACATCGATGATGCCGCCGCGGGTGGCGAACTCGCCGCGCTTGGCCACCATGTCCACGTGCTCGTACGCGAAGCGGACCAGGGTTTCGGTGAGCTCACCGAAGTCGTATTCCTCGCCGAGTTTCACCGTGACCGGGGCCACCGGCGGCAGCACCGGCTGGCAGGCCGCGCGCGCCGACGCCACGACCACACGCGTGGATGCGATGTTGTGCACCACCTTGTTGCGCGCACCGATGACATCCGCCGCAGGCGAAAGGCGCTCGTGCGGCAAGGTCTCCAGCGCCGGCATCAAAGCGACCTGCTCCTGGCCGATGAGCGCCGCGATCTCCGCCGCGAGATCCTCTGCCTCATGCCCGGTGGCGGTAATGAGCAGGACCGGCACCTCACGTGAGAGCGCCGCCGCAGCCCACGGACGCACTTGGTCGATGCCGGTGACGTGGAGCGCGGGATCCCCCACGCGTGCGCGCAAGCCCGTCAGCTTCGGGTCGCCCGCAGCCTGCGTGAGCACTCCGGCGAGCATGGGAAGGTCTTCGGTGTGGTTGGCCATGGAATCTTTCTGCGAAGCGCTTGGGGTGTTGGGCAGGCAATAAAAAAGCTTCCCCACCAGGACTCGAACCTAGAATGACGGTACCAAAAACCGTAGTGTTGCCAATTACACCATGGGGAAAGACGATCAAGAGCATACCGCATCCCCGCTCCTGCCCCTAATAAGCCTTCGTTGCTCTCCTCGCCTCGGTGCACTGCAGCGGCGAGGGCAACGCTTTCAGCCAAAAGCCCAGTATGGAAGGCGTAGAACCGTTCAATGTGGGACAAGGCACGCAGGCCACCGACGGTGAAGATGGTCTGGCTCAAACCGGACCTGACGCCGAGTGAGTATGCGCACAAGCCGACTTTGTCACAATGTCTTGTAACCCGGGGCGCTCCTGATCCCATCTAACAGGAAGATGAGTGCCGTCAACTTCCCCGAAAGGTCATTCCTGTCATGAACACCGCTTATCCCGGCCCGAACAACGACTCCAACCAGCGCGGAGGCACCTCACCTCGCCCAAACCCGTACCTGTCCCAGCAGCAAGGACACGCCCAACCCGGGCAACCAGCACACCCCGGTAACACTGGTCAGCCCCAAAGTTCCTACCACCGGCAGGTCAATCAGGGCGGGCCCTACCAAGGCGGGCAGTTCACTCAACCGGTGCAGCAGTATCCGTTCCAAGGCGCCCAGCAGCCGCACCAGGGGTCGGAGCAGAACTTTGCCGCCGGGCCCAACGGGCCTGGTTTCGGGTACCAGCAGGGCCAGCAGATGCCTGGATATCAAGGCCGTCCCGGGGCATCCAACCCGTACACGCAAGGGGGGACGAAGAAAAGTAACAACGGGTTGATCACCGCGATCGCGGTCATTGGGCTGCTGGCAGCACTCGGGCTTCTCGCCGCTGTGCTCTTGCTCACCGACGGAGACGACGCAGACTCGTCAGCGTCAGCAACGTCAGCACCGACGAGCGCCATCGCGCCCGGTATAGGCGGTGCGACCGGAAAAGAAACAGAGCCGTCTACGGCACCGAGCTCTCAAGCAAGCACTGGTGCCGCCAGTGGCGCTGGCAGCAACGAAGACGCCCTCGAAGCCGCGCAGATGTACGTTGATGTAGGCGGCGTTTCCAAGCGCAACTTGAAGTCGCTTCTCGGCAACACGACGTACGGACACGGCTACACCCAAGAAGCTATCGATTACGCACTCGATAACGTCGACGTCGATTGGAACGAAGAAGCGCTGGAAGCTGCTAAAGAATTACGAGACATTCAAGACACCAGCGATGAAGAACTAAGAAGTTACCTTTCCATCGCAGCTGGGTTCACTGACGAGGAGATCGATTACGCCTTAAGCAAGCTCTAGTTCTTTGCTTGCCGGCGCTAGGCCTAGTGGTTGGGATGGTCTAGTGCCGGCTCCTGTCCCGGTTCCACGATGACGAACTGACCCATCATGCCTTCATCTTCGTGGAAGAGCATGTGACAGTGGAACATGTAGGCCAAGGTGGGGTCGGGATACTGGCCGAACACGACAAGTAAAGACACCCGCGATCTCGGTGGGATAGTGATGGTGTCGTGCCATCCGTCCCGGAAGGCAATCTCTCCGTCCTGGATGTCGTGAACCCTGAACCGGGCGTTGTGGATGTGGAAGTTGTGGGGCCAATCTGCGTTCTCGTTGATCACGTGCCACAGTTCGGGGCCGGAGTGGTCAATCACGGCGTCAACACGCGCCATGTCCATGGATTGCTCGTTGATCTGGAAGCCGTTGAGCCGCCACTCACGTTCCGGCACCCCTTCAGCGGAAGGTTCTTCACTGTGAATGTCCCAGACCAGCTTTCCCTCTTCACCCTCGCCGGAGCCCTCCAAGGTTTCCGGCACCGCGATCTGCAGCAGGTCGAAGGTGTCGCGGAGGCCGAATCCGTTGGCGGCTTCCTCGCGGGGCAAGCCCCCGCCGTCGGGCACGCCCGTGCTGCGCAGCGTGAGGTCCTTGCCGGGTTCGAGGTAGACGAGGATCTCGGCGCGTTCGCCGGGGCTGAGCAGGATGCCGTCGACAAGCGCGGGGCCGCTGAGTACCCCCTGGTCAGTGGCGATGACCTGGAACGGCACGCCGAGTTCAAGGTGGTGGAAGCGCATCGTCGCGCCGTTGACGAGCCGCAGGCGCAGTACTCGCCTGGATGCCTCAAACCGCGGGCGCGTGATGCCGTTGACTAACGGGGTGTCGCCGAGCAAGCCGTAGGTGGGGTCAATCGTCTCGTCGAGTTGGTAGTCCGCGGTGAACTTCGCGTCGGTGATGATCACCGGGATGTCGTCGACACCGTAGTCGGACGGGAAGTCAATCGTCTCCGGCCCTTCGTCGGCGACGATGATCGCGCCGGCGAGCCCGCGGTAGGCGTGCAGCGCGGAAGTCTCGTGCGGGTGCGGGTGGTACCAGCACGTCGCGGCAGGTTGGTCGACATCCCAGCTCGGTGTCCATGACTCCCCCGGCGGAAACATTAAGGCGGGACCACCATCGGCTGCGGCCGGGAGGTGCAGGCCGTGCCAGTGCACGACGGTGGGTTCTGGCACCTCGTTGCGCACGGTCATCTCGATGTGCTCGCCGCGGCGCATGAGTAGCGTCGGCCCCAACCACGCCCCGTTGAACCCCCAGGTCTTCGTGGTGTGGCCGGGCACTATCTCGTATTCGCCTTCCTGCGCAGTGAGCTCGAAGCGGCGGGTCGTGCCGTCCGTGCCGTCCAACTCGCCTTCGTACAGCGGCGGAATCGGCAGTGGACGCGGGTCCGCGTCGGCACCAGCAGGCGCTGGTTGGCCGCGGCGCACACCACCGGGGCCAGCGCAGGCCGTCAGCGCGGCGGCACTGGCCAGAATCATGCCTTTGAAGAACGTCCGCCTGCTGATAGTGCCCACATAGCCTCCCAGGAAGTCGATCGACGCTGATCAAGGACGCAGATCAAGCGAGCCTTTCTTAGCCCACACTTGCTTTCCACGCGTTCCTGCCCAGCCTACTATTTCCGTTATGACCGCAGACGAGAACGAATCGGGCGGCACGAGCCTCCCCCACGAGGAGCACAACGCCCGCCGCTTCATCTGGTCCAACGGGTTCCAGAACATCGGCGACCAGATCGTCGCCCCCAAAACCGTATTGACGTGGCTGTTCACCTCCGCCGGCGTACCGGCGGCATTCACCTCCTTCCTCGTGCCGATCCGCGAGTCGGGCTCGATGCTGCCACAGTTCGCACTGGGGCCGTGGGTGACATCCAAGAGCTCGCGCAAAGGCGTGTGGATCCTAGGATCCGTGGGCCAAGCAATCTGCGCCGCGCTCATCGCTGTATCCGCATTGCTTTTCGACGGCACCGCCCTCGGCATCTCCGTCCTCATCCTGCTTGCCGGCCTCGCGTTGTTCCGAGCCATGTGCTCCATTGCCGGCAAAGACGTCCAAGGACGGACCATTTCCAAGGGTCACCGCGGAATGATCACGGGCCGGGCGACTGCTCTGGGCGGCGGCTTCACCTTGGCAGTCGGCCTGATTCTGTTCTTCTTGCCGAACGACTTGCCGCAGTGGGTCATGGTCGCGCTGCTAGCTTTGGGCGCTTCCACGTGGGCGCTGGCGGCGCTCGTCTTCGCGGGCATTCGGGAACCGGAATACGAACCAGAAGACAACGCGACAGCACACGGCTTCGGTCACATGTGGGAACTGGTCAAAGGTGACCGAGACCTGCAGAAGTTCCTCGTGGTGCGCTCCTTGATGCTGGTGACCGCACTGTCCACCCCATTCATCGTGGTGCTGGCCCAAGAGCAAGGTACCGATCTCGCAGGTCTCGGTGCGTTCATCGTTGCCTCCGGCGGGGCTGCTCTGCTGGGAGGACGGGTGTCGGGGTGGTGGTCGGATAAGTCGTCGAAAAGCACAATGGCGTGGGCCGCCGCAACTGCCTCTGTCGTGCTGGTGCTGCTGGTGCTCAGCGCACGCCTGGCACCGGAAAGCGTGAACGCGTGGGTGATGCCGCTCGGATTCTTCGCGGTGAACCTAGCGCACACCACCGTGCGAGTGAGCCGAAAGACCTACCTCGTGGACATGGCGGACGGCGACCGCCGCACGCTGATCACGGGTGCCTCCAACACGGTGATGGGCATCATGCTGCTTGTCGTCGGCGCGGTGAACTCGGTCATCGCGGTCCTCGGCACCCAGGCCGTGCTGCTCTTCCTGGCTGTGCTGGGTGTGTGCGGAGTGTTCGGAGCGAGGAACTTGAAGGAAGTCTCCGCCTCCTAAATGGCAGTGCGTAAAGTGGGGGCGAACTGCCCACGACTCCCCATCACTGAAGAAGGAGCTTTTGTGCCCGCTGTGAACACTGCGAACACTGCGAACACTGCGAACCAGCCCCGCGCCGTTGTCGTCCTCGCTGCCGGCGCCGGAACCCGCATGAAGTCGACCAAGCAGAAGACTCTGCACGAGATTGGCGGCCGCAGCCTGTTGTCGCACTCGCTGCACGCGGCGGCGGCGATCCACCCGGCGCATGTCGTGGCGGTGGTGGGACACCAGCGCGACCAGGTCTCCCCTGCTGTCGACGCGGTGGCAGAGGAAATGCGCATCCAGATCCTCCAGGCCGTGCAGGAGGAGCAAAACGGCACCGGCCACGCCGTGCAGATTGGTCTGACCGCGATCCCCGAGTTCACCGGCACGGTTGTGGTCACGAACGGTGATGTGCCCCTGTTGACGCCGGAGACGATTGAGGGGCTCATCGATAAGCATGAACGCGAAGAGGCCGCGGTGACGGTGCTCTCCCTCGAGTTCGACAACCCCACCGGGTACGGACGCATCATCCGCGATTCTGCCGGGCAGGTGCAAGAAATTGTCGAAGAGAAGGACGCGAACGACGAGCAGCGCCGCGTGCGCGAGGTCAACTCCGGTGTCTTCGCCTTCGATGGCGCCGTGCTTCGCGACGCTCTGACACGCATCACCTCCGACAACGCCCAGGGCGAGCTCTACATCACAGACGTACTGGGCATCGCGCGTAACGACGGCCGCAAAGTCGCCGCCCACATCGCCCCCGACGCGCGCGAACTCGCCGGCGTGAATGACCGCGTGCAACTCGCCGAGGCCGGCAAGGAACTCAACCGCCGCTTGGTTGAACGCGCGATGCGCGCTGGCGCGACCGTGATCGATCCGGCCACGACGTGGATCGGCGTCGACGTGGAAGTCGGCCAAGATGTGACCATCCACCCGAATACGCAGCTGTGGGGCTCCACGAAGATTGGCGACGGTGCCGTGATCGGCCCTGACACCACCCTGACCGACATGGAAGTCGGTGCGCGGGCGTCGGTGGTGCGCACCCACGGCGAACTCGGCGTCATCGGCGACGACGCTACTGTCGGCCCGTTCACCTACATCCGGCCGGGTACAGAACTGGGCGCGCGCGGCAAGCTCGGTGCCTTCGTGGAATCCAAGAACGCCACGATCGGTGAAGGGTCAAAGGTGCCTCACCTGACCTACATCGGCGACGCGACCGTCGGCGTGGAGTCCAACATCGGCGCGTCCAGTGTCTTCGTCAACTACGACGGCGTGAACAAGCACCGCACCACCATCGGCGACCACTGCCGCACCGGCTCCGACACCATGTTCGTCGCTCCGGTGACCGTCGGTGATGGCGCGTATACAGGCGCAGGTACAGTAGTCACTGAGGATGTGCCCGCAGGCGCCCTGGCCATCAAGGAAGGTCGCCAGCGCAACATCGAGGGCTGGGTGGAAGACAAGCGCCCCGGCACCGCCGCGGCGGAGGCTGCCCAGCGCGCACGCGAGAGCTAACTGAAAGGCGACACCACCCATGACCGGTAAGAAAGTCGAAAGCCACAAGGACCTCAAGGTCTTCTCCGGCCGCGCCCACCCAGAGCTGGCGGAGAACGTGGCCCGGGAACTCGGCATCGACTTGGTCCCCACCACCGCCCGCGACTTCGCCAACGGTGAGATCTTCATTCGCTTCGGCGAGTCCGTCCGCGGCGCGGACTGCTTTGTCATTCAGTCCCACGCGCAGCCGCTGAACAAGTGGCTCATGGAGCAGTTGATCATGATTGACGCGCTCAAGCGTGGCTCCGCCAAGCGCATCACCGCGATCCTGCCGTTCTACCCCTACGCCCGCCAGGATAAGAAGCACCGCGGCCGCGAGCCGATTTCGGCCCGCCTGGTCGCTGACCTGCTCACCGCCGCGGGTGCCGACCGCATCGTCTCCGTGGACTTGCACACCGACCAGATCCAGGGCTTCTTCGACGGCCCGGTCGACCACATGCACGCGATGCCGATCCTGACCGACTACATCAAGTCCAAGTACTCCATGGACAACCTCGCCGTGGTCTCCCCCGATGCCGGCCGTGTGAAGACGGCTGAGAAGTGGGCCAACACGCTTGGGGACGCTCCGATGGCCTTCGTCCACAAGACCCGCGACATCGACGCGGCCAACAAGGTCGTGGCCAACCGCGTTGTCGGTGACGTTGAAGGCAAGGACTGCGTGCTTCTCGACGACATGATCGACACCGGCGGCACCATCGCCGGGGCTGTCGGCGTGCTCAAGGACGCTGGCGCCCGCTCGGTGGTCATCGCCACCACCCACGGCGTGTTCTCCGACCCGGCCCGCGAGCGCCTCAACGACTGCGGCGCCGAAGAAATCATCACCACCGACACCCTGCCGCAGTCCACCGAGGGCTGGAAGAACCTCACCGTGCTGTCTATTGCGCCGCTGCTCGCCCGCACGATCCACGAGATCTTCGAAAACGGTTCCGTGACCACGCTGTTTGAGGGCCAAGCTTAAGGTGCCTGCCCCTCACATTGATCCCGCCGGCGCCGGGTCAGCTGGCGGGAGTTCCACCGTGCCCGCTGGGCCTGCCGCGACCGTGACATCGGATGCACCGCATTCGCTGCAGCAGCGCGACGCTGGATTGCAGCGGGCAATGAAAAGCCGCCAGCTGCAGATGATCGCGCTGGGCTCCGCCATCGGCACCGGTCTGTTCCTTGGATCCGCGGAATCGATTGGTTACGCCGGTCCAGGCGTGCTGGTCACCTTCCTCTTCGTCGGTGCAATCGTCTACCTGCTCATGCGCATGCTGGGTGAGATGGCGGTGGCCAACCCTGTCTCTGGGTCGTTTGCTGCGTACGCCCGCGACTTCATCGGCCCCCGCGCGGGCTTCGTCGCGGGTTGGAACTGGTGGTACACCACGATCGTGGTGGGCATGATCGAGCTCACCGCCATGGGCACGTTCCTGGACTTCTGGTTCCCGCAGATCCCCCACTGGATCACGGCGCTGGTCACCTTGGTGGTCGTGCTGATCATCAACGCCGCCCGCGTGAGCATCTTCGCCGAAGCCGAATACTGGCTGTCCCTCGTGAAAGTCATCGCACTCGTCGCGATGATCATTCTGGGTTTCGTGCTGGTGCTCACCCCCTCCGCCGACGCCGGGTTCCACAACCTCACCGACCACGGCGGCTTCTTCCCCTTCGGTGCTTCCGGCGTGGTCTTCTCACTCGTTGCGGTCACCTTCACCTTCGGCGGCATCATGTCCATCGGCACCGCCGCCGGAGAAACAGAGAATCCGGAACACACGATCCCGAAGGCCATCAACTCCGTGATCTGGCGCATCTTGGTCTTCTACATCGGCGGCATGAGCGTGATCCTGCTGCTGGCGCCGTGGGATGGCCAGGACTCGTCGGAAAGCCCCTTCGTGCGCGTGCTTAGCTTTGTCGGTGTTGACGGCGCCGCCCACGTGCTCAACCTCGTGATCCTCGCCGCGGTCGCCTCGGTGTGCAACACCATGACGTACTCAGGTGCCCGCATGCTGCGCGACCTGTCGCTCAACGGTCAAGCCCCCGCGTACTTCGGCCAGACCACGAGGAAGGGTCTGCCACTGCGTGCGCTGCTGTTCAACTGCGCACTCATGGGCTCTGTCGTGCTGCTCAACTACTTCTTCGAGGGCAAGATCTTCACTGTGTTGCTTGCCGTCGTGGTCGGTTCCGAGCTGATCACCTGGGCTGCAGTGAACTTCGCTCACCTGAACTTCCGCAAGAGCGGACGCAGCTCGAGCTTCACAGCACCGCTCTTCCCCGCTGCGAACTACATCTGCGGAGCCTACTTCGTGCTGGTCCTGGTGCTCATGGCCGCACTGCCCGACTACCGCGTCGGCCTCATCGCCATGGCTGTCTGGGCGATCGGCCTGTTCATCGCGGCGACAGTCATGGAGCGTCCCGGTGGTCACGGGGCGCTGCGGCGCGAGACTGTACAGCCTCACACCCTCTAGTTATTCGCGTACGGGTCTGGCATGCCGACGAACTGCACCTCGGTGTACTCGAGCATGCCCTCCTTCGAGCCCTCGCGCCCCAGACCCGACGCCTTGACACCACCGAACGGGATTGAGGCATCGGACACTGCGCCGGTGTTGAAGCCGACGATGCCGAACTCCAAGTTGTCGGAGGCGCGGAAGATCACGTCGGGGTTCTGGGAGAACACGTAGGAAGCCAGGCCGTATTCGGTGTCGTTGGCCAGCTCCCACAACTCGTCCTCATCCTTGAAGGTGAAAATCGGCGCGATCGGGCCGAAGATCTCTTCACGGTATACCTTGGCTTCCTTGGAGCAGCCGCGGACCACGGTGGGCTCGAAGAAGTAGCCGTCGCGGTCGAGTTGCGTGCCTCCGCAGAGGATCTCGCCGCCGTGGGAGACAGCGTCGTCGACAAGCTCTTGCATGTCTTGCTGCGCCTGTTCGTCAATGAGCGGGCCGATGTCAGCGCCTTCCGCAAACGGGTCGTCGACCTTCATCTCCTTGACCGCGGCAACGAACTTCTCGGTGAACTCGTCGGCGACGGACTCGTGAACGAAGATCCGGTTCGCGGCGGTGCAAGCCTCTGCGTTGTTGCGCATCTTGGCCATCTTCACACCCTCGACTGCGACATCCATGTCAGCATCACCGAAAACGATGGCGGGCGCGTTACCCCCGAGCTCCATCGACGTGCGCACGACGTTCTCCGCCGCCAGTTTGAGCAAGGTCACGCCCACGGGAGTCGATCCGGTGAAGGAAAGCTTGCGCAGGCGGCTGTCGGCCAGGATCGGCTCGGAGACATCCTTCGAGCTCGCGGTGGAAACCAGGTTGATCACGCCGGCGGGCAGGCCAGCTTCCATCATCGTCTGCGCAAAGTACTGAATGGTCAGCGGGGTTTTGCTAGCAGGTTTCACCACGACGGTGTTGCCGGCCGCCAACGCCGGAGCCACCTTGCGCGTGGCCATCGACAGCGGGAAGTTCCACGGCGTAATCAGCAGGCAGGGACCAATCGGCTTACGGAAGGTGAGCATCCGGTTGCCCTTGGCTGGGTATGCGTTGGTGTTGCCGAAGAAGTGGTTGGCTTCCTCAGAGAACCACAGCAGGTAATCGGAGCCGTAGTCGACCTCACCTTCAGCCTCGGCGTACGTCTTTCCCATCTCCAGGGACATAAGGGTGGCAAACTCCGCCTTGCGCTCGTGCATGAGGTCGTATGCCGTGCGCAGGATCTCGGCTCGCTCGCGCGGGGTGGTATGCTCCCACTCGGCGCGGGCATTATCAGCCGCTGCGAGCGCTTTGAGCGCGTCCTCGCGGCTTGCCGACGCCATGGTTGCAATGGTCTCCCCCGTGGCCGGGTTTTCTACCTCGAACGTCTCACCCTCCGAGCCGTCGCGCCACTCGCCGCCGATGAGGAGACGCTTTTCTACCTTTTCCAGAAGCTGGTCAATATCAATCTTGGACATCATGCGGGGTTTCCCTCAATCGCGGATTGCTTATGCTTTCCCTTTCCGGTCTACCACCGCCAACGTTGGGTGTTAGCCCACTATTCGCGGCACGGGGGTTTTGGTCCCGCCTGCGGTGGGCTGTTAAGCTCTACTGCGTCTCGGCGAGGGCGCCCTACGGGGAGCCGTTATCGACGCGATTCGAATACGTACTTACTCGCTGTTCTTGAGCAGAAGCGACAGAACAGCGCGCGGTCACTCGACGAGCACACGAACATCGTCATCACAGTGGCCGCATTTTTTGTGGCCCGAACACACAGGAGTAACCATCATGGCTAACCCGGTTATTAAGGCCGAGAAGCGCGAAGAGTTCGGCAAGGGCGCTTCCCGCCGCCTTCGCGCCGCGGGCCGCGTCCCCGGCGTTCTCTACAGCTCTGGCGAGGACAACTTGCACTTCCACGTCGACATCCTCGAGATTAGTGCGCTTGTGCGTAACGACGGCACCAACGCCATTCTCGAGCTCGACATCGACGGCGAGAAGAACCTCGCCATGGTCAAGAACATCGACCAGAACGTTCTGACCCTGAACATCGACCACATCGACCTGCTGGGCGTGAAGCGCGGCGAGAAGGTCAACGTCGAGGTCCCGGTCACCTACGAGGGCGAGGCTGCTGCCGATGCCGTGGTCCTGCAGGAGCTCGACGTTGTCGAGATCGAGGTCGAGGCCCTGAAGATTCCGGACGAGATCATCGTGTCCATCGAGGGCAAGGAGATCGGCGACCAGATCTTCGCTTCCGACCTGCAGCTGCCGGAGGGTGCAGAGCTGCTCACCGATCCGGAGTTCTTGGTCATCAACGTCACCTACGAGCAGGTCGACGAAGAGCTCGAGGCTGCTGCCGCTGATGTTGAGGAGGGCGGCGCTGAGGCTGGCGCTGACACCGAAGGCGAGGACGGCGACGCAGAGGGCACCGTCGAGATCGCCGACGGCGGCGAGGGCGACGAGGGCGCAAGCGAGTAAGTCGCTTATCGACGCCCCACTTGCCAAGGCCGGCTTCCCCCACCCCGGGGAGCCGGCCTTTCGCATTGGTCCGGCAACTCTCGGCATGTCCCGGGGTTACCCGCCACCCGTTGATCCGTATTGCCCGTAGAATTAATTCCCGTGGCTACTGATTCCCCCATTCTGGTCGTGGGCCTAGGCAACCCGGGCACTATCTATGCGCAGACGAGACATAATGCGGGGGCGATGGTGATCGACGAGCTTCTGGATCGCGCTACCCCGATGCCCGCCCAACTGAGCGTGCACAAGAAGACCAACACTGAGGTCGCTGAACTCGCCGCGGGTCGTCTCATGCCGCGACGCACGATTCTCGCGCGCACGCGTGGCTTCATGAATGTCTCCGGCGGCCCCGTCAAGGCGCTGGCCAGCTACTACGGAACGAAGCCTGCCGACATTCACGTCATCTACGACGAGCTGGACCTCGACTTCGGCCAATTCAAGCTCCGTCTCGGCGGCGGGGACCACGGCCATAACGGGTTGAAGTCCGTCACCAAGTCATTGGGTACCTCCGATTACCACCGTCTCGCGGTGGGCATCGGGCGCCCGCCCGGGCGGCAAGCCCCCGCAGATTACGTGCTCAAGCCATTCAGCAAGCAGGAGTTCGCGGAGCTTCCGATCGTGCTCGCGGACGTGGCCGACGGGCTGCTGGAATACTGCTCGCCCGAATAAGCCACGCCGCACGTTTTTGACCAGTATGTTTATCCGAGCAGTATTCCGGAAAACCCTCAGCAGTATTCTGCCCCCGGGAAACGGCGTGACATTCGTAGAGAGGTCGGTTCCATGCACCAGTCCACCCGCCACCTGACAACGCGGGCGCTCGCCGCGGTCCTCACCGCAGCGATTCTCAGTGTCGGCGTCACGGGATGCTCCACTGAAGCACCGATTCCAGAGCCCGATTCATTGGCCGCGCCGGGCGAGAGTGGAGATTCGGGGGAAGACCTCAACCTTGCGCCAGGAGAGCAAGTGCTGGAAGGAACGCTCAAGGCGGTTCACTTCAAGGACATGCTTCCCCCAGGAGTGCATGAAGAGGTCGCGGACGACGTAGACAATGTTTCTACTTTCTATGCAATCGAGCTTGACCCAGTGAAACCAGTTGACGGCCTTGTCGCCGGAGGGATAGAAACTACCCAAAGCCCGCTGTGGGCAATCCTGGGTAATGACACCTCGCCGCAACCGCTGGACTGGACCAAATACGTCGACAAGCGCATCCGTGTCATCGCCCGTGCAGATCAACTGAGGTATGGCTCCGACATAGCGACTCCCCCCTGATGCCGTCAATGTGGAGAACTCCGATCACGAACCGGAGGTTCTGGACTGAACCTGACTAACGCGCGCCCAGCAAGTACCCCTCGATCTCGGCCGCCGGGCCCTCGCGCAACTCCTCCGGCCGCTCACCGACCAGGCAATACGCATAATCTGGGTCGTTGCGCCGAGGTTTGAGCATGGCGTTGAGATGAGGATAGACCGGTGGCAGGTCGGGATGGGTGCGCGTGAACTCGGTCCCGAGGCCGCGGGCGTAACGGCCCGAGAAAGCACGCGTAGAAACGCTGCGCTCACCGCCGGTGCGGGCATCGCGAAGGTGGGCGCGGTTGGTGTCGGAGGTGCCGGCTTCGTCGGCAAGCAAAAAGGCGCTGCCGCACGCAACGGATGACGCGCCCCACTCGATGAGGCGCTCCACGTCGGCGGGGCCGCGGGCGCCGCCAGCGGCCATGAGGGGGATGTTGATGAGGCGGAAGATGCCATCAAGAAGCTTTTCGACGCTACGGTCCCCCGGCTCCTCCCCCAGCCGCCACGTCGCGCGGTGCCCACCAGCTTCGGGACCTTGCACGATGAGTCCGTCGGCGTACTCGGCCGCCTTGACCGCGTCGACTTCGTTGGTGACGGTGACCCAGGCTTGGATCCCGGCGTCATGCAGCATGCGGACTTCCTCAGGAGTGAAGCAGCCGAAGGTCGACGACACGATGGTGGCTCGTCCGTCCTCGATGGCCAAACGCAGCTTGTCGTGGAAGCCGAAAGTCAGGTCGGCTGGGGGCACAGGCTCGTCGAGTTCTGCGGAGAGCCGCTCCAGGTCCGCCGCGGCTGGCTCATCGGCCTGCGGGTAGAAGAGGTTGATGCCGAAGGGCTCCTCGACGCGGGCCAGCTCTTCCCGCGCCTGCTCCAACGAACAGGTGCCCCAGGCCAGGAACCCAAAACTGACGGCATTCACCAGTTCGGGCGTGGACGGGCCGCCGGCCATGGGGGCGGCGACGACGCGGGGCAACGGGGCAGGCAGGTCGGTGGGCATGCAATCCAATGTAATGAACTCGACCCTTAGTCGCCGCCACCACCGTCACCGCCGCTATCGGAACCGCCATCAGCGGAGCTGCGGTCTAGATGCTCTTCAACCGCAGTGGCGTATTGCCATGGAATGAAGCCGTTGTACCCGGCGCCGAAGACGAAAAGCTCATCCCCGAAACGGGGCGGGACGAAGTCGATATCTCGCCTAATATTCACGAAAGCCCACGGGCGCGCCGCGACAACGACCATCGCATACTCCCCCACCACAAGTAAGAAGTCCTCGAAAAAATGCGGGGACCGCAGATCGCCTTTCAGTGCGCGGGCCTGATCGGTGAGCCGATGGATAGACATCTCGATGTCCAGGTTTGGTTTGTAGCTGAAACGCCGGTGGTTCTCGGCAAAAACAAGATCGCTGACCAAATCATCGACAATAGCCAGTCGGGCATCTTCGTCTTCGCCCTCCGCGGCAGCGAGAATGGCTGTGTGGGAACTGATTCGGGCAATCTGGCGCGCTGACCGCATGGCAGCTGTGACCTGTTTCTTCTTAGTCCCTGGGGGCAATGGAACAATATCCGCCTTCGCACGTGCCCACTGCTCGGCTGCCCCGAAAGATAGCGGTGAACGCAGCTGCGGAATGAGCCAGTCGGTTTCTGGTATGCCCGCCATTGCGCGGTGATAGAAAGCGTCGTCGCGTGCGATTCGCTCCTCACCGGCGGCATAGACATCGCCGCCTATGATCGCGCTATCTTTCTTCCAGTAATGGGGGGTCACCTCAGTACCTCCCCGTGCAACCAGCGGCGATAGAAGCGGGCTTGAGCTCTGGACTCAAGACCCTGGCTTCTGATCGCGGACTGCAGCGAAAGGTGCTTCACGTAACCGCTCCAGATCGCGGCTGCCGGCATGTACCCGTTCAACCCTGCACCAGGCCGGTACTCACGCTGGGCAACTGTCGGCGGTACTACCCCGGCGTACTTCTTCAAGCTCGATCGCGATAGATCCATGGAAGCGAGATTCGCGTCATTCCACTCGCGCGAGGAGACACCCATATCGTGCACATGACGGGCTAATTCCTCGCAGAACCCCGGCTCATTCACTTTTCCCCGCATGGCGCCGAGTTTGCGCCATACCCATTCATCACCGAAAACCACAGCATCTGACATGAGCTCGTTAACGGCTTGGCTCCGCAACCGTTCGTCCCCGTTTTCAATCCCCGAAAGATAAGCAATGTTGCGGTGCGCGTTGATCACATCCCGTGCAGCCTCTTGCGACGACGGCTCAGCAGCGAACCGGTTCTTGATCGTTTCCCACTGGTTGCGGACCATTGGAAATGTGAGTGGGGATCTGAGCCCCTTGACCAGCCAGTCCGTTTCCTGAGCCGCCCGGAAAGAAGCTTCACCGTACGTAGCGAGCCACTCTTTAGCGTACTTTCGCTTCCGCCTCCTCGTACTGACTATCTCGAAAGTCACCAGAAAAACCACCCACACGACCGAAACGATGAGAAACAAAACTAGCCCAGCAGTCTCTGAATCGCTCGTTGAAGCGAGGAGGTGCGCACCCATGGAAATCATCCTAGAGACAACCTGCCTACACTGGCACCCGTGTTCGACTACTTGCTCTCCCTCTTTCGCGCCCGTCAGCTAGCGGAAAAGGATCCGGCTGGGCTACCCGACGCCAAATGGCTTGTCGTTGGCCTGGGCAACCCCGGCGCGAGGTATGACGCTACGAAGCACAACGTCGGCTACATGGTGCAGGACATCCTCCTCGACCAGGTCGCGGCCACCCTGGCCCCGCTCAACGGACACAAAGTGACCGTCGCCGTCGCTGACGGGGTGGCCTACGCCCGCTCCACCACGTTCATGAACTTGAGCGGCGAGGGTATCGCTCCCCTGGCCCGTGAACTGGGTATCACGCCCGATCACGTCGTGGTGCTTCACGACGAGCTCGACCTCCCACCCGGCAAAGTCCGCATCAAGCTCGGCGGCAACGAGAACGGGCACAACGGATTGAAGTCCCTCACTGAGCACCTGGGGACGCGCGACTACGTGCGAATTCGGATCGGAATCGGGCGCCCGCCGAAAGGAATGCCCGTGCCGGAGTGGGTGCTCAGCTCGCTGCCGCAGGACTCAGAACACGAGGAGAAAGCTCTGACGGAGCAGTTGGAGTTGACGGCCGAGGCGGCTGGGATCGTCGTTAAGCACGGGGTGCAGCGCGCGCAGAACGAGATCCACCCGCGTAGCTGAGTTACTTGTTCAGCTGGGCGGTGAGCGTCTCGAGGCGGTCGCACATCGCGGCGAGCTCCTTGGCGCGATGGGGCATCGGCTGGAAGCCGTCGCGCATCTCCATCGCCTGGATAAAGCCGAGCTGCTCGCGGATGTCATGCATGTGGAAGTTCGCGGCGATCTGGCGCCAATGCTCGATGGCGCGGATCGCGCCGACACCGCCGTAGCCGACAAACGCGATCGGCTTGCCCACCCACTCGGGGCCGAGCGTATCCACAGCGTTCTTCAGCGCTGCCGGGACCGAGTGGTTGTACTCCGGCGTGATGAAGATGAACGCGTCGCAGGCGTCAATGGCTTGCGACCAGCGGGTGACCTCATCGTTGTCGTACTCGCGGTTCATGAGCATCGGCATGCCGGCACCGTCATACATCGGCAGGTCGAAGTCGGCGAGGTCGATGAGCTGGTACTCCGCGCCGCTGCGATCGGCCACCTGCTCCTGCACCCAGGCGGCCACCTTCTCCGCGGTGCGGCCCTTACGGATAGATCCGACGATGACGCCGATCTTCATTGCTTCTCCTCTCGTTTGCGTACAAGTCACCTAACTCGGCTCCACTCTAATGAAGGCCATCAGGGCCTCCCGCGGTGGAGCTCGAGCAACTAGTTTCTTCAACGAGAACCAGTCCAAAGAATTCCAGGAGGCTAAGACATGGATGTCACGATCATCGGCGGAGGTTTCGCCGGGACCGCGGCGGCAATCAACTTGGCAAGAGCGAATCGGTCCGTCTGCTTGGTCGACGAAGGGCGGCCGCGCAACCGGTTCAGCGAGCACGCCCACGGCATCCTAGGAATGGACTCGATCAAACCAGTCGAGCTACTCGAAAAGGGTCATGCTGAATTCGAGTCGTTCGGCGGGACGATCGTGCGGGACCGCGCTGAGAACCTGACAAAGTCGCACGACAAGTGGTCCGTAACTCTCGCGAGCAGCAAGGCCATTGATTCCCCGCATGTTCTCGTCACTACCGGAATCACCGACGTCTTGCCTGACGTGTACGGTTTGTCCGCACTGTGGGGAACGCGGGTCTTCCACTGCCCCTACTGTCACGGGTACGAAGTGAACGGGACGGACCTCGCTGTCATCGGTGGAGAGAACCCCGGCTTCACATTCCATATTTCGAAGCTACTCACCAAGTGGGCGAAGACCGTGACTTTCTTCCCCAACGGCCTTGAGCTTCCCGACGAGGAGCTCGCCCTCTTCTCCTCGCTGAACATCGAAATCGTCGACGAACCCGTCCTAGAAGTCAGTTCGGCGGAGGGTGACCAAGCCGTAATTCGCACGACTAACCACCATTTCGTGTTCGAATCCTGTTTCACCGGCCCACGTTTCGAACCGAACGACGAGCTGCTGCGCGAAGCTGGTTGCGATGTCGTCGACGGATGGGTCCGCACAGAACGCGGCCGGACATCGCAGCCGGGTCTCTGGGCAGCGGGCAATGTGGTCAGCTCTCCCGACCAAGTGTCGCAGGCGACAGGTGCAGGGGCGGCCGTCGGGATCGCTATCGACCAGGCGCTTTTCTCCGAGAAGCTGTCCTAATTTCGCTGCTTTGCACTGGTTCGCCCTCCCACCGCACAAGCGACTACCCTCTACAGGTCATGAGTACCGTCACCGAGGCCGCCCGCCGCCGCACCTTCGCCGTCATCGCCCACCCGGACGCGGGTAAGTCGACGTTGACGGAGGCGCTGGCGCTGCACGCCCACGCGATCTCGGAGGCGGGCGCGGTGCACGGCAAGGGCAACCGCAAGGACACGGTGTCTGACTGGATGGAGATGGAGAAGGACCGCGGCATCTCCATCGCATCGTCAGCGCTCCAGTTCGAATACGCGCCCGAGGGCCACACCGGTGAGCCGTATGTGGTCAACCTCGTGGACACCCCGGGCCACGCGGACTTCTCCGAGGACACCTACCGCGTGCTGTCTGCCGTCGATGCTGCCGTCATGCTGATCGACGCCGCGAAGGGCCTCGAGCCTCAAACTCTCAAGCTCTTCCGCGTCTGCAAAGCCCGCGGGTTGCCGATTGTCACGGTGATCAACAAGTGGGACCGCGTGGGCCGCGAGCCGCTGGAGCTTGTCGACGAGATCGTCACCGAAATCGACCTCCAACCCACTCCCCTCTACTGGCCCGTCGGTGAGGCCGGCGACTTCCGCGGCCTCGCGCACGTCAACGACGACGGTGAAGCCGACGAGTACATTCACTTCACCCGCACCGCCGGTGGTTCCACCATTGCCCCGGAAGAGCACTTCGCCCCGGACGACGCTGCCGCTAAGGAAGGCGACGTGTGGGAGACCGCCATCGAGGAAGCCGAGCTGCTCGCCGCCGACGGTGCCGTCCACAACCAGGACCTGTTCGAACAGTGCGTGACCTCGCCGCTCATCTTCGCGTCTGCCATGCTCAACTTCGGCGTCCACCAGATTTTGGACACGCTGTGCGCCATTGCGCCCGCTCCGGAGGGCCGTGAGTCGGATCCGGCGGCGGTGGAGGCGTCGACAAGCGCGATGGATGAGTCGCGTTCGGTCGGCGATGAATTCTCCGGCGTCGTGTTCAAGGTGCAGGCGGGCATGGACAAGAACCACCGCGACACGCTCGCGTTCATGCGTGTCGTCTCCGGCGAGTTCGACCGCGGCATGCAGGTCACTCACGCGCAGTCGGGCCGCAGCTTTTCGACGAAATACGCACTCACCGTCTTCGGCCGCACCCGCGACACCGTGGAGACCGCGTTCCCGGGCGACATCATCGGTCTGGTCAACGCAGGCGCCCTGGCGCCGGGCGACACGATCTACACGGGCCGCAAAGTCCAGTTCCCGCCGATGCCGCAGTTCGCCCCCGAGCACTTCCGCACGCTGCGCGCGAAATCGCTGGGCAAATACAAGCAGTTCCGCAAAGCGCTGGAGCAGCTCGATGCCGAGGGTGTGGTGCAGATCTTGCGTAACGACGCCCGCGGCGACGCCTCCCCCGTCATGGCCGCCGTCGGCCCCATGCAGTTCGAGGTCATGCAGGCCCGCATGGAAAACGAATACAACGTCGAGACAGTGACCGAGCCGATCCCCTACTCGGTGGCGCGGCGCACCGACGCGGAGTCGGCGCCCGAGCTGGGCCGTCAGCGCGGCGTAGAAATTTTCACCCGCACCGACGGCGAACTCATCGCGCTGTTCGGCGACAAGTGGAAGCTCGCCTTCGTGGAGAAGGAGCACCCGGAGCTCACCATGGAGCCGCTCGTCGCCGACTAGCGCGTTTGGTGCGAGCTGTTTAGACCAGCCCGATCCAGTTCCAGTAGGTCGCCGAGAACAACAGCACCAGCAGGTACCCGATGATCGTCAGCGGGATACCGGTCTTGAGGAACTGGCGGGTGGTGAACGCGCCGGTACCGTAGGCCAGCATGTTCTGCGGGGCGGAGACCGGCAGCAGGAAGCCGAAGCAGATGACGAACTGCTGGATGACCACGAAGCCCAATCCGCCGTTGGGCACATCCAATGTCGCTGCGAGGGCGATGAACACAGGGATGAGCGCCGACGACAGCGAGGTCGCGGACGCGAAACCAAGGTGGATCACGATGTTGAACAGCGAAACCAGCGCGATGGTGGCCAGAAGCGGCATGCTCTGCAAACCAATGGCGCCGAAGGTCTTCTCCGACAACCACGTCGCGGCGCCAGTCTCCAGCATGAACATGCCCAAGGAAATACCGACAGCGAAGACGACGAGCGTTCCCCAGTTGATCTTCTCCTGAGCGTACTTCCAGTCCATGACGCCAATGCCGGGCAACAGCATGATGCCGATGGCCACGATGGTGATCACCGAGGAATCAATGGGGTGAAGCACGCCTTCGGTCGCCCAGAACAGCAACAGGATTACCGCGATCGCGGTAAGACGCTTTTCTGCGCCGGACATCGGTCCCATCTCTTCCAGCTGCTTGTCGACGAGCGCCTTCCCGCCCTCAATCGACTCCGTTTCCGGCTTGATCGCCCAGCGCATGATGAAGTAGAGCGCGATCGACATGAGGACGGACCAGGGCGCGGCCCAGAGGAACCATTCACCCCACGACACGGTCCGGCCCATTTCCGACTCGATGAATCCGACGGCAACGAGGTTCTGGGCGGCAGCCGTTTTGATGCCCACGTTCCACACCGATACGGCCTGGGTCGCTGTGATGATCAACAGCGCCGACAGTTTCGAGTTGGTGGCCAACCCGAAAGCCGCGACCATGCCCAGCAGAATCGGCACGACGGCGCCGGCGCGGGCCGTTGCAGACGGCACGAAGAACGCCAAGATGATGGAGATGATGATCGCGCCGATGACAATGTTCGATGTCTTCTCGCCGGCCAACCGCAGAACGTACAGGGCGAGGCGGCGGTGCAAGCCGGTCGCCTGCATCGCCACGGCCAGTGCGAGGGCGGCGGCAACGAGTGCGACGGCCGAGGACGAAAAGCCAGCCATCGCTGTCTTCAGGGCCGCGGACGTGCCGACGATCTCACCGGGGTTTTCCGGGTCCTGCGAGAATCCGAGCAGCAAGGAAATCAAGCTGATGATCAGCACGGAACTGACCGGATAGGACACCGCCTCGGTGACCCACATAATCACTGCGAAGGCGAGCAGACCGAGCGCGATCTGGCCCTGCCAGTCGATGGTCTCGATCGGGATGATCAGCACCGCACCGAGGGCAATGAAGGCCAAGAAGAAAGCAATCAGCTTGCCCCGGCCAGAGCTCTGGGGTTTCTCCGGGGCACCGCTGCTAGCTTCAGCTGTGGGGGTGTTGGGGTCCGTCGCCGTCGAGGGCGCGGTGGCACCGGAGGGTTCGGACGGGGTGGAAGATGACGCGGGGTTGTTGACCGCGGATGACAAGCGGAACACTCCAATCAAAGTCAGTGGAGAGACATGCGGACGCACTCTCCTCAAAGGGGTCACCTTCCAGAATACGCCCGCCTGAGACCTGAAATGACTGGTCAGCCCCGGTTTAGGGCATGCGTTTTAGCTCACACAACCCTCCAACGTTTCGTTCATGGCCCGCAGCGCATCTATCGGATTGAACGTGGCTGACGCCGGATTGCGTGGGACTGGCCTGTAGCGCCTAGCCGCCCAGGAATTCCATCCATTCGTCCCATTCACGCTCCATTTGAGCCTGCCCCAGAATGTAGTTCGTGTTGAGCTTGGTCACATTGCGTTCTGATGCATCCACGCTCATCTGATCCGGAAAAAAGACCTTCGCTCGGCCATCTTGCTCTAGCTCCAGAATGCGTTTCTTGGACGCGTTGTACCGCCCCGGCCGGACAATTAATGCCTCTGCGACGGCGGGATGCTTATTGAACAACCTGCGGGTCGCGATCGGCCGTGTCACCGTCGGCCGGACGTAGTCCCGTTCCTTGGTGGCGAGAACGAGGAATTTGGTGAAGCCGGCTTTCTCGGCGGCGTCGATAAGCAAGCCCCCCGAATACCCCAACGCACCGTCGACGTACTGGATACCGTCGATCTCTGCCATCGGCATGATCTTCGGCAGCGTGGACGACGCGCGCGTGACTTTGCCTACGGTCTCGATGTTCGCGAGATCCTTCTTCGTCCACTGCACGGTGTGGCCAGTGTCGGCGCGGACCGCCTCAATGTGAACCTCAGTGTCCGTGTTGGACAGGAACGCGTCCCAGTCGAACGGCAAGACATCGTTGGAGCGCTCATAAATGAACTCGGCGTTGAAGTAACCGCGACCGCGGGCCAGCGATTTCCAGCCGCCGAACTCTGCATTGGCAGCCATATTCGTGAACGCCTCGCGGGCACGGTGTGCGTCGCGGGACACGTAGTTGATCGCATGCCCCGAACCAGCCGACACTCCCCCAGCCCAGCCAAATACGACGTGTTCCTGGATGAATCTGACGATGGCGGGAGCGGTATAAGAGTTGCGCATCCCACCACCCTCGAGAATAAGGGCAGTGTCGGTGGCATCGATCATAACTTGCTAGTTTACGCGCCGGACCCCTCGAGGAAAGCCTTCATAGCGGGCCACTCGCGCTCCAGCTGCTCTTCACCAGCGGCGAAGTTCTTCTCCAGCTTGTGCACCTTGAACTCAGCGTTTTCCACCATCATGTTCTCCGGGAAGAACGCGTACGCATTGCCAGCGTTCTCCAGCTCAACGATGCGATCCTTGGCGCGGTTGTACTTGTCTGGGCGCTCGATCGTACGGCGCGCGACCTCGGGATACTTAGGGAACATACGGCGGATCATCGCTGGACGGTTGACCGGCTCGCGCACATAGTTGCGGTCCTTGGTGCCCAGCACCAGGAACTTCTTGAAACCAGCCTGCTCGGCAGCATCGATGACAAGGCCACCGCCGTCACCTAGAGCACCGTCGACGTACGGCACGCCGTCGATGTGCGCCATCGGCATCAACATCGGCATCGTGGAAGAGGCGCGGATGACCAGGTTCATGAAGTCTTCGTCGAAAAGCTCCTCGTTGTGCCATGCGACTGATTCGCCAGTGTCCGCACGCACGGCTTCGATGTGGAGCGGTGTTTCAGCCTGTTTGAACGCGTCCATGTTGAACGGCAGCTCACCGCCGCGGTCCTGGAACATGAATTCTGCGTTGAGCAGACCGCGTCCCAGTGCGAGCGAGCGCAAGCCGCCGATCTTGGGGTGGCCCATGAAGGTGGTGAATGCCTCGCGGGTGCGCTCCGCATCCCCGGACAGGAAGTTCACGGAGTGGATGGCGCCGGCGGACACCCCGCCTACCCAGCCGAATTGGACACCTTCCTCAATGAGTTTGATGATCACCGGGGCGGTGTAGGAGTTACGGGTTCCGCCGCCCTCAATGACGAGAGCAGTATCACGTGCGTCAATCATGGTTCACCAGTGTACGGGGTCACAGGCCGCCTGCGGACCATTTAGGGCGTGAGCGCCCCACCTGTAACGCCGAGGGTCTCACCGGAGATAAAAGAGGCTTCCTCAGATGCCAAGAACACGTAAGCACCAGCACATTCGACGGGCTGACCTGCCCGTCCCAGACCGGATTCCTGGCCGAACTCGGTGAGCTTCTCCATCGGCTGGCCGTAGCTCGGCTGCAGCGGGGTCCACACCGGACCCGGCGCGACAGCATTGACACGGATGCCCTTTTCCAGCAGCTCCATGCTCAAGCCCTTCGCCATGTTGTTCATCGCGGCCTTGGTCACGGCGTAGTGGTTCAGGCCCGGCGTCGGGTCATACGCCTGAATGGAGGAGGTGAAAAGGATGGACGAGCCGGGTTTCAGGTGCGGCAACGCCGCCTTGGTCACGCGGAAGGAGCCGTAGATGTTGGTTTTCATCGTGGCATCGAACTCTTCATCGTCGATGTCCAGGAACGATTCGGCGAAGATCTGGCGCGATGCGTTGTTGACCAGGATGTCCAGGCCACCCAGCTCGTCGAGGGCCGTCTGCACGGTCTTGGTGCAGGTATCTGGATCCTGCAGATCGCCTGGGATGCCCACAGCCTTGCGGCCGGCCTCCTCAATGGCGGCCAGCACGCGGTCAGCGTCGACCTGCTCTTCTGGCAGGTACGCGATGGCAACGTCAGCACCCTCACGGGCGTAAGCGATGGCGACGGCAGCACCGATGCCGGAGTCACCACCGGTGATCAGCGCTTTGCGGCCTTCGAGGCGGCCACGACCCACGTAAGACTCCAAACCGATGTCGGCGGTCGGTTCCATTTCAACGTCCAGGCCCGGGTGGGGCTGGCGCTGTTCGGGCGGGGAGATTGTCGGGTACTTGCTGCGGGGGTCAATGAGAGACATGACACCCACCGTACGCAAGAACGTTAGTCCCGGTCGCCGCTGCGCTTGACGCTCTCCTGCTCCTCCATCTCGCGCTTGGACTGTGCATCCTCGTAGACATCCCGCGCCAGCCGGTGCAGGAAACCCACGATCTTATACCGGAACAGCACGGCGTCTTGCGACCTCGGCGCCGCCTGCACCATCTCTTCCGCGTTCCACCCCATCTGGAGCTCTTTGGCCCGCAAGATCTCCGCGTCGAGTTTCACTCCGAGCAGCAGCACAATATTCATTGCCCAGACCATCACGAGCATCGCCAGGACAGACCCGAAGGCCCCGTAGGCGCTCTGAAGCCCGAAGTTGGACACGAACCAGTTGAACAGCGCCCACAGCAGGCCAATGACCACAAGCGCCAGTGCAGAGCCGACGGTGAGTAGGCGGAACCGCCCCGGCCGCACATTCGGTGCGAAGTAGTACAGGCAGGACACCAATGCGATCGCGGCGAGAATCACCACTGGGTAGCGCAACCAGTTCCAGACGGGGATGAAGATCTGGTTGAGGTAGTCCACCACCCCTTGGAGCCGCAGTGGCTCCGCGATGGGCCCTAATACCGCGTCCACGATCGATGTGCGCAGCACTACACCTGCGACCATGATCACGCCACCGAGCACCATCAGCACCGTGATCCCCCACATGGTCAGCCAGGTCACCGGTAAGCTGCGCCCCTCGGTACGGGTGTAGATCACGTTGCAGCTACGGGAAAACGCCCTCACATACGCCGACGAAGAGAAAAGCGACACTAATAGCGAAATGATGATGGCCACGGTGCTCTGCTCCGGGGTACCGGCGACGTTGAGGAGAAGGTCGAGTGCTTGCTCTCGCAGCTCTTCAGGCACCGTGTCCTCAATCACCCCGCCCATGAACTCGCGCAAGTCATCTTTGTCTGACGGGAACATCAGCGTGACCAGCGAGTAAAACGCGAGCAGAGTCGGCGCCATCGCAGTAATAGTGAAATACGTCAGCGTCGCACCCCGGTCCATGAGCGCGATCGGCCCGAAATCGAGCACAGTGCGCGCGATGACGAGCTTCCAACCCTTCCAGCTCAGACGGTTTCCCCTTTGCAAAGCCTTGGGGTTCTTGTCAGGCGGATCCACCAGGACTGTCTCGCCCGGCCCGTAGGTTTGGACTAGTTGCGCAGGGCGCGCGATGATCTCTTTGTCTGCGCCCTTTGCGCTGTCGTCCTCGCTCATATCCCTCACCTTATCTGCCCGGCTCACACGTGCAGCGCATGTTCACAGCAGCTTTGCGCCAGGTTTCTCGGTTAAAATTAAAGACATGGTTCTTGTGGCAAGTGATCCCATCATCAGCGGGGATACGGCCTTTGGTCTCGGCTTCCTGTTCATGATGCTGCTCGGTGTGGCTGCGGTCGTCCTGTTCTTCTGGGCTCTGTTCAGCATCATCCTGGATAAAGGCCTTCAACCTGCGCCCAAGCTGCTCTGGGTCATTGTGGTGCTTTTGCTTCCGGTCATCGGGCCCTTGCTGTGGATCTTTCTCGGCCACAAGGTGGGGCGTCACACCACCCCACTCCAGCCTGGACAAGAACCGCCACCGTGGGAGCGCAAGGACTAAAGGAAGGTTATATCCATGGGCACGACTGAATTCGGTGAACTCGGTTTCAATGTTTCTTGGCTAGAAGTCCTGATCCTCGGCGGCATGGCCCTCCTCGCAGTGGCTTCTTTTGTTCTCTTTGTGTGGGCGATCGCGTCCATTATCAGAGCTGATTATCTCGATGGGGTCTCCAAACTCATTTGGGTCATCGTCTGCGCCCTCTTCCCCCTCATCGGCTCGTTGGTGTGGCTATTCGCGGGTCGTAAGCGATCCGGGCGCAGCGTCGACCCGAACTACATGCCGAGGTAGCACATGGGTCTCTTCGACCGTGTCCGCACGCTCTTCGGCCGTGATACCGTCCCGCTCGTTGCCATGCCGCGCGACCCCCGCGAAGTGGAAGCACGCTCACTCGAGGTTCACACCGCGAACTTGAGCCCCGACACAGATGAAATCATTGTCATCATCACGCTAGACGAAGATGCGTTCCAGGAGCTTTCGCTTATCGACGCTCCCTTGCGCCTCACCTCCCCTACATCCCGTCCCGTCACATTCGTGACCGGTATCACCGGCGGTGCCCCCACGTTGGACCCGAACTACGGCTGGATCATTCCCGTCACAGACGCGACCCGCGAGGAGCTCCACGCTCTCCCGCCAGGTCCGGACGAGCATGAGTTGGCCACGATTCACGTGGGACTCATTGTTCTGGAGTAATGCGCGCTACTTCAGCACGTGCTTGAACAGCCGTTTACGCTGCCTGCGGCCTGGTGAGGTAACCAGAGCGGATCTGCACCGTGCGGATTGTCGCGGACGCCAACGCGAGCACCGCGAGCACCCAGTACGGCAGGGATGGTCCGACAAAGCCGCTCAGCCACTCAATCAACGGCGGGAACCCGAAGCCAATGTAGGTGGCCACGTAGTAAATGCCGATGACAGAGCCACGCTTTTCGGGCGGGCTGAATGTATCAACGTCCAGAAGCCCTTCGCGCAAGCACAGCCCGTACGCGAGGCCCAAGAAGACCGACGCCACGATGAACATGACCATCGATGGGCTTGCTCCGCCGAGCGCCACCAGCGTCATGCCCGTTACCGCGCACAACGCACCGACGACACCGGAGTACGGGCCGAAGTTCATCTTCCGGCCGATCGCCTGGATCACCAGACCCGACCCGAAGGCGGTCACAGCGGCAACGCCCGGCAGGAACGCCCCAGACTCGAAGTACTGTCCCACGCGTCCGGACAGGGTGACAATCGCACAGGTCATGCATGCGAAGACCCACAGACCCATGGGGAATGCAGTCGCCAACGCCTTGCCGGCGGACTGCTCCACCGCCGGCGCCAGCTCATCTGCGTCGTGAGCGCCGTCTGCATCGTCTGCATCGTCGAGCGCATCGCGCTGAATGTCTTCCTCATCCACCTCTTGATGCAGGACTTCCCGAGTGTGCGGAACATCGCCGACGATGAAGGAGAACACGATCGCACACAGCGAAAGCAGGATCGACGCCACGTACGGGATGTAAATGGCGTTGCTAGCGCTGACCGTGTGCGCGATGATCCCGGAGGCGATCGGCCCCAGCATGAAGCCCGAAGTGAGGAAGATGCCAGCCAGCGTCGTGCCTTCTGTGCCGCGCAAACGCCCGGCCCAAGCAGTGCCCGCACTGACCACCAGGCCCACGCCCAGCCCGACGACGAAGCGCGCTCCCAGCAATACCGCCGGGTGCTCCTGCCAAAACATGAGCGCGATGTTGCCCAGCATGGCCACGGTCGCGCCGACCATCACCGCCGGGCGTGAACCAAAACGGTCCGCGATGAGGCCGCCAGCGATCAGGCACGGAAACAGACCCAGGGCGTAGATACCGTACGCACTGTTGACTAGCAGCGTCGACATGTCCTGGTTTTCCCGGAGCACCACGAGCACGGACGCGAAGTGGTTCGCGGCCCATCCGGCAGAGATGAGGAACGCTACCACGCTCATGAAGACAGTCTTGGAGTCTTTCGGCGTGAAGGTGCGGGTCATTGCAGGTGCCTCCTCCCGCGGAACAATGCAACGGTTGTGACCCGGGTAACTCTACTCCCGCTAATATCTACTTTCCAACAGATTTATAGAATGGGTGCTTATGACCATGCCCTGGGACCGTCCCGCTTCCCCTCCCCCAAGCGCCCTTTCGCTTATCGACGCCCTCCGCACCGCCCAAGAAATCTCCTGGGCCCGCGAAACTACCCGTGAGCTCGACGCCGATATCGCGGCCGCCGTGGACGAGGCCGCGGAGCGTTTCGACCGCTTCGCTCCGTGGGTGGCCGAGCACTATCCCGAAACCCGCGCTGGGTCAGGCGCGTTCGGCCCCGGCATCATCGAATCTCCCGTCAAGGAAGTACCGGACACCAAGGACTATCTCTCCCGCATCCTCGAGCGCGACCTGTCGGGGCCGCTGTGGATTAAGCGTGACGACGCCCTGCCGATCAGCGGCTCGATCAAAGCCCGCGGCGGGATCCACGAAGTCTTCCGCCTCGCTGAGGAGCAGCCCGGTGTGAAGATCACTGTTGCTTCCACGGGCAACCTAGGGCTGTCCATCGGCACAGTCGGCCCGCAGCTGGGCTTCCCCACCGAGGTGCACATGTCCGTCGACGCCAAACAGTGGAAGAAAGACCGGCTGCGCACTGGCGGCGCGACCGTCATCGAGCACCCTGGACTGTTCACGGACACCGTCGCGGCGGCCCGGGCGACTTCACAAAGCACAACTACCGAAGCCGGATCGGCGTTCTTCATCGACGACGAGAACTCGCTCGGTCTGTTCACCGGTTACGCCGTTGCTGGCCGTCGCCTCAAGGCCCAGTTCGATGCCCTCGGCAAGGAGTTCACGCCGGACTCCCCGCTTATCGTCTACCTCCCCTGCGGTGTCGGCGGCGGCCCCGGCGGGGTCGCGTTCGGTCTCAAGCAGGCCTTCGGCCGCGCGGTGCAGTGCCATATCGTCGAACCCGTCACCAGCCCGTGCATGGCTCTCGGCCTCGCCACCGGCAAAGGCGCCGACATCACCTGCGCGGACTTCGGCCTGAGCGGGCGCACCATTGCCGATGGTTTAGCTGTGCAGCGCCCGTCGCCGCTCGTCGTCAAGCACGCGGATGCGCTTTTCGACGGCATCCACACCCTCGAAGACGTGACATTCCTCGCCGGAGTCAACTGGCTCGAGCGCACCACCGGCATCGTTGTCGAACCGTCTGCGACAGCCGGCCTGACTATCCCGTGGCGGCTGCCTGATGTGCCCGACACTGCCACGCACCTGGTCTGGCTCACCGGTGGCTCACTCATCCCCGACCAGGACCGGGAACGACTGCGCGGACAAGCGGCCACCGCCGCTATCCAGGCTGCACGTTAGGCAGAGTCGCTGGCAACGCTTTCTCCGACGCGCTTGCCGGAGTGAATGCAGCCGCCCAGGAAGGTGCCCTCCAGGGCGTTCTTGCCGTGGTAGCCGCCACCGCCGAATCCGGCGACTTCACCGCAGGCGTAGAGGCCGGGGAAGACGGAGCCGTCGTCGTGCAAAGCGCGGCCGTTCAAGTCTGTCTCAATGCCGCCAAGGGTCTTGCGGGTGAGAATGTGCAGTTTGACGGCAATGAGCGGGCCCTCCTTCTCGTCCAGAAGGCGGTGGGGTTCGGCGCAGCGCACGATCTTGTCGCCCAGGAAATTGCGTGCCGTGCGGATGTAGTTGATCTGCGCGTCCTTGGAGAAGGTGTTGGTCAGCTGGGCGTCACGCTCGACGACCTGCTTGTGCACGAGGTCGTAGTTCACCTCGATGGCCTCACCGTCTGCAGTTTCGGCAGCCAGCTCGTTCATCTTGCGCACCAGATCTTCAAGGTTGTCGGCAATGACCCAGTCCGCGCCGTTGTCCATGAACGCCTTGACGGCCACATGCGTGCCGGGACCGAGTTTGCCGGCGAGCTTCTTGAACGACTTGTCGGTCAGATCCGGATTCTGCTCTGAGCCGGAGAAGATGAACTCTTTGTCGGCAATGTGCTGGTTGAGAAGGAACCAGGAATAGCCGTGTCCCGTACGGCCGATGTGGGCCAGGGCGGCAACGTTGTCCGAGCCCGGGAACAGGTTCGTGGGCAAGCGCTTGCCAGTCGCGTCGAGCCACATCGACGATGGGCCGGGAATGATGCGGATGCCGTGGCCCGGCCAAATCGGATCCCAGTTGATCATGCCCTCCGGGTAGTGCCACATACGGTCGGTATTGACCAGGTTCGCACCAGCTGCCTCCGCGATGCCGATGCCTCGGCCGTCGACGAACTCGGGAACACCCGTGACCATATTCTCCGGGCACGGGCCCCAACGGTCGTCCGGCCACATTTCGCGGACCTTATCCAAGTTTCCGCCAATGCCTCCGGTGGAGATGACAACGGCGTCGCCGCGGATCTCAAACGGTTCCACCTCATCGTTGTTGGAGGCGAAACCGCGCTCGGAGGAATCGTCGGCAAGCACCATGCCCTTGACTCCCACTGCTCTGCCGTTTTCCACGATGATTTCGTCCATGCGGTGACGGCTACGGAACTCCACCTTGCCCTGCTTCTCGGCGGCCTCGAGCGGCTCGAGGAAGACGCGGACGACTTCGGGGCCGGTGCCCCATGTGAGGTGGAAACGCGGCACAGTGTTGCCGTGCCCAGATGCATCACCAGAGCCACGCTCAGCCCACCCGACGGTCGGGAGCACACGCAAACCCAGCTCGCCGAGGTAATCGCGCATCTCGTTAGCTGCGAAACGAACAAACTCACGGCCCCACCTGCGCGGCCAATAGTCGTGGTTGCCCTCGCCACCAGGCCCGGTCGCATCGTCGTAATCAGCGGAGTTCTCCCAGTCCGCCCACGCGAGGTCTTCGAAGTCCTTCGCCCCCATCAACTTCTGCTCCGGGGTACCCACCATGAACAGCCCACCGAGCGACCAGAACGCCTGCCCGCCTAGGTTCGCCCTGCTTTCCTGGTCGATGAACACGACCTTGCGGCCTGCCTTCACGGCTTCGTGGCCTGCGACAAGTCCGGCCAGGCCCGCGCCGACGATAATGATGGAATCAGAAGTTTTCATGCCAAAAAGAATACCGGCTCCCCGTGAGCCCGTGAGCAGATTGAGAACGAGTTTGAGGGCGTTATAGAAACTGATCAACCATGTCATCTAACGTTCACTCTGCATACCGCGCGCCGGTAGAGCCGGGCAGGTAACGTGACCTAGAAGCTTGCGCGCATGAAAGTTCACGCGCGCGACCTGTGCATGCGACTTGAAAGGTGAAACAACACGATGAAGATTGCAGTTCTCGGCGGAGACGGATTCTGCGGGTGGCCCTCCTCCCTGCACCTTTCGGATCTCGGGCACGACGTCACCATCGTGGACAACCTTTCCCGCCGTGCCATCGACGAAGAGCTCGGCGCTCAGTCGCTCACCCCGATCGTGCCCATCGAGGAGCGTCTGGAAGCGTGGAAAGAGGTTTCTGGCAAGACGATCGAGTTCCGCAACATCGACGTCGCCCAAGACTATGAATCGCTCAAGCGATTCATAGAAGAGGAACGCCCGGACACCATCATCCACTTCGCCGAGCAGCGCGCCGCACCGTACTCGATGAAGAACAACCGCACGAAGCGTTACACCGTGGACAACAACGTCAACGCCACCCACAACCTGCTCGTGGCGGTGGTGGAGTCTGGCCTGAACATCCACATCGTCCACCTGGGAACCATGGGTGTGTACGGCTACGGCACCGCTGGAATGGAGATCCCGGAGGGTTACCTAGACATCAAGGTCGACGTCGGTGAAAACGGCATGATCGACCAGCAGATCCTCTACCCCTCCAACCCGGGCTCGGTGTACCACCTGACCAAGGTGCTGGACCAGAACCTGTTCGCGTACTACGCCAAGAACGACGAACTGCGCATCACCGACCTGCACCAGGGCATCATCTGGGGCACCCACACCCCGCAGACGGAGCGCGACGAGCGCCTGATCAACCGCTTCGACTACGACGGAGACTACGGCACCGTGCTCAACCGCTTCCTCATGCAGGCAGCCATCGGCTACCCGCTGACTGTGCACGGCACCGGCGGCCAGACCCGCGCGTTCATCCACATCCGCGACATGGCAAAGTGCATCCAGCTCGCGGTGGAAAACCCGCCGGAGAACGGCGAGCGCGTGAAGATCTTCAACCAGATGACGGAGACTCACCGCGTCCGCGACCTGGCCAAGCTCATCGCCGACATCTCCGGCACGGAGTACGCGCTCGTGCCCAACCCGCGCAAGGAGGCCGACGAGAACGATCTCTTTGTCTCCAACGACACCTTCTTAAGCCTCGGCCTCGAGCCCACAAAGCTCGCTGAAGGCCTGCTGCAGGAGGTGGAAGAGGTAGCGAAGCGCTACGCCGACCGCGTGGACCGCTCCAAGATCCCCGCCCGCTCCCTGTGGACCGGGAACCAGGCTGAGGGTGTGCCGGAGACCGAGCGCTAGCTCGACCTCATGCGCATTGCCATCTTCACGGAGGTCTTCCTCCCCAAAATCGACGGTGTGGTCACCCGCATCATTCGCACCGTGGACCAGTTGGCGGAAATGGGACATGACGTAGTCATCTTCGCCACCGGCGACGCCCCTGACACCTACGCGGGCTTCCCTGTGGAGACTGTGCCCAGCATTTCCTTCCACTGGATTTACCCGGAGATCAAAGTCGGTCTGCCGATGCCGCGGATATCCAAGCGCCTCAAAGAGTTCGACCCGGACATCGTGCACATCGTCAACCCCGTCGCGTACGCCGGATACGCCGCCGTTGTGGCCCGCCGCCAGAAGATCCCTCTCTTGGCGTCCTTCCACACGGATGTGCCCGCCTACACGAAGGATCTGGGCATTGGCTTCGTGCATAAGCAGTCGATCTGGCTGATCAAGAACTGGCACAATCTCGCGGGAATGAACCTGGTCACCTCCGGCCCCATGATGGACACTGCCGCAGGCTACGGCTTCAAGAAGGTGGCGCTGTGGCCGAAGGCTGTCGACACCGTCGGTTACCACCCGGACAAGTACTCGGAGCAGATGCGGGCGCGTCTCACTGACGGCAATCCGGAGGCTCCCCTACTGCTCTACGTCGGGCGCATGTCGGCGGAGAAGAATCTGACCATCCTCAACGATGTCATGCCGCTGCTGCGCGACAAGATCCCCGGCGCGCGCTTGGCCATGGTCGGCGAAGGCCCGCTGTACGAGCAGATGAAGAAGGCCTTCAACCCCGAGTTCACCCACTTCACCGGCTACATGTCGGGCGAACCGCTCGCGCAAGCATTCGCGTCGGCGGACGTGTTCGCGTTCCCCTCGCTGACCGAAACTCTCGGCCTCGTCGCGCTGGAGTCATTCGCGTCTGGTGTCCCGGTCGTCGGCGCCCGCGCGGGCGGCATCCCGTTCGTCATCGACGACGGCGAGACGGGCCTGCTCGTGGATAAAGAGGCCTCAGCCGCGCAATGGGCGGACGCGTTCGCGCAGTTGCTTATTGACGCCCCTCGCCGCCACACCATGGGAACCCTCGCCCGCGAAGAGGCGCAGCGGTGGTCGTGGCGCGCGGCCACAGAAAAACTGGTCGAGTACTACGAGCAGTGCATCAGCGGGCACGCCAAATAATTTTTCTCTCGACGTGTAACCTTACGCTTCTATGCAAAGTCTAAGGATCAGGACATCAGTTGATGATGTCGCTGTACGAGACGTTCACTTTCCCGAAAGGAAATCCTCCCTCTCATGTTCAACGAATCTGTCCACCTTTTCGCCCAGACCTACAGCGAGTACGGCACCACCACCGACGTGGTCATCCCCGAAGGCTTGCTCATCGGTTTAGGAATCGCCAGCCTGATCTCCTTCATCGTGTGGCTCTGGGCGGTCATTGACTTCGCCCGCACCAAGCCGATGGATAGCACCTCGAGGATCATCTGGTTGGTCGCCCTTCTCTTCGCTGGCATCTTCGCCGCGCTGGTTTGGCTGCTGTGGGGCCGCCGGAACAAAGACAAGTGGCGGGCTAACGACGTCACCCAGACTGCACCGGGCGGACCGAGCGCTCCGGGCGGCTACCAGTACTAGTAGCTGGCTGCTAGTCGAACTCGGCCGGGTCGATTGACCCGGCTTTCGTTATTTCTCCAGGTGCAATTTCGAAGAACCGGGCACCAGACCCTGGGGTGGTCTCCACGTGAATGAGGCCTTCGTCTGCACCGACGAAGACGGCTTCCCCCGGGGCTAACTCCAGCGGCGAGGAAGTCTCAGTCGCAATGGTCAGGGTGCCTTCCACCACCAGGATGATGGTCGGTTCCCCACCGTCAATGCGGACCATTGTGCCGTTTTCTTCTTCGTCATCAGTTTCGTCGAAGTAGCGGGTGACCCGGAAATCCGGGATGCCAACGTCGAAGTTGCGCGTGTACAGGCTGAGCGTTTCTGTGGCCTTGCCGTGGAAGGTGGGGTCCTCCAGCGGCGTGAACTCCAGAATGCTCAGCAGTTCTGCCTGATCGATGTGCTTGCTGGTCAATCCGCCGCGCAGCACATTGTCGGAGTTGGCCATCACTTCCACACCGAGGCCGCTGATGTAGGCGTGTAGGTTACCGGCCGGCAAGAAAAGCCCGTCACCTGTGTCCAGCTCGACGTGGTTGAGCAAGAGCGCGGCGAGGATGCCCACATCGCCGGGGAACCGCTCCCCAATGAACTCCAGGTTCCGGGCGATGGTGATCAGTTCCGCCTCATCCGTCTCACCGTCAGCGAGGGCTTGCGCCCGCTGAACGACAGCGGTGGCCAACGGGGCAGGGTCATCCAACGACAGCCACCCCTCCAGCACCGTGTGCAGGCGTTGTTCCTCGCTCATCGTTTCGTCGGCGAGAACCTCTTGGGCGGGGTTAAGCGCCGGGAGCGCAAGAACGTCGATAAGCACCCGGGTTTTGGCCACCGGGCGGAATCCTGCAAGCGCACGGAACGGAGACAGCGCAATGAGGATCTCCGGCTTGTGGTTGTCATCCTTGTAGTTACGTGCGGGCGCGTCCACAGGGATGCCGGCGGCGTTCTCCCGTGCGAAACCCTCCCGCGCCTGCGCAATGGACGGGTGCGCCTGAATGGACAGGGGCTGCGCGGCCGCGAGAATCTTCACGAGGTACGGCAACGTGCCGGAGAAAGTCTCCGCGCACTGCGGGCCGAGAATCCCCGCGGGGTCGGCGGCGATGACAGCATCGAGCGGGCCGGCATCGGTCAAAGACGGCGCGCTCGGGTGCGCACCGAACCATAGCTCGGCTTCCGGTTTGCCTGAAGGTTCGCGGTTCTGCAGCGAAGCAATGCTGGAGTCATCGCCCCAGGGATAATGTTGCAGCTGCCCTGTCAGTTTGAGCACTAGCGGATGTCCTGCGGATCCTTGCGCTCCGGCAAGATCTTCGGGCGAACACCCGCGATCTCCTCGACGATGCGCACAACCTGGTTGGAGTAGCCGAACTCGTTGTCGTACCACACGTAGAGCACCAAGTGGTTGCCGGTGGCGATGGTGGCCAACCCGTCCACAATGCCGGCGTGGGTGGTGCCCACGAAGTCGGTGGACACAATGTCCGGGGACTGGATGTAGTCGATCTGCTGGCGCAGGTCCGAGTCAGTGGACACGCGACGCAGGTAGTTGTTCACGTCGTCCTTGTTCACCTCGGAATCCAGATCGAGGTTGAGCACAGCCATGGACACATCCGGGGTGGGAACGCGAATAGCGTTACCGGTGAGCTTGCCCTCAAACTCCGGCAGCGCCTTGGACACGGCCTTGGCTGCACCGGTCTCGGTGAGCACCATGTTCAGGCCGGCGGCGCGGCCGCGACGGGCACCCTTGTGGAAGTTGTCAGCCAGGTTCTGGTCATTGGTGTAGGAGTGGACGGTCTCAACGTGACCGTGCTTGACCCCCCAGCGGTCACCAACGACCTTGAGCACTGGTGTGATCGCATTAGTGGTGCACGACGCGGCGGACAGCACACGGTCCTGCTCGGAATCGTCGATCATGTCGTGGTTCACGCCGTAGACAATGTTCTTCACGTCGCCCTTGCCCGGCGCGGTGAGCAGCGCGCGGGCGACACCCTTGGAATCCAGGTGGCGGGACAGGCCAGCACGGTCGCGCCAGCGGCCGGTGTTGTCCACGACGATCGCGTCGTTGATGCCGTAGGCGGTGTAGTCGATCGCACCCGGATCATCGGAGTAAATCATCTGGATTGGGGTGCCGTTAGCCCAGATGATCTCGTTCTCACGATCGACGGTGATCGTGCCGTTGAACGCGCCGTGGACGGAATCGCGACGCAGCAGGGACGCGCGCTTGACGATGTCGTCCTCGCCCTTCTTGCGCACCACAACAGCACGCAGGCGCACGCCGCCGTACTGGGCCTCACGCGCGATAAGGATGCGGGCGAGCAGGCGGCCAATGCGACCAAAGCCATAGAGGACCACGTCACGCGGGACGCGGTGGCTGTCAGCACCGATGACTTCCGCCAGCTCTTCCTCGAGGAAGGTGCGCAGCTCCACACCCTCGGTGCGGCTGTAGTTCTTGGCCAGACGGCCTAGATCGATGGACGCAGTGCCCAGGTCCATCGTGGACAGCTCACGCATAATCGGCAGGGTCGCGTCCAGCGGAAGCTCGCGGGCGACCACGCGGCGGGCGTAGCGGTGGGCCTTGATGATCTCAATGTCTGTCATTCCCACCAGAATGCGGCCGTAGATCGATGTCACAGCGTTGTTCTCGCGGTGGAGCTTACTGATCAGCGGCAGCATTTCCTGGGCGAGCTTCAGCTTGTTGTTCCAGTCCTCGGTCAGGTTCTGGGGCTGCCCTGCGGCTTCCGTCACGTCTGCGTCCTTCCTTACATTCTCTACATGCGTTAGTGCTTCAGCTGGCCTGCTCACAGGCCACTAAGTGACTTAGTCTAGTACTTTCCTGTACCGCTCCGGCCCTGGCTCCGGGGCGAAGTCCGCATCGTTGGACTTATCCACCAGCACAGCGCGTACTCCTTCGAGGAAATCCGGCTCGCGGCGGATCTTCAACCCCAACCTCTCTTCGTTGTCGAGACTGCCCTTCAGATCGTGCTTGGCGTTGGCATCCATCAGCTCCGCCGAGGCGACCAATGATGCCGGTGAGGCCTGCTTCAGCAGCGGGTTGGCCAGCTCGCCGAGCTCACCAGTCAGCTGCTCACGGATGTGAGACCAGGGGCCGGCGAAAGTGCCGTCGACAAGCGAATACATGCTCTCGATCTCCGCTTCGCCGTGCTCCATGCCCATCGCGTCGAGTGCACCAACCCCCTCGTTGATCACGCGCTCCGCGACACCATCGAGCGATTCAACGAGGTGCGTGGCTAGGCCCGTGGCCATCATGTCATTCGCTTTCAGGCGGTACCCCGTAAGCGCGACGAACGTGCCCAAGCCTTGCGACGGGTGCTTCGGCAGGTTCTGCAGCGTCCAGCTCATGCCCACGTCGGTGAAGTAGCCGATGTTCATCTCCGGCATCGAAGCGAATGCGTCGGGCGTGACCACGAAGTGGCTGCCGTGTGCAGACAGGCCCAAACCGCCACCCATGACCACTCCGGAGATGAGTGAGATATACGGCTTTGGAAACTCGGAGATGAGGTAGTTCATCTCGTATTCGCGGCGGAAGAACTCGTCGACGCCGTCGTGGTTGCCGGCCATGATCTGCTCGCGCGCGTACCGCACATCGCCGCCCGCACAGAAGTGCTTGCCGCTCGATTGAACCAGCACTTGCTCAATCGCGTCGTCCTCGCGCCAGGCGTGCAACGCTTCGATGATCGGGTAGAGAATGTCCGGGTTCAGCGAGTTCAGCGCCTTCGGCCGGTCGAGCGTGACCACTCCGGTAGACTGAACCACATCGATTTTCACTGGTTGCGTCGCATTTTCGTTGCTTTCACTCATGAAACCAGTGTTCCATACCCTACAAAGGACTGCTATGAGCTTTCCCCGCATCGTTGCTTTGGACATGGACGGCACGCTCGTCGACCCGGACGGCAACATTCCCGACGAATTCTGGCCGCTGCTGGGGCGTGCCCAGGACGCTGGGATGATCATCGCCCCCACATCGGGCCGCCAGCTGGCCACACTGCAGACAATGTTCGACGGCCGCGGACTGGAGACGTTCATCGCCGAAAACGGCGCCGTCGTGTGGCACCGCGGAGAGATCGTCTCTACCAAGCCGATGTCCCTGGACACCGTCACTTCGATCCTCGACGCTGTCCGCGAGAGCAACACCGCCATTCACCCCGTCGTGTGCATGCCCGAGTACGCCTACGTTGCCGAGGCCATGCCGCAGTGGGTACAGGAGGAGACGGACAAGTACTACGTGTCGCAGCGTGCGGTTGGTTCGCTTATCGACGCTGCACGGACCGACTCCAACCCCACCACCAAAGTGTCCCTGTTCGTGGAGTCCAATGCCGAAGACGACGGCGTGCCCCTGATTGAGAAAGCAGCCCCCGGTGTGAACGCGGCGGTCAGCTCCGAGCACTGGCTGGACATCATGTCCGACGATGCCAACAAGGGTGCCGCGCTGACGTCACTCGCGGAATCGCTGGATGTCGACATCGCCGACACTGCCGCCATCGGTGACTATCTGAACGACACGTCCATGCTCGAAGCTGCTGGCACCGCCGTGGCGATGGGAAACGCGCACAGCGACCTGAAAGCCATCGCCGACGAGATCACCGGCACCAATGCGGAGCACGGTGCTCTCAAAGCAATCCGTAGGTGGCTGGAGGCCAACGCCTAGAAAATGATCGATTTCACCGCACCCGCTGACGTTGTCGGCCCACAGTTGCTCGGCTGCCTGATCACCCACAACGGCGTGACAATCCGGCTGACAGAGGTGGAGGCTTACCTCGGCGAGGAGGATGAGGCCGCACACACCTACCGCGGAAAGACGCAGCGTAATGCTGCCATGTTCGGCGAGCCGGGCCGGCTCTACGTCTACCTCTCCTACGGCATCCACTTGAACGGCAACATTGTCTGCGCTCCGGAAGGCACGGGCCAGGGATGCCTCATGCGTGGTGGTGAGGTTGTAGAGGGGGTCGACGTGGCGCGGGAACGTCGACAAGCGAAAGGCAATATTGTCGTCGACGAGAACCTTGCGCGCGGACCCGGAAATTTGGGGCAGGCGCTGGGGCTGTCCCTGCCCGACAACGGCACCCCCGTCCAGCTGACCGAACGCGATGAAGAACCAGAGTGGGAGTCTGGGCCGCGGGTGGGCATCAGCAAAAACGTTGACGCCCCCTACCGTTTCTGGATCCCCGGCGACCGGACCGTGAGCAAGTTCCGGGGAAAGAAGCGCTAGTTCTTCTTGCCCTTTTTGTTGCGCTCCAAGTCGGCAGCGACATCGGGGACGTAACGGAACTCCTCGCGCGGTGGCCGCTCATAGTTGCTGGAGGCGGGCCGCTCCGGGATCTCAGGGAGGTCGAGTGCAACGTCCTCGTACGGGATCGAGGCCAGCAGATGCGAGATGACGTTGATGCGCGAGCGCTTCTTATCTTCGCTCTCCACCGTGTTCCACGGCGCCTCTGGGATGTCGGTGTGGACGAACATCTCGTCTTTCGCGCGGGAGTACTCCTCCCACTTCGTGATGGATTCCAGATCCATCGGTGACAGCTTCCACTGGCGCAACGGGTCTTCGCGGCGGGACTGGAAACGCGCAATCTGCTCTTCATCGGAGACAGAGAACCAGTACTTGCGCAGCAAGATCCCGTCCTCGACCAGCAGGCGTTCAAAGATCGGCGCCTGGTGGAGGAAACGGCGGTACTCGTCCGTCGTGCAGAAGCCCATCACGCGCTCAACACCGGCGCGGTTGTACCAGGAGCGGTCAAAGATGACGATCTCCCCAGCCGCAGGCAGGCGCTCAATGTAGCGCTGGAAGTACCACTGCGTCTGCTCGCGCTCCGTCGGCTTAGGCAATGCCTCAATGCGGCACACCCGCGGGTTGAGGTACTGGGTAATGCGCTTGATCGCCGAGCCCTTGCCAGCGGCGTCGCGACCCTCCATCACGATGACGATACGGGCACCCGTGGCAACGACCCACTGCTGCAACTTCACCAGCTCGGCCTGGAGCCGCAGCAGCTCTTTCTCATAAGCCTTCTTCGACAGCTTCGGGGGCTTAGTGTATTCCTCTGCTTTGGAATCTCGGGCTTCGGAATTGATGTCGGAACTCATGGGCTTTCACCGTAGTCCCGGCTGTGAGATACCTGACAAGCGGGGTCGCCCCGGCAGGCGGCGGGGTGATTCCCCCAGCTAGTTCACCTTGAACTCAGCCATCTCGTCCCACTCGGTCTTGCCTTCGATCAGGGTGTTGATGATCTCCGGGGTCTCCTCCAAAATCTTCGGGAACAGCTCCTGTGCGGCCTTGAAGTGGTCAGAGGTGACGTGGGCCTCGGCGGCATCGTCCTGGAACGCCTCGACGAGGATGTACTCGCCAGGCTGGTCGGTGTTGCGGTACCACTCGAAGAACAGGCATCCGGCCTCGTTGCGGGACGCATCAGTGAAGTCGGCGACCAGTTCGCGGAAGTTCTCGGTGTTTTCGGGCAAGGGCTTGAAACGGACATTGATGAGGATCATGAGTCCCAGTGTAGAGCGGCTCACTACACTGGGAAGAACTACTTTCGACGAACTGGAAAGCGTGGTGCACCGTGAGCGAGCACATCGACCTCAACGCCGACCTTGGCGAGACGACGGCGGGTAACCCCGTCGCCGACGACGCAGCCATGCTGGAGATGGTCTCCAGCGCCAACGTGGCTACAGGTTTCCACGCGGGTGATCCGCATTCCATTAAAGGGACGCTTGTCGACGCGAAAAGAAGCAACGTGACCGTCGGCGCCCACATCGCCTACAAGGACCCGGCCGGTTTCGGACGTCGTTTCATCGACTACGACCCAGCCGAGCTGGCTGACGAGACTTTGTACCAAATTGGCGCTCTTGACGCACTGGCCCGTGCGCAGGGATTGGAGGTCCGTTACGTCAAGCCGCACGGTGCGCTGTACAACACCATCGTTCACCACGACAAGCACGCCCAAGCCGTGATCGACGGCATCAAAGCCTTTGGGGATCTCCCAGTCATGCTTCTGCCTGGCGGCGCCGCGGTGGACATCGCAGAAAAGGCTGGCCTGCGGGTGATCCGTGAAGCCTTCGCGGACCGCGGGTACAACCCGGACGGCACTTTGGTCTCCCGCCGCGAACCGAACGCTGTGATGACGGACGCCCAACAGGTGGCTGAGCGCGTGTTGCAGGTCGCCTCAACCGGTGCCGTCACTGCCATCGACGGCAGTATCGTCGACGTTGCTGCGGAATCGGTGTGCGTGCACGGCGACTCCCCCGGCTCTGTTGAGTTGACCCGCAGCGTTGTGGCGAAGCTGCAGGACGAAGGCATTGAGATCAGGAGCTTCCTGTGAGCGGCACCATCAAACGCGACATCAAGCGCGTGGGCACGCGCGGACTCATGGTCGACCTAGACAGCCTCGAACAGGTCATGGATCTCTACGCGGCCTTAAGCACCGAGCCTCTCGAGCGCCAAACCGACGTCATCGCCGGCGCCCGCACCGTGCTGGTCACCTTTGATTCCACCTCAGCGGCTACAGCAGCAGCCGAATTCCTCCGCGACTTCGAACCCGAGGCGGCAGGAAGCAAGGAATCCCGCGAGATCGAAATTGAGGTTTGCTACGACGGCGCAGACCTCGACGAACTAGCTGAACACCTGGGCAAGACCCGCGACGAACTCATCGAATGGCACACGTCCACCGTGTGGAAGGCCGGGTTTGGCGGATTCGCTCCCGGATTCACCTACTGCGTCCCTGAAAACGAGGCAGACGCACTCGACGTGCCACGCCGCTCATCCCCCCGTACTGAGGTCCCAGCCGGCGCCGTCGCATTGGCTGGTGACTTCTCCGCCGTTTACCCGCGCACCTCACCAGGCGGGTGGCAGCTCATCGGCACGACCACGACACCGATGTGGGACTCCACCGCTAAGCCTCCGGCGTTGGTCAGCCCTGGGGATACGGTGCGCTATGTCAGCGTCGAAAAGCTTGCGCACGAGCAAGAGACCAGCCACTTCGAGCTGGACACTCCCCCACGCATGCCGCTGTTCACTGTGGACGACGCTGGACTGCAGACGCTCTACCAGGACCTGGGCAGGCAAGGCAACGGCAGCCTCGGCGTGACCACGTCCGGATCGTCGGACCGTGCGTCCGCGCGCATCGCGAACGACGTGGTGGGCAACAAGCGCAACGCGACTCTCCTGGAAAACATCGGCGGGCTGACTATGACGGCACTGACGGAAACCGTCGTGTGCGTCACCGGTGCCGACACCGACGTGTTCGTGGGCCAGAGGTCGTTCCCACTCGCCACCCCGATCATTGTGCCGGCCGGTGCGCAGCTCGTTGTCGCCCCACCCCGGGTGGGCATGCGCTCTTATATCGCTGTGCGCGGCGGGCTCATCGCCGATACCGAGTTGGATTCCGCCGCGACCGACCTGCTCTCCGGGCTCGGCCCCGCACCGATCCAGGCTGGCGACACCGTTTCCGTGTCGCTGAAGAAGCCGGACACTGCGAACGCCCTGTTGTCCAACCCACTGCGCGTCACCGCTGACACCGCGACCGTGCGCTGCGTGCTCGGCCCGCGCGATGACTGGTTCAGCACAGATGAAGTCGAGCGTTTCTTTGACACGACTTTCACGGTGACCGGCGAATCCAACCGCGTCGGCGTGCGCCTAGAAACAGACGAACCGCTGCAGCGTGATCGCAGTGGCGAACTTCCCTCAGAAGGCATGGTGGCCGGCAGCGTGCAAATCCCGCCCAGCGGCCAGCCCGTCGTGTTCCTGCGTGACCACGCAGTGACCGGTGGCTATCCCGTCATTGCCACCGTGATCAGTGAAGACGTCGACATTGCCGCGCAACTTTCCCCTGGCTCCACCATCCGCTTCGAACGATACAGCGAAAGAGATTAACTACCATGACCACTCCTGCACCTCAGACATCCTTGAAAGCGGTGCTCATTGCCAACCGTGGGGAGATCGCGGTCCGCATCGCCCGCGCGGCGCGCGACCTGGGCATCCGATCCATCGCGGTCTATTCCGACGCTGACACCGGCGCGCTGCACACGCTCGTTGCCGACGAGGCCTACCGCCTGCCCGGCAATAGCGCTTCCGAGACGTACATGAACGTCCCGGCACTGATCTCCCTGGCGCATAAAGTTGGAGCAGACTGCATCCACCCCGGTTACGGCTTCCTGTCGGAGAACTCTGACTTCGCCCGTGCAGTTGTTGACGCTGGCCTGACTTGGATTGGCCCCACTCCCGAGTCGATCGAGCTGCTCGGTGACAAGATCGCCGCCCGCCGCGTCGCCGTGGAGGTTGGAGCGCCGCTGGCCCCTGGCACCGAAGATCCGATCGGCGACTGGGAGGAGGCCCGCGCCTTCGCGGAAGAACACGGCATGCCGATTGCGATTAAGGCCGCTTACGGTGGTGGTGGACGCGGTTTGAAGGTCGTCCACGACGAGGCTGACATCGAGGACGCTTTCGCATCTGCCGGCCGCGAAGCCAAGGAAGCTTTCGGCCGTGCGGAATGCTACGTGGAGAAGTTTCTCACCCACCCGCGCCACGTTGAAGCTCAGGTGCTTGCCGACACCCACGGCAACGTCGCAGTGCTAGGAACCCGAGACTGCTCGACGCAACGCCGGTTCCAGAAACTCATCGAGGAAGCCCCCGCACCCTTCCTCACCGACGAGCAGCGCGCCGGCATCGAGGACGGTGCCCGCGAGATCTGTCGCGCAGCGAACTACGTGGGTGCCGGAACCGTCGAATATATCGTTTCCGAAGATGGCACCGTGTCATTCCTGGAGGTGAACACCCGCGTGCAGGTGGAGCATCCCGTCACAGAGGTGGTCACGGGCGTGGACATCATCGCTGAGCAGTTCCGCATCGCTGACGGCCAGGAGCTGTCCTTCGGTGGGGACCCGGAGATCACCACGCACGCCTTCGAGTTCCGCATCAACGCCGAGGACGTCACCAACGGTTTCGCACCTGCGCCGGGCTCCGTCACGCGTTTCGACGTCCCCACCGGCCCCGGCATTCGCGTCGACTCTGGGGTGCGGACAGGCAGTGAGATCCCCGCCTACTACGACTCGCTGATGGCCAAGCTGATTGTCACCGGCCCGAACCGCGACGCGGCTCTGGCGCGCTCCCGCCAAGCCCTGAAGGAATTCACCATTGAGGGAGTGCGCACAGTGTTGCCGTTCCACCGCGACATGGTGGATACTCCGGAGCTCAACGGCGATTCTCTGGATATCTACACCGACTGGGTGGACGGCAATTACTCCCCCAGCGCCAACCACGAAACGGCCGATATCGAGCACATTTACGACGAGCGGGAGACCGTCGTCATCGAAATCGACGGGCGCCTGCACCAGATCGGCTTCCCCCGCAGCTTGCTCCGCGGCGGCGTCACTGGCGAGTCACCTTCTTCCGCCGCGGAGAATACTGCTGGTAGCGGCGGTGAAGGGGCTGTGACGGTGAAGTACGAGTCGACCATCGTGAAGTGGATGGTCAGCGACGGCGACACCGTGGAAAAGGATCAGCCGCTGGCCACCGTCGAGGCCATGAAGATGGAATCCACCATCAAATCCCCGACCGCCGGCACGATCTCGCTCTCCGCGTCGGAGAAGGACCGTGTGAAGGCGGGAACGACGATCGCAACGATCGCCTAAGCCCTCTTTACGGAACCTGGTAGGACCGGTCCGGAATATCAGTGATGAGCATCTTGCCCGGGGCATGGCAGATGGCCAGCTCCGGCTTGGAACTCATCACGACGGACTGCGGAGTCACGCCGCAACCCCAGAACACTGGGATAGTGCCGGCGGGGATGTCCACGGGGTCACCGAAATCGGGTGCCCCAAGATCCTTAATGCCGATCGCCGCCGGGTCGCCGACATGGATCGGCGCACCATGCACCGCTGGATAGCGCGAAGTGACCCGCACAGCGTCCGCGACGCGGTTAACAGGGATCGGGCGCATAGACACCACCATCGGCCCGCCGAAGACCCCAGCTGGCTCCGTCTCGAGGGTGGTTAGGTACATGGGCACATTGCGCCCCTGCTCAATATGCGCGACTGGAATTCCCTCGGCAATGAGGGCGTCTTCGAATGTGAATGAGCAGCCGATGAGAAATGCCACCGTGGAGTCGGTCCAGTAGCCGGTGGCGTCGGTGATTTCGTCGATAAGCACACCGTGCTTGTAGATCCTGTACGCCGGAATATCCTTGCGAATGTCGCCGCCGGCCATGAGCTCGGAATTAAGTTGGCCTGCCTCGAGAACGCCGAGCACCGGGCACGGCTTCGGGTTGCGCTGAGCGAACAGCAAGAAGTCGAAAGCGTACTTCTGGTCAACCGCAATAAGGTTCGCCTGCGCGTAGCCGGGCGCCCACCCCGCGGTGGTGCCCACGTCGTGGGTGCGGAAGTAGTCCCGCGCGCGGGCGGGATCCTTTTCTACGCCCACAGTGCTGCCAATCCGGAGAGTGAGCGGAAGCCCATGCAGAAGGTTCCTGCGAGCACAATCACTCCTATGACCTTCATCCACACCGGGTAGTTGTATCCCTTGAGTAGATCCTTGCGGAACAGCGCGGCCCACATGACCACGGCAAAACCGATCGGCAGGATAAGCCCGTTGAAGGCACCAGCGAAGATGAGCAGTTTCTGCGGCGCAGTGCCAAGGAGGAGGAACAGGATCGTGCATACCACGATGAACGCCACCGTGAGCCAGTTGCGCAGCTTCACATCTGTCTTCTGCGTGGTCACGAATGTCAGCGAAGTGTAGGACGCACCGATCACCGACGACAGGCCCGCCGCCCACAGCACCAGACCGAAGGCACGAAGCCCGAACTCTCCGGCGGCCTGGTAGAAAGCATCGGCGGCCGTATTGTCCTTGGATAGCACCACGCCGGTAGCAACCACGCCGAGCACCGCGAGGAAGAGAAGCACACGCATGATGCCGATCACCACGATGCCCAGCACAGATGCATTCGAAATATTCTTGATATTCTCCACACCGGTCTGGCCCGAATCAATGATGCGGTGGACACCGGCGAAGGTGATGTAGCCGCCGACCGAGCCGCCGATTAGCGTGACGATGACTGCAAAGTCCACTTGCTCGGGGAGGACCGTCTGCTTCAACGCATCTCCGACGGGCGGCTGGGAGACAATAGCGACGTACAGCATGAGCAGGATCATGATCGCGCCGAGGCCCACAACAATGCGGTCCAGCGCAACACCTGCGCGTTTGGACAGGAAGATCAATACGGCGATCACCGCTGAGATCCCGCCGCCGATCTTCGGGTCAAGGCCGAGCATGGCATTCATTCCCAGCCCTGCACCGGCGATGTTGCCGATATTGAAGATCATGCCGCCTGCGAAGACCAGTAACGACATCACCCATCCCAGCCCAGGAATCACCGAGTTGCCGAGCTCGTTAGCACGCAGCCCCGAGATACCGAGCACGCGCCACACATTCAGCTGGATCGCGATATCCACGAGAATGGAGATGAGAATCGCGAACGCGAAAGCAGCGCCCAACCGGACGGTGAACACACTGGTCTGGGTGAGAAAGCCCGGGCCGATCGAGCTGGTCGCCATGAGGAACACAGCGCCGATAACGGAGCCGACGCCCTTGGGCGCCTCCACTTTTCCGTTATTAGAGGTCTCAACCTCTGCCTTGGTGGAGCCGTCCTGAGTAGTCATCGGGCCCTCCTTTCCTAGGGAGAAAATTTTGCGATTAGTTTAAGGCGTGAACCTACCCTTGCGGACCCGAATGCCGGGAATCGGGGTCCGCTACCCTCAATCTCATGAGCTCATCCACACCGTTCGCTGATTCTCTCTTCTGGTCGCTCAGGTCACCGGAGGGAAAAGAATCCTTTCTCTTCGGAACCCTCCACGTCATCGACGACACGAAGATCGCGTTGCCGGTGAGCGAGCTCGAACAGATCCTCAAGAGCAAAGAGGCACTGTTCGTTGAGATCAACCCCCACGACCTTGATGATCTGCGGGAGCAGGGGCTCGAACAACTCGGCAGCGAAACTGAGATGAGCCAGAAAACTGCATCCGAAACCCTTTCCCCGGAGGACTTAGAGCGGCTTCGGAATGTGTTGAACGCGTCCCCGCGACTTTCACCAATGAAAGATCACCTTGAGCACTTACCCGTTGGTTCACTTGCGCAGCTGGTCAGAGTGGAAACCCAGCTGCGCTCAGAGCTTTTCGACCAGAGCACGTTCGAGCCTGAAACTCACTTCGTCGACGTTGCAATGAAGGAAGAGATTCCGGTTGAATCCCTTGAACGTGTTGAAGAGCAGTTTGCACACATGCACGAAAACGAGGACCTCGCGGAAGCGTTAGACGAGTACTACGCGGACGACGCATTCGACATGTTTGAGCGTTATGTAGAGCAAAACTTGCTACTGGTTCGGGACAAGGACCTGAACTCGCCCGCCATGGTTGAGCGCAATCGTACTCTGGCCAGCAAGCTGGATCACGTGCTGCGCGACAAAGAGGGGTTGGTTCTCGTCGGCGCTGCCCACCTACCTCTCGACCACGGCGTGTTGGCGGGCCTGTCGCGCGAGGGATGGACAGTGCGAAAGGTCGAGCTGCCCGTCGAGCGACGCTAAGTCAGCGCGTTCTCGACAACGTTGAGAGCTTTAGCCCTCGAGCATTTCTCCCAGCTCAAGCCACTCGAGCTCGAGTTCTTCACGCTGTCCGCGCAGTTCTGCGACTTCACCCGTCTTGGCTCCGATGGCCTCGAAATCCGGGGCATCCTCCTGCGACATCGCCGTGATCTGCGCCTCCAACGCGGCCACCTGCTCGTCGAGCTTCTCCATCTTGCGGTCGAGCGACTTCATCTTCTTCGACAGCTCGCGGCGTTCTTGCGGTGAGACGCCAGCCGGCTTCTCCGCAGCCTTCGGCCCGTTCTGCCCCAGGTTGAGCACGCCCGAGTCCTGTTCCATTGCTTTTCTGCGCTCCAGGTACTGCTCAATCCCACCCGGCAAGTTGGTCAAGTCCCCGTCGCCGAAAAGGGCGTACGTGACATCAGCGATGCGCTCGATGAGGTAGCGGTCGTGGGAGATCACCACGAGCGTCCCCGGCCACGAGTCGAGCAGGTCCTCGAGTTCCTGGAGGGTGTCGATGTCGAGGTCGTTGGTTGGCTCGTCGAGAAGCAGCACGTTCGGTTCGCTCATGAGCACACGCGTCAGTTGCAGGCGACGGCGCTCTCCACCGGAGAGATCCCCGACGGGGGTGCGTTGACGTTTGGGCGAGAACCCGAGGCGTTCCGCCAGCTGGGAGGCAGATAGCTCCTTTTTGCCCAGGGTGATGTAGGTGGCCACGTCTTCGACGGCGTCGATAACCCGGCGGGTCGGGTCGAGGTCGTCGAGCTCTTGGCGTAGCCATCCAATACGGGTCGTCTGGCCTTCAACGCGGCGGCCTGCAGCGAGGGGGTAATCGTCTGCCAACGCGCGCAGCAGCGTCGTCTTGCCGGATCCGTTCACGCCGACGAGACCGATCCTCTCCCCCGGCGCGAGACGCCACGTGAGATGGTCCACAAGGGTTCGCCCGTCCGGAGCGTCAATACGTGCGTCCTCCAGCTCGATCACAACGCGCCCCTGGCGCTGCTTGGAAAACGCCATGAGCTCGACCGTGTCGCGCGGGGCAGGAACGTCCGCAATGAGTGCTTCCGCCGCCTCGATGCGGTAGCGCGGCTTCGACGTGCGCGCCGGCGCACCGCGGCGCAACCACGCGAGCTCTTTGCGGGCGAGATTCTGGCGACGCTGCTCAATCGCGTCGGCCTGACGTGCACGCTCAGCACGGGCGAAGGTCCAGTCGTTGTAGCCGCCCTCGTACACATCCACCTTGCCGTCATGGACTTCCCAGGTCAGGGTGGCCACCGTGTCCAGGAACCAGCGGTCGTGCGTGACCACCACGATGGCGAGTTTGCGCTTCATCAAATGGTCAGCGAGCCACTGCACGCCTTCCACATCGAGGTGGTTTGTCGGCTCATCGAGCACAACCAGATCGAGATCACGCACGAGCGCAGCGGCAAGGTTCACGCGTCGGCGCTCACCACCCGACAACTGCCCCACGGGTGTGTCCAACCCGAGCTCAGCCACACCGGTGCCGGCAAGCACCTCGCGGACCTTCGCATTCGACGCCCACTCGAAGACCTCCAATCCAAGCGGCTCCACAACTGCCTGGCCAACGGTCATCTCATCTGGCAGATCGAAACGCTGCGTCACCACCGCCATCCGCAGATCGTTCGTGTGGGACACGCGCCCCTCATCTGGCGGCTCGATGCCGGTGAGCACCTCCAGCAGCGTGGTCTTTCCGCCGCCATTGAGACCGACAACGCCGATGCGGTCGCCTGTTTGCACGCCGAGAGAGACTCCATCCAAGAGCGTTTTCAGCCCCCACGTCTTGGACACATTTTCCAGGTTGATCAGGTTAGCCATGATGTGGCCATTCTAGAGAAGAGCTGCACCACCGACGGGACCCTGTGCGGCGAAACCATCAATGTTTCCTTGCGCCGTGAGCTTATCGACGACGCGCAGCGCCACCGCCTGATCCTCACACAGCGCGGCAATAGTCGGGCCGGATCCAGACACCATTGCCCGGATTGCGCCGGCGTCTTCGGCATCGTGGATGATCTGCTGCAATGACGGCCGCAACGCCAGGGCCGCCGGTTCAAGATCGTTGTGCATCGCCGCGCCGACCTGGTGAGGGTCGCCAGAAAGCAGCGCCCGGGAAATGAGTGCGGTGTCCATGTGCGGGACCATCGAAGCGTAGGTGAAGCGTAGATCGTCGAGCTTCTCGAAGACCTTTCCAGTCGACAGCCCCACCTTCGGGTTGAGAAAAGTAAACCAGTAGGAGCCGCGGCACATCATCGGCACGAGGCTGTCCCCGCGGTCCGTGCCCAACGCGACGCCGCCCATCGCAGCAAACGGCACGTCTGCCCCGAGGGCCTTCAATACGTTGTCTCGATCTTCCGGCTCCACTGTGTACCCGTAGTGGAGCAACAGGGCCTCAGCAGCGACAACCGCGGCAGCCGCATCGGCGGAGCCACCGGCCATGCCGCCTGCGACGGGGATGGTCTTATCTACCTCAATCCGCACTGGCGGCAGATTAGCCCCCTCTGTGTCTCCGGCCGCGCCAGCCAGCGCCTCCACCGCGCGCCAGGCCAGGTTTCGCGGGGTGTCCACATCCTCGTCAGGTTCTTCGACATGAAAGGTCGTGCTTATCGACGCCTCCTCCGCCGGCGTCAAGGTGACCGTCTCCGGCCTGTCGACGGCCATGAACACTGTCGACAACTCGTGGTACCCGTCGGCCCTTGCTTCCCCCACACCAAGGTGGAGGTTCACTTTCCCGTGCGCACGGCCCGAGAACGATTCCGTGAACAGTGGAACTGCGGGTGACATTAGTCAGTCACCTCCGCAAGCCGGACAAAATCCTCCACGGAGAGCTTCTCACCGCGTAGACCCGGGTCAATGCCCGCTGCCCGCAAGGCTTCTTCCGCAGCCGGGCCAGATCCATAGACCCCGGTCAAACACGCGCGGAGGGTTTTGCGGCGCTGGGCAAATGCGGCGTCGATAAGCGGAAAGACCTTGGGCCGCAGCGAGCGGTCAAATGTCTCGTTCACATCAATGCGCACGAGCCCCGATTCGATGTTCGGCGCCGGCCAGAAGACGTTCTTGCCGATCGTCCCCGCCTTGCGCACATCCCCGTAGAAGGACGCCTTCACGCTGGGCACACCATAAATTTTTGAACCGGGAGCGGCCGCGAGACGGTCCGCGACTTCAAGCTGGACCATGACCAGCACGCGGCGGATGCTGGGGAACTCCTCGAGCAGGTGAAGGAGCACGGGCACCGCCACGTTGTACGGCAGGTTTGCCACCAGCGCCGTCGGCTCCCGGTCGAGGTCGGCGTAGGACACCATGAGTGCATCCATGTTGAGCACGGTGAGCTTATCCGCGTCGCTACGCTCGGCGGCAGTTTCCGGCAATTTGGCTGCCAGCCGCGGATCGATTTCGACGGCGACGACGTGATTCGCAACGTCGATAAGCCCCAGCGTGAGCGAGCCCAAACCCGGTCCGACTTCGAGAACCATCTCAGCAATGCCTGGCTCCTCCAGGTCAGCGGCAGCAACGATCCGACGGACCGTGTTCGGGTCGTGCACGAAGTTCTGCCCCAACTTTTTCGTCGGAGAGACCTCGAGCTCCTCAGCCAACGCGCGGATCTCCGCGGGGCCAAGCAGCTGGGAAGTAGTCATGCCCTCCGAGACTAGCGGATACCCAGCGATGCGGTGCACGCTGGCCACGCGCCCCACCCCTGAGCCGCCTGGACCTTCTCAGCGACGGCAATCTGCTGCTCGCGGGTCGCCTGGTCAGCCGTCGGAGCGTACTGGCCGCCACCATAAGCGGACCACGTGGACGCCGCGAACTGCAGGCCACCGTAATAGCCGTTACCGGTGTTGATGGACCAGTTTCCGCCGGACTCGCACTGTGCGATGGAGTCCCACACGGAACCGCCAGCGACTGCCGGTGCGGACGCGCCAGTGTTGCCGCCTGCCTGCTGCTTGCCGCGGGCAATCACAGCGGGGCGAGCCTTACGGGTCTCCTCGCGCTTGAGCACGTCATCGGACTCGACCTTGCCGTTCACGGTGACCAGGCGGCGGGTGACCTTGCGCTCGCCCTTCTCACCCTTCTCGCGGACCTTCTCTTCACCCGGTGCAAGGCTGTCATCGTCGACGTACGTCGGATCCGCCTCGAACTCTTCGGTGGCGGTGCGTTGGGTGATGTCCACGCGCTCAATCTTGACGGCCATATCCTCGGTCACCGGGGTGTTCAGGCTCGGAGTGACGCGGTCGTTAGAATCGATGACCACGCCGCGGGCCGCCAACAGCTCGGCGACAGTACGCGCTGGGGCGGAGGTGTAGGTGGTCTTGCCACCGTCAGTAATGGAGACGATCTTCGGGGAGGTCACGTCGATCGTCATGCCGTCCTCGACGCGCTGGTCGGCGGAGTAGTCGTGAGCGGAGCCGCCGGCAACGCCGGGCATCTCACCCAAGAAGTCATTCACCGTCGCAGCCGTGGTGGTGACTTGCTGCACCTGGCCGCCGTCGATACGCACACCCACCGGCTTCGCGGTACGCACCGTCACGGTGTCACCGTTGGACAGCGACTCGCCCGGTGCCGGGTGCACCAGATCCTTGTCTCCGACATCCACGCCGGCAGCCTCCAGCGCGCCGTCAACACTGCCCGCGAAGGTGTTCAGTTCCGTCTCCTCTCCATTGAGGTCAACGGTGATTGTTTTCTGGGCTGCGGCAGCAGTGGTCGCACCACCAATGACGACAGCTCCGATAGCGCCAGAGGCGATCACTGCACGGGTGGTGGAGTTCTTATTGATCCGACGATGACGTGACATGGAAGATAACAATACGATAACTTCCCATGTTAATCAAGCGAGTTCGCAGGTTGAAGCAGCCGGCCAAAAGTGCTCCTGACCTCATGCGCCAATTCAGTCACATCAACCCCACGAGACTCAGCCACAACGCGCGCAGTATGACCAATCAGGGCCGGTTCATTCCGTGCGCCCCGGAACGGCTCGGGCGTCATGTACGGCGCATCGGTCTCGATCAACACCTGCCCCACCGGTGCTTCGGCAGCAGCCTGACGCAATTCCTCATTGCGCTTGAACGTGACATTGCCGGCAAACGACAAAACGTAACCGCGCTCGATCGCCTCCCGCGCCACGTCGAGAGGTGAAGAGAAGCAGTGCAGCATCACGTGCTTCGGCTGCGGCGCATCCGCGAGGATTCGCATCATGTCGTCGTCGCCCTCGCGGTTATGGATCATCAAGGTCTTGCCCGTCTCACACGCGAGCTGGATGTGCCAACGAAACGCCTCCTCCTGCACCTCGAGCGGGGCGGTGCGCTCCGGGTCATGCTTGAGCCAATAGGTGTCCACACCGGTCTCCCCCACCGCTACGCAACGCTCGTCGCGGGCCATTTCTGAAAGCCGTTCACGCGCGGCGTCGTCAAGCTCATGCGCTCTCGTCGGGTGAATTGCGCACGCCGCGAACACACGCTCGTTGAAGTGGGCAGCCTGCAAAGCCAGCTCCGCTTCTTCCAACCCGTCACCGACGGTGCACATCCGCTCCACACCAGCGTCGACCGCCCTTTCAACGATCGCGTCGACCTCCTCGCGGGTGCGGGCATTGCAGGAGGCGAGGTGCGTGTGGGCATCAATAAGCCCAGCGATTCCTTCGGCTGACACAGGCGTAGGGCGCGGTTTCTTCTTGGACATACCTCCGAGCCTATATTAGGGGCATGTTCACCGACATCGACGATGCCACCCGCGCCCACATCGACCGCGACCTCGCCGAAGCAGCGGTCGCCGGAATCAACGGCTCCATCAGCGACATCGTGGCCAGCTTCGAAGAAACCCTCGGCGAATACCTCGCACTCGACCCCGACCTGCAGCGCGCCTACCCGCGCGGCGACACCGCCCGCATCTTCGGCACCGCGCTCGGCGACGCCTTCATCCGCGAGCACGGTTTCCAATGGCAGATGCTTAACGACGACTACGGCACCGACCTCGTCGTCGCCTCCCCCAGCCGCGACATGTACACCGCGCCCCTCGTCGTGGTGGATACCCGCTTCGAAGATGACGAAACAGGGAAACTGACTGCGTTCATCGCGCAGTTCTTGGGCGAGTAGGGCTGGAAGGGGGTCTGGCCGGTCTGGATGGTCTGGCCGGTCTGGATGGACCCTCTCCCGGCCCGCTTGCGGAAAAGTTGACGAGCTCGAGTGCGAGTTGGCAGCTCAAACCGTTCTGACCTGCGCTAATGGCTCTAGACAGAAAACCAGTTTGTCAACTTTTCCGCACGGGCGCCCTGGCAACCCTAACTCGCAGCACTTCACCCCCCGCTGCAAACGTTGACGAACTCGATTCCGATTTAGTCCCCCAAAAGTCCTTGACCTGCAGGGATTTTTCTACACGGGAATCGAGTTTGTCATCTTTTGCAGGATCGAGCCCAGCAGGATCGAGCTCTGCAGGGGCGAGCCCGGACCCGAGCCCGCTACTGCACCGGTGCCCACTCGGGGCCGGTCCCGCCGAGCTCCGGGTCGAGCTTCGCAATGAGGGGTTGCGGCTTCTCCAAAGGAGTGCCCGGCACAACGTCGACGCGGGACCAGGTTGCCTGCTGCTGTTCGTAGTCACCTGTGATCACCGGGTAGGTCTGGCCGATTTCGGGCAGGCCGACACCGATGAGGTTCATGCCAGCATCGTCATGCTCGGCGTTATCCACGACCTCCTCCACGCGCGGGGATGCGGCCCACACACCGTCGCGGCCGAGAGTCTCGTGCACCTTTTGAGCGGTGTGCGGCAGGAAAGGGGTCAGCATCGCATTGCAATCGGAGACGACTTGGAGGGCGGTCCAGAGGACCGTCGACAAGCGCTCGCGCTGAGACTCGTCCTTGGCCAGCTTCCATGGCTCCTGCTCCGCGATGTAGGCGTTGGCCTCGCCGACGACGTGCATGATTTTGGTGATGGCGTTCTTAAAGTGGGCCTCACCAAGCTCCGCGCCGGCCTCGCCGAACGTGCGGGCAGCCAGGTCGAGAATGCGCTGATCCGACTCGTTCCACGCCCCCGGCTGCGGCACCTCGCCGAAGTTCTTGTGCGCCATGGACACGGTGCGGTTGACCAGGTTGCCCCAGCCGTTCGCCAGCTCGTTGTTGATGCGGCGGACGAACTCGTCCCACGTGAAGTCAGTGTCGTTGTTCTCCGGGCCAGCCACGGCAATGAAGTAGCGCAGCGGGTCAGGTCCGAACTCCGCCAGGAAGTCCTTGACATAGATGACCACGCCCTTGGAGGAGGAGAACTTCGAGCCGGACATGGTGAGGAACTCCGAGGACACAACCTCAGTGGGGAGGTTCAGTGTGCCCAGACGGTGCTCCTGGCCGCCCTTCGTGCCCTTACCTGCATATCCCAGCAGCTCACCGGGCCAGATCTGGGAGTGGAACGTGATGTTGTCCTTGCCCATGAAGTAGTAACCGCGCGTGGCCGGGTCCTGCCAGAAATCCTTCCAGGCGTCCAGGTTGCCCGAGCGGGCAGCCCACTCGATAGAGGCGGACAGGTAGCCGATAACCGCATCGAACCACACGTAGAGCTTCTTGCCTGGGTCGTTCTCCCAGCCTTCGACAGGAACGGGGATGCCCCAGTCGATGTCGCGAGTCATGGAGCGCGGACGCATGTCCTCGAGCAGGTTGAGCGAGAACTTCAGCACGTTGGGGCGCCAGTCTTGGCGCGCCTCGAGCCACTCCTTGAGGGCATCGCCTAGTGACGGCAAGTCCAGCATGAAGTGCTCGGTCTCAACGAACTCCGGTGTTTCACCGTTGATCTTAGAAACCGGATTGATCAGGTCGACTGGGTCGAGTTGGTTTCCGCAGTTGTCGCACTGGTCGCCGCGGGCATCGTCTGCACCGCAAATCGGGCACGTGCCCTCGATGTAGCGGTCCGGCAAGGTACGGCCCGTCGACGGGGAGATCGCGCCTTTGGTCGTCTCCTTGATCATGTACCCGTTGTCGTACAAGCCCTTGAACAACTCCTGCACCACCGCGTAGTGGTTACGGGTGGTGGTGCGGGTGAACAGGTCGTAGGACAAACCCAAACCGGCCAAGTCCTCGACGATCTGGCGGTTGTAGCGGTCCGCCAGCTCCTTGACCGTCACGCCTTCCTTGTCCGCTTGGACGAGCAGCGGCGTGCCGTGCTCGTCGGTGCCGGACACCATGAGCACGTTGTTTCCCGCCATGCGCTGGTAGCGCGCGAACACATCGGAAGGGACGCCGAAGCCGGCGACGTGGCCGATGTGGCGTGGCCCGTTTGCATAGGGCCACGCCACGCACACGAGGACATTTTCGGAGGTGGCGTTGTTCGGGGAGACAGTCATACGCCCCAGCATAAGTGACTACCGCTTGGTGCCGAACATGCGCTGCCGTTTGCGGGCCTTGGCAATGGCATCGCGGTGCATCCGGCGCTCGACAGCCAGCTGGTGGTTGAAGCGCTGCTCCTCCTTCATGTCCAGGTAGATGGTGTCATTGCTGACGTCCTTCACGATGGCGAACATCAGCAGGATGAGAATGACCAGGAACGGGGTGGCAGCCGCGATGGTCACGCTCTGGAGGGAGTCCAAAGCGTCGTCACCGCCCGCGATGAGCAGGGTCAGGCCGACGGCTGCGGTGGCAAGGCCCCACATGCCGGTCAGTAGCGGCTTCGCGTCGGTCTTGCCGTTCTGGGACAGGGAGCCCATCACAGTCGAGGCGGAATCCGCGGAGGTGATGAAGAAGGTGCCCAGCAGGATCAGCGCCAGGATGCCCATGGCGAAACCGCCCGGGAAGGAGTGCAGCAGGTTGAACAGCTGCTCCTCGGACGATCCCTCGCCATAGATGGACTCACCGGTCTGCTCGAGGTGGATGGCGGTGCCGCCGAAAATGCAGAACCACACGGTGGACAAGCCAGCCGGGATGAGAGTGACACCAAAGCAGAATTCACGGATGGTGCGGCCACGGGAAATACGAGCCAGGAAGGTGCCCACGAACGGGGACCAGGAGATCCACCATGCCCAGTAGAAAATGGTCCAGGAACCGAGCCACTCCCCTGCCTCGGTGTCGGCGGACTCGGCAGTGCGCGACGCCATGAGGAAGAACTGGTCCAGGTAGGAACTAATGGCAGTCGGCAGCAGGTTCAGCTGCGTCAGGGTCGGCCCGAAGACGAACACGAAGATGGCCAGCACCGCCGCCACGATCAGGTTGAAGTTCGAAACCCACTGGATGCCCTTGCCCACTCCGGACATGGCGGACAGCAGGAACGCCAGGGTCAGGACACTGACGATGCCGACGGTCAACATGGTCGACGGGGAATCGACGAGTCCGGAGGCCTCCAGGCCAGTGGAAATCTGCAGGGCGCCCAGTCCCAGGGAGCAGGCGGTGCCGAAGATGGTGGCGAAGATGGCGAGGCCGTCGATAAGCTTGCCCAGCCATCCGTCCGCGCGCTTTTGTCCGATGAGCGGGATAAACGCGCTGGACAGCAGCTGCTTGCGGCCGAGGCGGAACGTGGAGTAGGCGATGGCGAGGCCGATGATGGCGTAGACGGACCACGGATGAAGGGTCCAGTGGAACATCGTCTGCGCCATGGATGTGCCCACGGCATCCGCGCTGTCCATGCCAGGCACGCCGTCACGGTAGAAGTTCAGCGGCTCGGATGCGCCGAAGAACATCAGGCCGATGCCCATGCCGGCGGCGAACATCATCGCGATCCAGGACATGGTGGTGAATTCCGGTTGCTCGTCGGAAGCGCCGAGCCGGATTTTGCCGAATTTGGAGACCGCAAGCACCATGACGAACACGACGAAAATAGTGCCGAACAGGACGTACGCCCAACCGAGGTTCTCGATCACCCAGCTGAACGACGCGCTGGAAAAGGCGCTGAAGCTCTCCTTTGCGGCCAGGCCCCAAACGACTACGGCGACCACGATGACGGCGAGCGGGGCGACAATCGCCCAGTCGATTTTCAGGTTCTCGTCTTCGGAGGCACGCTCAATAGCATCCTCCGGGTCGCTGATCTTCTGCTGGTCGCCGTCGTTCCGCGCATCCAGAAGGTCCTGAAGCTCGGCGGTAGCGGGGCGGTTGTGGGTCACGATCGGGTCGTCAGCGTGCGGGTCGATGTTCGGGTCATGCGGATCTGTCATCTTCTCTTCACTACTCACCCACATGACGGTAACGGAGATGTGCGCAGGGTGCACCTTTGCTGACTATTGGCTGCGGGCGGCGATGAAGGCGTCGTAAAGCTCTCCTGCTTTAATTCCCGCATTTTTCGCGACCTCTTTGACTGCATCCTTCAAGCGCATGCCGCCTTTTGTGAGCTTTTCGACGTCCCCCACCAAGTCCTCCGGCTCTACCCCCACTTCGGTGGTGCCGTCGATGACAACGGTGACTTCCCCGCGCACGCCCTCGGCCGCCCACGCGGCGAGCTCGCCCAGGGTTCCGCGGCGGACTTCCTCAAATGTTTTGGTCAATTCCCGGCACACGGCGGCGCGGCGGTCATTCCCGAGGACCTCCGCGGCCTCCTCGAGCGTGGCTGCGGTGCGGTGGGGTGACTCGAAGAAGCACACGGCGCGCTTTTCGGTCTGCAGCGACTCGAGCCATGACCGACGCGCACCAGACTTCCGTGGAGCGAAACCGTCGAAAATGAACCGGCCCACGCCCAGTCCGGACAGAGCGAGCGCGGTGGTCACGGCCGACGGCCCAGGCAGGCACGTCACCGGCACGCCGGCATCGTGGGCAGCGCTGACAAGGGAATGCCCTGGGTCGGACACCAGCGGCATGCCTGCGTCGGTGACGATGAGGACGATGCCTGCACGTGCAGCGTCGATAAGCTCACGCGTGCGCTTGTCCTCGTTGTGGTCGAAGTTGGAGACGACTCTGCCGCGGATCTCCGCCCCGAGCGCTGCCGCCAGGTTGCGGGCCCGCCTGGTGTCCTCAGCGGCGATCACGTCGGCGCGTTCCAGCGCTGCCTTCAGGCGCGGGGACGCGTCACCGATATTGCCCAACGGAGTGGCGGCCACCACGACACCATGGGCGGGAAGAGTGTTGTCCATGCACCCAGCTTGTCACAAGCAGCGCGGGGCACACAGTAAGATCATCACCCGTGAGTTCGACACTAGTGGCCGAGAAAGTGCGCGTGGACCGTCCCGCCCCCACCGCACCTGTGACGGTCCCCTGGGACCGCCGCGACACGATCACCACAGCGGTGGTGGCCGTGCTGGCGTTCTTCACGCGATTCATCGGAGTGACCACGGCAGTGTCGAAAGGCACCCCGGTTTTCGACGAGAAGCACTACGTCCCTCAGGGCTGGGACATTTACCGTTCGTCGTTCAACCCGGTCATCGGCGGTATTGAGTCGAACCCGGGTTACGGCCTCGTTGTACACCCGCCGCTGGGCAAGAAACTCGTCGCACTCGGTGAAACACTGTTCGGCTACACCCCGCTCGGCTGGCGTTTCGTGGCGGCCCTGTTCGGTGCGTTGACTGTGGTGTTCATCATGCTGCTCGCGCGGCGCATCTCGCAGTCGTGGGTAGTGGCGATGTTCGCGGGCATCATTGCTCTTTGCGACGGTGTGCTGCTGGTCATCAGCCGTTTCGGCATGCTGGATGTGTTCATTCTGCTTCCCGTTGTTGTAGCCGCGTGGACGCTCGCGGGAGATATGCGCCAAGTGCATCAGAGGCTTTACAGCGCGTGGCGTGACGGCACCATCGCCGCCTCCGGCCCGTACGGCCCCCGGCTGGGTTTTCGCTGGTGGCGGTTTGCCACCGGTGTCGTACTCGGGTGCGCTCTGGCCGTGAAGTGGTCCGGCCTGTACTACATCGCCTTCTTCGGATTGCTGTCGTCCTTTTATGACGTGTACTTGCGGCGGCGCTACGACGTGGAAAAGCCCGTGGCCGGAACGCTGCTGCGCGACGTTCCATCAGCGCTGGCGTCGATCGTGCTCATCCCGGCAGTTCTCTACTTGTGGTCGTGGCGCGCTTGGTTCGCCTCCGAAACCTCGGTGTACCGCCACGCGGCGGTCGACGGCACCATCGCCGACTCCGACTGGCCTTGGCTGAGCAACCTGCCCGACGCTTTGGGCGGCTGGCTGTACTACCACCTGTCCGTGCTCAACTTCCACAGTGAGCTGACCTCCTCATCCGGCCACTCGCACCCGTGGGACTCTAAGCCGTGGGCTTGGCTGGTGGCGTCGCGCCCGATCCTGTTCTACTCCTCCACCGGCATCGAATGCGCCGGCGGGCAAGAGTGCCGCCGCATGATCTACCTCTTCGGCACACCCGCGATCTGGTGGCTGACAGTCCCGATCCTGCTGTGGGCGATCTGGGCGTGGATCTCCCGTGGTGACCGCCGCGTCATCTTGCCGCTGATCGGCTTTGCGGCGGGCTTTTTGCCGTGGCTGGCGGCTTTCGACCGCCAGATGTACTTCTTCTATGCTGCGCCGCTGGTCCCCTTCACCATCGTGCTCATAGCTTTGGCGCTGGGGAACCTAGCGCAGAAGGGCGGGCCCGTGCCGAAGTTGCACAAGATCGCCGGCTACCCGATCATATGGGGCCAGTTCACGGTGGTGAGCTACTTAGCTGTGGTGATCGGGATGTTCCTCTACTTCTCCCCGATCCTCTACGGCTTTGTCATCCCCGACAGCTGGTTCCAGCAGATCATGTGGCTACCGAGTTGGACCTAGCTACGGCAGCGGGCCCGAACTGAGGCGCCGCAGCGGGTTAGCCAGCCCCTTGTCGGCAAACCACATGAACACCAGCGCAGCACAGGTGAGCAACAGTGTGAACAGCTGCATCCACGGCGCTGTGCCGCTGCCAGAAACGGCCTCCAGCACGACGAAGCCCACCGTGAAGCCGAACATTGCGCCCACGATGAGCAAGATTCCGGGGATTTGAGCAGGCTTCCAAGCAGCAAAAAGCAAGGCGGATGTAATGCCGACATGAACCGCGGCCATCCCGATGAGCAATTGGGCCGTGGAGGAATCATCGGTGACAGCCGTTGCGGACAAGACATAGTCACCGGCCCAGAACGCGTGAACCACACCGAGCACAACTAGGAGGATCCGGCCCACCGCCAACGCCACAACGCGCCGGGAGGAAACGCGGCGGAATTCGCCCTCCACCCCAGCAAAGATGACATCGGAGAGATCTGTAGGCGGGACCATGGCACCATCAGCCTCCACCAGGCTCAAGGAGCTGGTCAGCCGCAGCGACCGTTCCCAGAAGGCCAGGCACTCGGGGCAACCGGCGAGGTGAGCGTCGAGGACGGCGTTGTCTAGGCCGGGGTCTTCACCGTCGATACGCGCAGAGAGCGCTTTTTGCACCTCGCTGTGGCTAACCATCAACGAGCACCCGGTCCATGCTCGCCCGGCCCGCGCCGAACACGAAGATCAGCCCCAGGAGAACGGCGAGAATCAGCGGGTACTCTAGTCCGCCGTCTTCTGCGAAGAAACCGTGCGGAAGGTGGATGAAATAGCCTGCCACCAGCACCATCACGGCCATCAACCCGGCGATGATAGTGGTGAGCAACCCGATGATGAGCATGGCACCGCCGATCAACTCGACTGAGCCCGCCACATACGCGACCAACCGTGGCTGCGGTACACCGGCCTGGGCGAATTGCTGCGCAGTCTCGCTCATCCCCGTTCCCACCCAGTGCTGGTAACCCCGGGCAATGAACACCACTCCCACGATGAAACGTGCAAGGAGCAGCGCAAAGTCGCGGACAGCCGGTCTATTCATGAATTCAACCCTACAACGTGGAACCAAACGGGCACGTCCAGCAGTCTAACGAGGGTATGACGACATACCTCGACTTTGAAACACACTGCACCTGCTCCTACGACCACCTCCCCTTCGACTTCCTCACCATCGACGACTGCCCGCTGCACGCCCGCTTGCTCGCGCCCCTGTTGGAAGACAAACCGGCCATTGTCGGCCCCGTCATGTGCGAAGACGGCAAGGCCCGCCCGCCGTGGGCAGCCACAGACCCACTGACACGTTTGTATTACGACACGACGTGGGGTGTGCCCGGGCTGAGCGAGAATGAGATGTTCCGCGCCCTGTGCTTCCAAGTCCTGCAATCCGGACTCTCCATGCGCGCCGTGCTGCGGAAGTTCCCCGCCCTCAACCGTGCCTTCAGCGATTTTGACCCCTATGTCGTGGCGCAGATGACGGAGGCTGACGTGGAGAAAATGCTGGACAATCCAGCCCTGATCCGTAACCGGACGAAACTCAGCGCCGTCATCACCAACGCTGAGGCCACTGTGGCGATGCGACGCGACGGAACATGCCTGCCCGAACTCGTGTGGGCCTACCAGCCAGCCATCATGCCGCAACCGGAAACGATGCTGGACATCCCTGAACGGACAGAAGAATCTGCTGCGCTGGCCAGAGACCTCAAAGCCCGCGGCTTCACCTTCATCGGCCCGAAGTCTGCGTGGCTGTTCATGCAGGCGGCAGGTGTGGTGAACACCCATCTGCAGGGCTCTTGGCGTCGCGATGCGGGACTGCGGATGACGCCGCTCGAGTTCTAAGTCAGTGGCAGAAACCGGCATGACAGGGCACTCTTGGTGGGGTAAGTAGCCCCCACCAAGGAGAGCCATGCACGTCGGTTCGGCCATCGCCCAGACCCTCGAAGACCACGGGACGGAACACGTCTTCCTGGTCCCCGGTGAGAGTTACCTCGCTGTGCTTGACGGTTTGCACGACACTGATATTTCCACCATTGTGTGCCGCCACGAGGGCGGCGCCGCCTACATGGCAGATGCCTACGGTAAGGCGACCGGTAAACCCGGAGTGGTCATGGTCACCCGCGGCCCCGGTGCTGCCAACGCCAAGATCGGTGTCTACACCGCCTGGCAGGACGCCGTCCCGCTCGTGCTGTTCATTGGTCTGATTCCGCGCGAAGACCGCTACCGCGAGTCTTTCCAGGAATTCGACCCGCACCAGTGGTTCGGCTCGATTGCCAAGGGCGTGTTCATTGTTGATGAGCCAGACCGCGCCAGCGGTGTCGTCGCGAATGCGATGCGTTTGGCTCAGCAGGGCCGTCCGGGCCCGGTCGTTGTCGGGTTGCCGGAAGATGTCGTAGCCGCCGAGTGCCCAGGTGGTGAGCTCGCTCCGCCCATCAAGGTCGCGCATGGAGGCGTGTCCAATGCCGATGCGGCGGTGCTCAAGGAACACCTGGAGAAGGCCGAGCGCCCGCTCATCTTCGAAGGTGGCCAGGGCTGGACGCAGGAAGCGTGCGACGCTGTCCAGCAGTTTGCGGAGGAGCATGAGATCCCGGTCGTGGGCGACACCCGCTCCTCCGACCGCATCGGCTTCGACTCCCCTGCCAACGCCGGGTGGCTAGGCACCGCGCGCAAAGAGGAAACCGCGCAGCTTCTCGACGACGCCGACCTGCTCATTACCGTCGGCGGCGTCCTGTGGGACAAGCCCACCGACAATTTCACCCGCCGGCAGGACTTTGGTGCAGCGAACATCGTGATCACGCCGGACCCGGACTTGGTCGGCCACACTGCCGCCGTCACGCGTCACATCATCGCCTCCCCGGTGGCCTTCGCCGAAGCGCTGGGCAGCCTCGAGCTCGATTCCACGCCCGACACCAGCGAATGGTTCACCCGGGCGCGCGAGCTGCACCTGGAGCACTCCACGTTGCCCACTGTCGCAAAGCGTTACGACGAACCCGCCGCGTGCGTGGACATGCACGACGTCATGGAGGCACTCATCAAACAGCTTCCCGACGACGCGATCTGCACCTACGGGGCCGGCAACCACTGCTTCTGGCCGCAGCGGTTCTTCCCTACGCGGACATTCCCATCGATGATCGCGAACCGTCTGGGTTCGATGGGTTACTCGCTGCCGGCTGGGATCGCGTCGAAGCTGGCGTTCCCGGACCGCTTCACGGTCGTGTTCACCGGCGACGGCGAATTCATGATGAACGGCAACGAGTTGATCACCGCCGTGCGCTACCACACCCCGGTTCTCATCGTGGTCGTGGATAACGCCCAGTACGGCACGATCCGCATGCACCAGGAGAAGCACTACCCAGGTCGGGTCAGCGGTACCCAGCTGGAGAACCCGGAGTTCTGCAAGCTGGCCGAAGCGAACGGCGCGTGGGCGGCGAAGCTGGACGACCCTGCACAAGTGGACAACACCGTGGAAGAGGCCGTCCGCCAGGTGGCGGACGGCCGGGTGGCGCTGCTCCACGTCCGCGTGGACCAGGAGCAGGCGGAGCCTTTGCCGTAGTCTCTGGAACCTTCAGGCTCAGGGGTTACTTCTTCGCGGTGACCCAGACGTCGATCTCGGCGGTGATGGGCTCAACACCTGCATCGTCGACGATCTGGCAATCAATAGTGACCAGCTGTCCGCCCGTCTCGCGGGTGATGGAGTCAAAGTCCGGGAAGTCCGCGGTCGCGGTAATGGTCAGGCCTCCGGTGGACTTCTTCGGGTAGTCCGCGCGCATGCCACGAGGGATCCAACGGTGGGTGTCCGGAACCGACACTTCGCACAGCAGGCCCATCGCGGCTTCAGCGCCGTTCAGCCCAGCAATCACGTGGAAGGTGCCAATGTGGTTCTGCACACCCCACCACTTGCCCAAACGCACCACGCAGCGGCCCGGGACGGCCTCGCGCACGCGCGGCATGACGGTGCGGAAGTAGGGGGCTTTGACCGAGTAAAAGGCAGAAAACACCGCACGCTTGAGCGCGGTGTCACTGAACTTTTCCCACAGCTGGGCGGATTTGCCCGGGTTGGGGTTGGTCTGGGTGGTCGGGTCAGCAGTAGTCACGGAAGCGTCAGTCATACCCCGTGATGTTACTGGCCGCAGTTAGGCGATGTCGCGGTATTGCGTCTCCGGTTCGTCGAGCTGCTCGACCGGGCGGCGGTAGGTGGGCAGGTTGGCAAAGTCGGCGCTTTCGTCGTCGATCTCCACAATCACAGCGCCTGGACGGCGCATGTGAGCAGGAACCGGAGCCCCTTCCTCGGAGGAGACGACACCCAGGCGGGCACGGTGGAGCTGGCGCATACGGCGCGCGTGAAGCTCACGCTCCTGCATGACCTGGGTGCGCAGTGCCACCAAGTACCAGACCAAAAGTCCGGCAACGACAACCGGTGCTGCCCATGCCCAGCCGCCAGCGACGAGCGCGAGCACGACTGCGATCGCAGTCGCGGCGGCGAGACCGAGGATGGTGCGCTGGCGGCGACGAGCACGGTCCTCGCGGGCGCGCTGCGCGGTCTGCGGGTCCCAGCCGCCGCGGCCACGGCGTGCGCGGGCGTAAGAGATTTCGCTCTCGTCGAGCTCGACCTCAGCGTCAGCGTCAACATCGAGGTCTTCTGCGTCGAGATCGTCCTCAACGGCCAGCTCCACATCAGAGGCGCTCTCGTCGTCAGCGAAGGCATCAGCGTCTGCTTTTGTATCTGCGTCGAGATCCGCAGTCTCATCTGCTTCGAGCGTGACGACGGTGCTGTAACCGTAATCCTCCGGGGAGAAGTACGTCGCGTCCAACTCGTACTCGGCGGCACCTACGTCACTGTCATCGAAATCACCGGCGCGAACGACGCTATACGTGACGGTCTCGTCGTCGGTGGCTGCGGTGTCGTCGATAAGCGCCGCGGGCTCGGGCTCTGCGTCGATGACATCGTGCTCTGCGGCGGCACTGCGCTTCTTCCAGGAGGTCGAACCGCTGTCGGATTTCACAGGCTCAACGACCTCATAATCATTGTCGTCGTCGAAGTGGTGAATGTCCGCTTTGGTAACGCGCGGACGGCGTCGACCCTGCACATCAGCGGTGCCGCCCTGGTGAAGGACGCGAGTTTCGTCGTACCCCTCTCCGGAACGCCTGATGGGTTTGGAGTCCCCGAACACCATCGGAGCGAGAACGATCGCCCACACCACGACGATGAGGACGATGATCAGGCTGAGGCTGCCGGACATGGGCCCACGACCTTTCTGCACACAGGACAGGTTGCTAGTTGTTAGCTAGACACTAGCCACGGAAAGTGGGCCTCTGACCGAACCACGCCGTGAAAATTGGTGCAGAATTTAAATCCACAAACAACCCTGTGCGGCGAGCCTTTCCACAGCTGATCCGGGTAAATCATCAATGTTCTGGGCGACAAAGTGGTGGTCACGCCAGCGGCCGTCGATATGCAGATTCTCTTTGAGGAAGCCTTCCTCCCGGAAGCCCGCGTTGGCCAGTACCTTGCCGGAAGCCGGGTTGTCCGGAAGGTAGGTCGCGGTCACGCGGTGCATGCCGATCCGGGCAAAGGCGTGGTCCACCCCGAGGGCGCACGCGACCGTCGCGATGCCCCGGCCCGAATAGGGCGAATGAACCCAGTACCCGATCCAGCACTCCCCGATCGCGCCGTGCTGAATGTTGCCCAACGTGACTTGGCCGATGAAGGCACCGTCGAGCTCGATGACCAGCGGAACGATGACACCGTCCTGGGCGTAGCGGCGCAGGTTGGTCCAGGTAGACATCCATGCGGACTGCGAGTGGGCCTCGCGCCACGTGCCACTGACCGTGGGCTCGACAGGGCGCAGGGTGGGCTCGTCGGCAATGCGCATGCGCGCCCAGTCCCTGCCGTCCTGGATGGTGAGCGGACGCAAGCGCAAACGGTTCTCACCCGGGATGAACACCGTCGGCGTGGGCTCCGGCCAACCGGGGTGGATTGGGTGACGCTGGCCCGAGCGCGGGCGGGATTTCTTGCCGAAGATCATGCCCGTTGCTGGAGGAACATGACATCGACGATGTCGCCAGGACCGACGTGCGCCACGTCGACGGGGATGCGGATCATCGCGTTCGCCTCAGCAAGACCGGCCAGAAGGTGGGCCGGGCCGCCGGACGGGCCACCAATGCTGTCCACCAGGTAGTCGCGTGTTTCCGCATCGCGCATGAGGCGGGCGCGCACGTAGCCCACGCGGCCCGGAATCGACTCGATGTGGTTAAGCGAGCGCGCCTTGACGGTGCGGCGCGTGGGCACGCGCTTGCCCAGCGACGTTCGGACCGCAGGTCTGATCAGCGCCTCGAAGATCACCAGCGCACTGACCGCGTTTGACGGCAGCAGGAAAACCGGGATCCGGTCCTCGCCGATCAGACCGAAGCCCTGGGCAGACCCAGGGTGCATGGCAACGCGCGAGGTGTCGATCTCCCCCAGCTCACCGAGCGCTTCCTGGAGCGGCTTCGCACTTGAGCCGCCAACGGCACCCGTAATAATAAGGAATTCGCTGCGCTGCGCCTGGGTGGCAATCTGCTCCTTGAGGCGGCGGGGTTCCGCATTGATGATTCCGACGCGGTTGACCTCCGCACCTGCGTCTTTCGCTGCAGCGGCGACGGCGTAGGAGCTGACGTCATACACCTGGCCCAGGCTGGGGTTGCGGTCAACGTCAACCAGTTCAAGACCGTAAGACATCACTGTCACACGCGGACGCGGGTACACCAGCACCTTATCGCGGCCGGTGGCAGCCAGCAGGCCAATCTGCGCTGGGCCGAGCACGGCACCAGCGCGCACAGCCAGGTCACCGGGTTGGATGTCGTCGCCTTCCTTACGGATGAAATCACCAGAGCGCACCGGACGGTGCGGGGAGACGCGTTTGCGGCCGCGGTCGGACCATTCGAGCGGCAAGACAGCGTCTGCAAGCGTCGGCAGCGGGGCGCCCGTGGCCACACGGACAGCTTGGCGTGGCTGGAGGCGCAGTGGTTTTTGCGAGCCTGCCGCGACCTCGCCCACCACGGGCAGTGACGTTTCGGTCTCCGCCGCGGCCGGTCCTTCTTTCTTACCCAGTGTTTGACCGCCGCCGACGTCGACCGCGCGCACCGCGTAACCGTCGACAGCTGCCTGCGAGAAACCCGGCAGTGGTGAGGAGGCCTGGACTTCTTCGGCGCACATCAAGCCCAACGCGTCGGTGATGCCGATGCGGATGGGCTCGGGCGTCATCGTCGCGTCGATGATCATGTCCAGCTGCTCGTCGACACTGCGCATGGTTTGAACCTACTACTGGTCGCGCAGGTGTGGGTTCTCCGACTCGAAGTCCGCGACGATCTGTTTGATGGCCTTGTAGAGCGCGGGACCGTACTTCGGGTGGTTGAGGCCGAAGTCCACGTTCGCCGGAATGTACCCACCCGGGTTGCCCAGGTCGTGGCGCTTGCCGTCGTGGACGACGACGTGAACTGGGTGGCCCTCGTTGATCATCAGCTCAATCGCGTCAGTGAGCTGCAGCTCGCCGCCCTTGCCCGGCTCAATGCGGCGCAGAGCGTCAAAGATGCCGCGGTCGAGCAGGTAGCGTCCGGTGGCGACGAAGTTGGACGGAGCCTCGGCGGGTTCTGGCTTCTCCACCATGCCCATGACGCGTTTGACGTGGGTTGCGTCGACATCAGCGCCGGCCTCAACCTCGCGGACATCGAACACGCCGTAGTTGAACACGTCTTCCGGGTCGACCTCGAAGGCGCACAGTACTGACCCGCCGAGAGCGTGGCGGACTTCAGCCATCTTTTCCATCACGCCGGTGGGCAGCACAAGGTCGTCGGGCAGCATGACGGCGACAACATCTTCGTCATCACCCAGCAGAGATTCCGCGCACCCCACAGCGTGGCCCAAGCCCAGCGGCTCTTCCTGCACGGCAGCCTCCGCCGTGATGATGTCGGATGCGCGGGCAACCTTTTGCGCCTGCTCGTCCTTGCCGCGTGCCAGCAGGGTATCGCGCAATTGATCGAATGGGCCGAAGTGCTCCATGACCTCGCCTTTGCCTGGCGCGGTCACGACTGCCAGGCGCTGTGCCCCCAACTGCGCTGCTTCTTCCGCGATGAGCTCAATGCCCGGAGTGTCCACGACCGGCAGCAGTTCCTTCGGCACCGTCTTCGTGGCGGGCAGGAACCTCGTGCCCATGCCTGCGGCGGGCACGATCACGGTTTTCACGTTGGACTTGCGCGTAGATGCCATAAGTGGTGAGTCTACCCACAATGATTCGACATTCAGCTAAAGCCTCCCGCAGGCTGTACAAAGGATAGCGATGGATTCAAAGGGGCAGCTGCGTGCGGTTGCGCGTCAGCGCAGACGAGTGCGCGAAAACAAGGCGCTTATCGACGCCGCTGTGCGCGACCACCTGCTCACCCATCTCCGCAGCTGCGCCCGCGTAGCCGCATACTCCCCTATGCCTACTGAACCCGGGGGCGAGGAGCTTCCCGACGTCCTCGCGGCAACGGGATTAGAGGTCTTCTTGCCCGTCACACTCGGTGCTGGGGTGTTGGAGTGGGCACTGCATGTGCCGGGGCAGCTTGCTCGCGGGGCGCACTTCGGCATTACTGAGCCCACCGGTGAGCGTTTCCCATCGTCGATGTTGAGCAGCTGTGACGTGGTGATTGTTCCCGCGTTGGGGGTGGATCGGCGCGGGATGCGGCTCGGCCAAGGCGCGGGCTACTACGACCGAGCACTGGTGCATGCAGGTGCAGTTCCCCGGATTGCGCTGGTCTACGACGACGAGGTGCACGACGTCCTGCCCTCCGAGCCCCACGACAAGCCTGTGGACGGCGCTGTCACCCCGCAAGGGTTTTTGCGTTTCAAGGGAACCAGTCCGGGGGCTGCGACAGTCCAATAAGGCATGGACTTTCTCACACTCGCTCCTGGCTACCGCCGCGCGCTTGCTTTACGACGTCTCACCGCCGCCCTGTTACTCCTCGCCGCCGCCCTCACCACCGTCACCGGCAGAGCGGCCAATGACCCGGCCGTGCTGGCATTCACCCGCGAAGTTTCTCCCGGCGAGCCACTCAGCGCCGATGACGTTGAGCTGCAAAGAATGCCGGAGGCGATCGTGCCCGACGGCGCTTTCGACCAGGTCAGTGATGTAGAGGGGCAGATCGTGGCGTCGACGGCAAGTGCGGGCGAAGTAGTCACTCCGACGCGGTTGCTGGGGCCCGATCTCGTCTCAGCGCTCGTGCCCGGCGACCGTGCAGATTACACGATGGTGCCCGTCAAGCTTGCTGAGCCCGACATCATTCCGATGCTCCACCACGGCGACCGAGTCTCCGTGGTGACCATTAATCACGGTGAACAGGAAGGAGCGGCCCGCACAATCGCCACAAACGGCGTAGTGGTCCTGGCCGGCGGAGCAGAAGACTCGCCCGCCGGAAGCGTTCTACTCCTTCTCCTTCACGACGAAGCGGAGGCGGTGGCGGCGGCCTCGCTGTCCTCCCCGCTCGCTGTTGTTCTCACTGGTGAACGCGTCAGGCAAGACAAATAGTCATTTGATATGTTAACTTGTCTCACCGTGCTACAAGGATTCAAAGATTTCATCATGCGCGGCAACGTCATCGACCTGGCTGTCGGTGTCGTCATCGGTGCCGCGTTCACGGCGGTTGTCACTGCATTCTCTGAAAACATCATCAACCCTCTGATCAACGCGGTCGGCGGCGCGGACTTCTCCCCCCTCGGTTTCCACGTCTTGCCGGACAACGATGCCACTTTCGTGGACTTCGGCGCGTTGATCACCGCGATCATCAACTTCCTGCTGATCGCTGCTGTGGTCTACTTCCTCATCGTTGCTCCGATGAACAAGCTGGACGCAGCGCAGAAGCGCCGCAAGGGCATTGACCCGGAGGCAGAGGACCCGACCGAGCAGGAGCTGCTCACCGAGATCCGCGACCTGCTCGCCGGCAAGAACGGCACTGCCCCGACCGACACGCCCCGCGCGTAAGGCCCAAACAACTTAGAAAATTAGTCCCCTCCGTAATGCGGCGGGCGCTCGTCAAGAATCGGTGGTTCTTCATCGAAATTGACGTAGCGCTCGCCGTCTCCTTTTTTCTCAGTAATCGGGGTGTCGGCGTGCCTGTCATAGTCGGTCTCAGCCCGACGAGAAGCGCGGCGGCGGGGTTTCCGTGAAGCCATTGCCCTGAAAAGACCGCGGGAACTACTGGACGCTGTACTTGCGCAGCTCGCTGATGAGGTGCGCAACCAGAGGAGAGATCGTAGAAATGCCGTCCCTAATCGCCGCGCGCGAGGGGGCCAGGTTGACCACTACCGTGGACCCGGACACGCCGCAGATGCCGCGGGACGTGCATGCGTCGACCGCGCCGCAGGCCTGACCGGAAGCACGCACCGCCTGGGCAACACCGGGCACGAGCTGGTCGATGACACCGCGGGTCGCCTCCGGGGCCTTGTCGCGAGGGCCGACACCGGTGCCGCCGACCGTGACCACGAGGTCCACACCGCCTACGACAGCCGTCTCGATGACCTTGCGGATCTCGGACTTCTTAGACTTCACGTACACGACGCCGTCCACCTTGAAGCCGATCTCCTGGAGAAGTTCGAAGACGAGACGGTCAGTCCCCTCGTCGATCGCCCCACCCTGCTTGTGATCGCTCACCAGGACTGCGAGTGCACACGGCTGACTGGGGACTTCCACCTCGGCTTCCGTTGCCATCAGAAAAGCCTCGTCCGGCTCGTGGATGTCCAGCGCGTCAAGAGTGTCCGACATGACCGTTACTCCTCGTCTTCAGTTCGTGGCAGGTGGTGTGCTACTCCGAAAAGTTTCGCATCTAGAAATCTACTCCGAACTCAGAGTCACATCTACCGTTCTGGTCTCATCCGATCCAGCAGATTTGACCTCCAAGGTCACCGTCTCACCGAAGTCGTAGGAACGGGTAGCTGCCACCAGGGCATCAGAAGAATCGATCGGCCGGTCATTGACGCGGATAATCACATCGCCAGGCTTCAATCCAGCCTCGTCAGCAGGGCTGCCTGGCTGCACAGAGTCGATCAACGCGCCGTCGGCATTGTGGCGGATGTCCACTTGGACACCCATCATCGGCTGACGCGCTTCGCCTTCGTTGATCAGCTGGTCCGCTACACGGCGAGCGAAGTTCGACGGGATGGCGAACCCGAGACCGATCGACCCCGACTCACCGGACGCACCCTGCGACAAGGACGCGATCACGGAGTTCATGCCGACAAGATGGCCGTTCATGTCCACCAGCGGACCGCCTGAGTTGCCCGGGTTAATCGCAGCATCCGTCTGGATACCGTCCATCAGTGAGCTCTCGCCGCCACCCTGAGCTGCACGGACTGGTCGATTCAGTGCCGAAACAATGCCAGTGGTGACAGTCGCAGACAGCCCCAGCGGCGAACCGATCGCCACAACGGGTTGCCCCACCGCCAAGTTGTCGGAGTTGCCGAACTGGACGACCGGGAGGTCAGACACCCCCTCAATCTGAATCACAGCGATATCGGTATTGACATCCGAGGCGATGAATGAGGCGGGATGCTTGGAACCGTCGTTAAGCGTGACTTGCATCTTCGTATCCCCATCGGCTGCTTCCGCAACCACGTGGTGGTTCGTTAGCACCTTCCCGTCGGAGGAGATGATCGAACCGGATCCCTCAGCTGCGCCGGAGCGGGCTACGACAGAAATGGACACCACGGCGGGAAGCACGGACTCGGCGACCTTTTCCACCGAACCATCCGGCGCTGGCGGCCTGTCATTGTCCACAGGTGCTTCGAGCGCGTTGTCCTGGTCGCTGGCCCCCATGCCAAGACTCTGCCCGGAGCCAGATCCGTTACCGGCGAAGTGGCTCACAGCATAGCCGGCGGCCGAACCCGCGATGAGCGCTGTCACCAGTGACAGAGCGATTGCCCCACCGGCGCCCAAGCCTTTCTTCTGCCGCGTGTTCACAGTCACGGGCTGAGAAGAAAAAGGCTGCGCTTCCGGCTGCAGCATGGGTTGCCGGGCCGGCTGAGGGGCAAAAGCACCGTTCGGGTCATTCGTGTACGTCATGATCGGGTATTGTCCTCCCGCTAGCTGTCACTAACATCGCGATGAATCTCAGCTCATCGTAGTACTTCCTACTCGCTCACTGTGTGGTGCCGGGGTCGCTTTACTCCGACACCGGGCGGCCGGGAAAGACGACGCGGATACGCGTGCCTCCGTCGTCGGACTCTTCGACGGCGATGGTGGCCCCATGACGATGCAGAACCTGCTGCGTGATCGCCAGACCAAGGCCCGATCCCGGCATAGCGCGGGACTCTGGCGCGCGGTAGAAACGCTCGAAAACCTTGCTCCGCTCCTCCACCGGGATTCCGGGGCCGGAGTCGTCGATGATGAGCACGGCGCTGCGCTTCGCTGCACGTAGGGACACACGGACCACCCCACCCGGCGGCGACCACTTCGCCGCGTTATCCAAGAGATTGACGGGGGCGCGGGATAGGGCGTTCGAATCAGCGTCCATCACCCACGGGTCCGCGCGGAAGCGGAACTCCACATCTGGACGGCGGCGCTTGACGCGTTCGACAGCGTCAGTGAGGACCCCGTCCAGACGCTCCGGCTCGAACTCCTTCTGCGGAACATCCTCGCGTGCGAGATCCACCAAGTCGCCGATCAACGTCGACATCTCTTCCATCTGGGCGGTGACATCGTCTTCCAGATCGTTGAGCTCTTGCTCGGCCATCATGGTGCGCTGACCGGAGCGGTGGAGCATTGTCAGCAACTCAATATTGGTGCGCATCGACGTCAGCGGGGTGCGCAGCTCATGGCCAGCATCGGCGACGAGCTGCGATTGGCGCACACGGGAGTCATTGAGCGAAGCCATCATCTCGTTGAGGGATTCAGCCAGGCGGCTGTATTCGTCGTCGCCTTCGACCTCAATAGGCTCAAGCTCGTTGCTATCTCGGACACGATCGACAGAACGCCGGAGACGCTCCAACGGACGCAACGTACTGCGGGCAATCAGCGAGCCGCTGAGTGCGGCCAGCAACGTTCCTAGACCGACAATGCCCATGAGTGTGGCCCGCAACCGGTTGTCCTGGGCGAGCACTCCGCCCGTGTCGCGGGCAAGCGCAACAGTCACGCCGTCGCCGTCGCGGAGTACCGAAACCCACTCGTTGCTGAAGGTTTCCTGCGTCCAATCGGGGCCCTGCCCCTTCCGCGCGAACCTGTCTACGGGAACGGGATCACCGACAAACGGTTGATTCTCACCAGGTGACACCGCTACCCGGTAACCCGGATTGTCAGTGCGAAACTGGTCAACCAGCATACCGAGCATCTCGACATCCGTGCCCGAGGTATCAAGCACGTATTGCGTTTGGCGCATCAGCGCCACAGTACGGGCTTCCAGCTCGAGAACTTCGCCGTCCTCCATGGCCCCTGAGACGGCAACGTAGGACAGCAGGGCTGTTGCACCGACAGCGAGGGTCACAAGGACCGCCGCAAGCGTTGCAATCCTGCTGCGTAGCGACGAGGGGCGCGACAGCTCGAGTTCCCGCGACCTAACCCCCTGAATGTCTTGGGTTTCGCCGGCTACACGCCGGAGGATCACGGCGCAGACTCCCGCATCACGTACCCGACACCGCGCACGGTGTGGATGAGACGGGGCTCCCCGTCTGCCTCGGTCTTGCGGCGCAGATATCCAATGTAGACCTCAAGGGCGTTGCCGGACGAGGGGAACTCGTGGCCCCACACTTCTTCGAGAATCTTCTGCCGGGTGAGCACTTTGCGGGGGTTCCGCAACAGCAGGTGAAGCAGGGAGAACTCCGTGCGGGTGAGCGAAATGTGGCGGTCACCGCGACGGACATCGCGAGAAGAAATGTCGAGGTGGAGATCTTCAAAGCTGAGCTCCGAGCCGCCTTCAGCATCCTGCTGAATGGCATCGGCGCGAGCGCGACGCAGCAGGGAGCGTACACGCGCCAGCAGCTCCTCCAGCGCGAATGGCTTGGGCAGGTAGTCATCCGCCCCCGCGTCCAGACCAGCCACACGGTCGGAGACGCCATCGCGGGCAGTGAGCATGAGGATCGGCCGGTCATAACCAGACGAGCGCAATTCACGGCATACTCCCAGACCGTCGAGCTGCGGCATCATCACATCGAGAACTGTCAGGTCCGGTTGCTCTTGCTCAATGCTCGCAAGCGCCTCCTGACCGTCTTTTGCCAGTGCAACGTCGTATCCGTTGAATTGCAGGGAGCGCCGCAAAGACTCCCGGACCGCCTGCTCGTCGTCGACCACCAAGATCTTCATATCACTATTATGACCATACCTAGCTAAAACTCATGACATTGAGGGGCCTTTAACTGTTTTTAGACAGAAAAAACCACCACTTTCGTGGTGGTTTTCACATGGGATTGGCAGAATTAAAATTGCTCGACGTCGATCAGGCCTTGCTGTGCAGCCTTGACCAGGCGGCGCGGGATACGCACAGTCTGGCCGTCGATCTTGGTCTCAACCAGAGCGGCGTTGTCGGCCTTCCACTGGGAGCGGCGGTGGTGCGTGTTCGAACGCGACTTACGGAACTTCGGGGTTGCCATGGTGTCTTCTCCTCCTTAACGGCCGTTACTAGTTGTCGGACTTCTTCTTGCGGCGAGCCATACCGCCGAAACGGCGGTTGAACTTCTCAACGCGGCCAGCGGTGTCCATGACACGCTGCGCGCCCGTCCAGAACGGGTGGGACTCGCTGGTGACATCGACGACGATGAGCGGGTACTCGTTGCCGTCCTCCCACTGGGCGGTACGGCCGGAGGTGGCAGTGGAACGTGTCAGGAACTGGTGGCCAGTACCTGCGTCCTGGAAGATCACCGGGTGGTAATCAGGGTGGATATCGTTTTTCATCTCTTCGTTTCCCTCAGGATTGATACTTCAGGTCGGTTCCACTTCTCTGCGCTGCTATCTGCGCCAGAAACGGATCGTGCCTGAGTTGGGTGCGAAATGGACTGCAGGGATGTTACCGGCAGCACGTTGAAAAGGAAAATCACGCCCCTGCCGGTTCCGGGCCCGTGGTCACCGCTACGCCCCGCTTGCGCAAAATTCGTTGATCCCGCCGCTTCGCCAGCGGCTCATAGATCCGTTTCATGACCATCTCCACCGGCCCCAGCTTGAAGTTATTCAGCCAAACGACGCTCAAGAGAACTAGTGCTACCGCGATAGCCGCGAAGATGAGCAGAACCCAGTAAGTGAAAAGTGGGCCTTGAATGCGCCGCGCAACCCCGAAGCCGAAGTCATAAAAGATGACGGATGCAATGACGTTCTGCAGGATGTAGCACGTCAGCGCCATGCGCCCGACGGCCGCGAAGGGCTTGCCCACGCTGCCGAGCACGTTGTCTTTCCTCACGTAGAAACCAGCGACGAGCGCCAAAACCCCGAAAGCCACCATCGTTGAGGTGACGTACCGGGCGACCGGAAAACCACTGATGGTGAGGAAAATTCTCACAATCCAATCCAGCGGGAGACCGATACCGAAGCCGATTGCCATGACCTTCCCGCGCAGCCGGTGGCCGTCAGGTTGGAAGAGCCCTGCACGGTACAGGCGTGCAGCAATGATGAACACGCCGATGCCCATGAAGAACATGATGGGCACCTCCCATCGGCCGCCGAGGAGGTCACGCGCGCGGAACTCGACCATGCCCCAGTAGCTCTCGGTGGAGTAATCCCCCATGATTTCATCAAGGCCCAACGCCTCCGGGCCCTTCTCCTTCAGCATGACGTTCAACCCGATGGCAACCATGGTGAATGCAGATACAACGAGCGCGTGCACGCACAGCCCGGCAATCATCCACCCCTTCTGCACCTTCTCACTGCGCGCAAGAATCGGCGCGACAGCAAGAGCGGTCAGACCGTAGCCCATGAGCACGTCGAACTCGAAGATGAAGATGTAGTTCAGCAATCCCTCAAGCACGAGAACGCCGGCACGCCACATGTAGCCGCCTGGCCAGGGCATGCCGCGGCGCAACCGGCTCTGCCGTTGGATCTACACGCCGATGCCGAACATGATGGTCAATAGACCTAGGAATTTGCCGTCGGTGACCAGATACAGGAGAGAATCAATCAGCCAGGTGTCGAATCGGACGTCGGCCCCGCTCGTTCCACGTACAAAATCCATTGCTTGTGCAGCGATGGACTTGTCCGGGAAATAGCCGGTGAGAAAATCCTCGGTCGATCCGGCGAACAACCAAATGTTTGTCAGCAGCGTCCCCAGGATCGCCAGGCCGCGGGCGATGTCGAGGGCAACGATGCGTCGATAAGCATGCCCCTGGGGTTGCGGGTTCATGCGCGCGACAATAGCACCGCTGCCCTGCGCGTGGCGCCGCGAAGGAGCGCACCAGCCGCGATAGTGAAAAGAACGCCTGGGAGCACCCACATCACCCGCGGCTCGATCGGCGGAAGGGTGTAGGTAGCTATGAGGGTTCCCACGTGAAAGCCGCTGTGAATACCCGCCGCTATCCATCCATTACCCCAGCGCATCGCGCACACCGCCGCAAAGACGGCGATACCGAAAGAAGTGACCAGATAAAGCAGGTGATCCACAATCCCTTCCTGTCCCGCCTGCGACAACAAGTGCATGACCGTGAACACGACGGTCGACCACCAGAACCCTAGCCACGGGCGGCCTGGCGTGGACCGAAGTAGCCAACCGCGGAACACTAACTCTTCTGGGATGCCCTGCAGCAAAAATGCGAAGCCGGCGAGCTCAAACACAGCGCCGATGATGACTGCGGCCGACTCAGATGGAAACTCCTCGGGCATCTCACCGTTGGTCATCCCTAACGCAACCGCGATCAAATGCGCCAAGAGAACCAGTGCGCCCGCCGCGACGGTTCCTGCGACCAACCCCGTGACCACCTTGGCGCCGCCAAAACCAGTGGCAGCAAAAGGCCGTCGTTCCGCATAACGCATCCACGCCCAGACAGCCAGAAACGCCAGCACGCAGTTGATCGCGCTCAACCCGAACCGCTGCAGACCAGCGACCACAGGCTGATCTGAGACGCCCGTCACCAGCATCAGCCCGAGAGGGATGAAGGTAGCACCAAGGACGATCACCACCGCGACCACGCCGCGCACAGTGATACCCCACCACGTCAGCGGCAGCCGAGGCGGGGTGGCTGGATCTGAAGGGGTGGTTAGAGAAATGAAGTCATCAGGAGGCGACGCAGCGCGGGAAGTATTCATGGTTTCATCCCACCAAGAACACCGTTTCTCCCGCCACGGGGATCGCACCGATTTCCCCTCAGGGTTGTCCCCGATTTTGCGGCCACTGCCCCACCATGCAAGCTGTCATGGACGCCGCCGCAGATGCCGTTCCAGCGATTAGGAGTTCGCCGGCTGTGGGTGTAGTGTTGACTCTCGCTGTTGTCGAAGTACACGTTTACGCTTAGTCAACCGGTGACTTTTGACGCCCTCGAGCTCACCCGGCCATCCTCACTACCAGGCCGATTTCTAGTTTCGAGTGTGGTGTCAGCTATTACATGTCTCCGAGTTTTCAAGCGGCTAGGAGAAAGAAGTAACCATGTCGGCACATTGCCAGGTCACGGGAAAGCAGCCGTCATTCGGCAAAACCGTGTCTCACTCGCACCGCCGCCACTCGCGTCGTTGGAACCCCAACGTGCAGAAGCGGCGTTTCTACCTGCCCTCTGAGGGCCGTACCATCACGCTGAACGTTTCCACCAAGGGTCTGAAGATCATCGACCGTGACGGCATCGAGTCCGTCGTCGCTCAGATCCGCGCCCGAGGGGAGAAGGTCTAATGCCCAAGAACGACATCCGCCCGATCATCAAGCTCAAGAGCACCGCGGGCACCGGCTACACCTACGTCACCCGTAAGAACAAGCGCAACAACCCGGACCGCATCTCTTTGAAGAAGTACGACCCGGTCGCGCGCAAGCACGTTGAATTCCGCGAGGAGCGATAGAAATGGCTAAGAAGTCCAAGATCGCTAAGAACGAAAAGCGCAAGGAGATCGTCGAGCGTTACGCGCAGCGCCGCCAGGAGCTCAAGGCGATCATCCGCAACCCGGAGACGTCCGACGAGGACCGTCTCGAGGCTCAGTTCGAGCTCAACCGTCAGCCGCGCGACGCCTCCCCGGCTCGCGTTCGTAACCGCGACTCCCACGATGGTCGCCCCCGCGGCTACCTCCGCAAGTTCGGCCTCTCCCGCGTCCGCATGCGCGAGATGGCTCACCGCGGTGAGCTGCCGGGCGTCCGCAAGTCGTCCTGGTAAGCAAGGAGTGCACCAATAATGAAGCGCAACAACAACCGTAAGGCGCGGATGGAGCAGTCCCGCCGCCCGAAGAAGAATCCGCTCAAGGCCAAGGGCATTGAGGCAGTCGACTACAAGGACATCGAGACCTTGCGTCTGTTCATCTCCGACCGCCACAAGATCCGTTCCCGCCGCGTGACCGGTCTGACGCCACAGCAGCAGCGCCAGGTGGCCACCGCCGTGAAGAACGCCCGCGAGATGGCTCTGCTGCCGTTCACCAGCCGCTAAATCACTGGTTGACAGCAGCGTAAGAAAAGCGTCCGCTCCCCTATGTAGGGAGACGGGCGCTTCTTCTATTTCGCGGCCTGTTTGTCGCCGCCTTGCGCGGGCTAGCCGCAGCGGGCGACAGGCAGGGATCCGAGCTGACCGTTCAGCTCAGAGGCAATGTCGTTGAGCATTTGCGTTGCTTTGCCGTAGCCGCCATGGGGTGCATACGCCGTAATGGCGATGGCCACGTCGCCGCGCGGCCCGCGCACGAGACCGAACTGGCGGGCTAGGTATCCCCCACCCTGGTGGTTCCACCCGCCTTTGAAGCGCGCTCCGGGCATTCGCCCCAATCCCCAACGTTGATCGGGCGTGATTCGTGCCATCATGCCCACAACCGGGCCCGAGCCATTCACGCACGGAAGGTTCGCCGCGAAGCGCGCCTGCTCGCTCGTGGTCCACAGTGTGGACATCTTGTGCGCCGGGGAAGTAGCAGTGTGGGTGCGTCCTTCGCCCAGCACTGTCTGCACCTGGTGGGTGGGGATGGCATTGGCCATGCGGTGCATGGCTGGGTTGTCAGATACTGTCACGGCCAATTCTGCATCGCGGTACCAGCGAGGACCGTCCTGTTTGAGCGCTGCGATGGAGACGGGCACCTTCATTGTTGAAAAAGCCGGCTGCGGCCGGTTATCCCCTGCCGTCGCGCTGGCGCCGGGACTGAACACAGAGATGGTGACCTGCCCGCCGTGGCGCGCGTTGACGCGGTTGACAATTCCCTGCAGCTGCGGCTGGATGCTCACCGGTTGAGGGCGTTGCTGCGGGGCGGCTGAGTTCAATCCCAGAGCTTGGCTGGACATTGGGGTTGGCCACCCGAGATCACGCTTGACGTTACTGGGGATCTGGTTGAACGCTTCCACTGCGGCAGGGCCGATAACGGGCATTTCAGCGATGTTCGGGACTGCAATAGTGGGCATCGCGATCCCGGCTGCAGCGAGGAAAGCGGCGAGGTGGCGCATCATGGCTACAGATCATAGCCCTGCTTTCCAGGGAAAGCAGGGCAAGGGTTTAGGCTGCCGCACGGAAGATCGGGTATCTTTTGCTTGACAGGTTTACAGTGTCGCCAGGAGGAAGAAATGGCAGGAAGTGTCGGACGGCCACGGAAGTCGTCGCCGCGACGCTCAGGACGCACGGCACGCGAGGAAATCCTCGACGCGTCTGCGGAGCTGTTCACCAAACAGGGTTTCGCCACAACCTCCACACACGAAATCGCCGATGCCGTGGGCGTGCGTCAGGCATCGCTGTACTACCACTTCCCTTCCAAGGCCGATATTTTCTTGACCCTGCTGAAGTCCACGATCGAACCGTCGCTCGCTCTTGGCGCGGTGCTGCGAGATTCGGATGCGTCTGCGAACCAGAAGCTGTGGGCGCTCGTTGCTGCTCAAACTCGCTTACTGCTGTCCTCAAAGTGGAATATCGGCCGGTTGTACCAGCTGCCAGTGGCCACCTCCGAGGAGTTTGTGGAGTATCATAAGGAACGCGCTGAGCTGGAGGATTACTTCCGCTCCTTTGCGGCTGAGATTGTCGGAGACGACGATCCGCTGGTGGAGATGCCATTCCACATGTCGCTCGCAGCCGTCGAAATGCGCGACAACACGGGAAAGGCGCCCTACCCTCTCGTCACGGATGCGCTGCCGTCGCCATCGGTCATGCTCGCGGACGCGGTGCTCGACGTCTTGCACGCAGAACTTCCGCCGGACCGCGGCGAGCGCACCATCGAACTGCTGGAAAACAGCTAACAGTTCGCCGCAGGAGCACTCTCGAGCGAACCAGCGATCTGCGCTGCCAGTTGAGTCGCCATCGCCTGTCCGCTTTCGTAACTGCCGTCGCCCGCGGTCACAGCGATAGCTACGGCGACATTCCGCCCCACACTGTCGTGCACAAGTCCGAATTGACGGACCTCGTACGCACCATTGCTTGACGACGGCCCCCACCCGCCCTTGAACCTCGCCCCCGGGAGAGTACCTAACCCGTAGGACTGGTCGACCGTGATCCCGCCCATGAGACTGAGTACTGGTTCAGAGCCGGTCACGCACTGCAAGTTGGAGGCGAAGCGGGCTTGCTCAGCCACAGACCAGACAGTTTGGCCGAAGGGCGAGAACTCCGGCCGGATCCGCTCCCGCTGGACCGGAACCGGCGTACCGCCTTCCGCTAGCACCGCTTCCACAGCTTCCGGCGACACGCTGTTCCACAACGCCATCGCGGCGTCGTTGTCGGAGACCATGATGGCCGTCGAAGCCTGCCCCGCCATTTCTGGGTGCTCCTTCAACGCGGCGATAGCAATGGGCACCTTGATTGTGGACCATGCCGCAAAGCCTGTGGTGTCCCCGGCGGAGAACTCACCTCCGCGGCCGGACACCGCGACTTCGGCGCGGCCGCCAAAGCCGTCGAGCACATTGGCAACAGCATCGTTCAGCACGGTCTGGGCATCACCTACTGGCGCCGGAGGAATGACCTGCTCCTGCGGCGGGGGCACGTGCACCGGATCATTGTCAGCGGGGGCTCCCATGGATGGTTCTGGCAGGACACCCCTGTCACCGCCGCCTGCCGGACTGCTGGAACCGACCGTGCATGCAGACAACAACAACGCACACACGGTCGCGCATGAGAACGCGGGAAATCGTCGCACAGGACCTAAGAAATGTAGACAGCCGCGTTGTTCCCGCCGGTGCATGCCACGTGCGCTCCTTGGTCACGGCAGGTCATGTCGTAGTTCTTACCGGTGACGGGGCTGTACACACCGTACAGAGTGACGTTCGGGCTACCGGTGGAGTTGTACTTAGCCACAAAGGCGGAGAACACGTTTGCCGCGAACTGCGGAGTCGTCACATCAGAGTCGTTGACCCAATAATCCGTGTAGTTCTTCGTGGGCTTGTTCGCAGGCTTCGGTTGCTGCTGCTCGTTCGGCGAGGGCGCGTTCACCGTCTGGGTGACGGTGGGGCGATCGCCCTCACTCGGCTGCTGCACGCTGGTCAAGGCGGGCTCATTGGCCGCGCGGTTCGCGTCCGAATTCGTCGTGAAGTAATAGACCAGGAATCCCGTCAGGGCGATGGCTAACAGCCCGGCGATGACGCTCATGATGATCATCCCTGCGTTGGATGATTTCTGTTGCGTCACCGGCGGGTACTGCGGGGGATACATACCAGGCTGGTACTGGTTGTGGGGTGCGCCCCAGTATTCGTTGCTCACACTGTTGATTATTGCACTGTTTCCAGGGAAAGCACTACAAGGGCGCGTGGCTTGACCGGCGGTTAGTGCGAGAAGTGGCGGGTGCCCGTGAAGTACATGGTCACGCCAGCTTCCTTGGCCGCTGCCACAACCTCATCGTCGCGGATGGAACCGCCCGGCTGCACCACTGCCTTCACCCCTGCGTCCGCCAAGATTTGGAAGCCGTCGGCGAAGGGGAAGAAAGCATCGGACGCGGCAACGGCTCCGTTGGAACGGTTACGTCCCTCGTCAAGGGTGTTCGCGCGCTCGACTGCCAGACGGGCCGAGTCGAGACGGTTGACTTGCCCCATCCCGACACCCACCGCGGCTCCATCACGGGCAATGAGGATGGCGTTGGACTTCACGCATCGCACGGAATTCCATGCGAACTCGAGGTCCTTAAGAGTTTGCTCGTCAGCCGGCTCCCCGGCGGCAAGCTCCCAGTTCTCCGGATTGTCACCGTCGGCTTGGTAGATATCGCGATCCTGCAGCAGCGTGCCACCGGAGATCTGCACGATGTCCATTCCTTCACGCTCTGGCTGCTCGGCGGTGAGGATGCGCAGGTTCTTCTTGGTTTGCAGCAGCTCCAGGGCTTCCGGGGCGTACCCCGGCGCAATGATGACTTCGGTGAAGATCGGGGCGACTTGCTCAGCCATCTCCACGGTGACTTCGCGGTTGGCGGCGATCACACCGCCGTAGGCGCTGACCGGGTCGCAGGCGTGGGCCTTGGAGTGCGCCTCGGCGATAGAGGTGTCCGAGACTGCGATGCCGCACGGGTTCGCGTGCTTGATCACGGCCACGCATGGACGCTCGTGGTCCCAGCACGCGCGCCAGGCAGCGTCAGCGTCTTGATAGTTGTTGTAGCTCATCTCCTTACCCCCGTGCTGGGTGGCACCCGCCAAGCCGGTGCCGTCCGAGATGAGGGTCGCGGACTGGTGCGGGTTTTCGCCGTACCGGAGAGTCGTCCGCGTGCTCCCTTCGTCCAGTTGCTCAACGAACCAGGCGGATACTTCAGAGTCGTAGATCGCCGTGTGCGTGAACGCGTCTGCTGCCAGCTGGCGGCGCTGCGCTTCATCGAATCCACCGCCTCGCACGGCGTCAATGACTTCGCTGTACCGCGACGGGTCCACCACGACTGCAACGGACGGGTGGTTCTTTGCGGCAGCGCGCACCATCGAGGGGCCACCAATGTCGATCATCTCGACGACCTCGTCGAAGCTAGCACCGGAATCAGCTGTCTCACTAAACGGGTAAAGATTGACCACGACGAGATCGAACGGCTCCACACCGAGCTCCTGGATCTGCTTGACGTGCTCTTCCTTGCGCAGGTCAGCCAGAATGCCGGCGTGAACGCGCGGGTGCAGCGTCTTCACACGGCCCTCGAGCACCTCCGGGAAGCCGGTCAGCTCCGCGACCTCAGTCACGTTCGCGCCAGCGTCCTTGATGTGCTGCGCAGTCGAACCAGTGGAGACGATCTCCACACCAGCCTCGGCGAGAGCAGTCGCGAGCTCATCCAGGCCCGTCTTATCGAAGACACTGATCAGGGCACGTTTGATAGGTGTGCGGGTCATGCGGAGAACTCAACCTTTCCGGTCGTCGTGGGGGTGGCGCGATGGAGCGTATCGACGATCAACTCGCGCTCCATCACCTTAATCCGTTCGTGCAACTCTTCTTCAGTTTCACCCTCGCGCACATTCAGCGCACGCTGGGCAATGATTTCGCCCGTGTCTACCCCCGAATCGATGTAGTGCACCGTCGTTCCGGTGACTTTCACGCCGTACGCCAGAGCGTCCCGGACGGCGTGCGCTCCGGGGAACGCCGGCAGAAGTGCTGGGTGAGTGTTGATGAGCGAGCCTTCGAACCGATCCAAGAAACCCTGCCCGAGGATCTTCATGAATCCGGCGGAGACGACCACATCGGGGTCTGTACTCGCCACCGTCTCCGCGAGACGGACATTCCACTCGTCGCGGTCACCATCCACTGCGACAACCTCGGCGCGGATCCCGGCAGCGCGCGCCCGGTCCAATGCAGGGCACTCAACGTCGGCGACGACGAAGTCTACGCTGTAGCGGCCTTGGTGATCAAGGATGGCCTGCAATAGCGTCCCCGACCCCGACACCAACACGGCAACGGAAATCTCTGGAGAGCCTGAAGAGTCTGACACAACGGCCAAGTCTAGTCCGTGACGGGGCGCTGCGTTTCACTCAACGGGTCAGCCTCATCGGCCTCGAGCCCGGCTTCGCCTTCCCGCTGTTTCAGAACTGAGTAGGCAGTGGATCCGCCTGCTGGCTGCTCTCCCTCAGAGACACCCTCATCGGATTCTTCCGCCTCGGGTTTGGACTCGGGCTGAGGTTCTTCGACCTCGCGGTGGCCGTCTTCACGCTCGTCCGTCTCGAGCTCCCTTGGCACGTCGACGACATCCGCCTCATCCGCGTGGTCAACATCATCCGCGTCCTCAGCATCCGCAGTATCCTCGGCGTCTGCTGCCACAGTGCGGCCTCTGATCGCTGCCACGATCCAGGCCAAGCCAATCACTCCTCCAACCCAACATAGTGCCGCTAGGGCGAAGAACAAAGGTGACGGCCCGATCCAGCCGTACGCACCGACATGGCCGCCAGCCATGAGCGCGCCAACAAGAGCGAAAACGGCAGCGATGAGGGTGCAGGCGGCGATGTCGATGGGGAGGAAACGTCGAGAAGCGACGAAGTGGATGAGCACCGCTGCCGGCACGATCATCAGCACTGGCGCCCACGCGGGCACAGTGCCTGGGATCGCGCCGAAGAGCGGCAGCGGCGGAAGCGGCACAAGTGCGGCACTGAAGAGAGAGACACCGCCCTCGGCGATCTGCATCGGAGCGCCGAGCAACACGGACAGCGTGGAGATGACCGCGTTCGGCAGATAGAGGATGCACAGCCCCACCAGCGCGAGTCCCCCTCCCCCATCCAAAACCGGGAACTGGGCGACAAGGTCCGCGATGCGTCCGTAGCCGACAGCGAGAAGCACAAGGTAAACGATCGCCGCGGCCGCAAGGAGGCGTAGCGCGAGCGTGGCCATTGCGCGGGTGGCGCCGATCAACGCGACCGGCAATGAGGCACGGTCGAACAGCGCGCGCCACAGCCGCTCACTCATGCCGCACGCCATCCCAACGAGGTGAACGAACACCGGAATGAAGAGCGCCTTGTGAATCGCAGGCGGACTGACGGGAAAAACACTCGACGCATCCCCCACCATGAACCACGCTATCGCGGACAGGGTGAACGGAATGAGCACCACAAGGCCAAAGATCGCATACAGATCCAGCACACTCACCCGCTCACGCGTGGCGACGCGGACACGCCACGCAATGAACGCAGCCACCAAGACCGCCGGCAAGAGCGGAAGTGAGCCCAAGATCACACCATCGAGGATCACAGGTACACCGTGGAGCACGAACCACGTCTCTGCGATCGCGGCGGGCAACGCGGCGACACGACCACCAGCGAGCAGGATAGTAGCCAAGCAGACGGCGATAATGCCCAGCACAAGCACGATATTGGGCACGCCGATGTACGGCGCGTAATGGCGGACGCGCTCCTTCATCGTCGACGGCGCTGCCGGTGTCGCGTTCGCCCGCGCAGCATCTGATACATTCACTGAGCGCGGGCGACGACGAGCGACCGTGGGCGACGTTCGGGACGAACGCGTCGGAGGACTAGACTTCTTACTCATTGCATTCCACCTTGTCACGGGTGACGTGCGAATCGTGGTCAGACACGTTTGTGAGACACTTCGCTTTCCGACGTAACACATGAGATCTTCCACCCGATTTGGTTAAAGTTGCCCGAAAGGTTGCTTAACGTTCTGGAACTGACTAATCTGTGTCCGGTAGATAACAACTCGGTTACGATTATGGAACGACCCGTAACCCATTGACGATCTAACGAGGTTTAAGTTGAACTCTTCGAGCGCACGCCGCACCCACGGCAAGCACCGGAAGCAGACCCCTAACAAGGGCCGTGTCGCACTTGTCGCCCTGACCACGGGCGCAGTGACAACTGGCGGCGCTTCGGTAGCTACCGCGGCCAATAATGACCGCCTTGCCGATGCGCAGACTGCTTTTGACGGGATTGCCCCCGCCGAAGAGGCAGCTCCGCAGGAAGCACCGCAGATCCTGGCGATCAGCGAGTACAAGCCGGTGGACAATCTTTCTGAACAGCTGGGGAAGGCTGTTGAGTTCGCACAGGAGCGCAAGGCAGCAGACGAGGCTGCCCGCACACCGAAGTCCATGAAGCCGGCAGAGGGCACTTTCACCTCCGGTTTTGGTATGCGCTGGGGCGCGATGCACAACGGCATCGACATCGCCAACGCCGTGGGCACCCCGATCATCGCTGTGGCTGATGCCGTGGTCATCGACTCCGGCCCGGCACAGGGTTACGGCAACTGGATCCGCCTGCGCCACGATGACGGCACCGTTTCCGTCTACGGCCACATGGAGACCCTCGACGTCGCCGTCGGTGAGCGCGTCAAGGCCGGTCAGAAGATCGCTGGCATGGGTAGCCGCGGCTTCTCCACCGGCTCCCACCTCCACTTTGAGGTCCACCCGGACGGCACCACCCCGGTCGACCCGGTGCCGTGGCTCGCAGCTCGCGGCATTACGGTTTAGAACCTCCGTAGAACGCCCCCTCCTTATCGGGAAGGGGGCGTTTTTCGTTGCATGGTGGCGCTTCTGTTACAGGTTTCAATCACGGAAAATCACCCCCGCCCGATACCCCCGCCTCAAAACTCACAGGTTTCACAATAGTCACAGAAGTTAACTACCGTATCCAGCGCGTTTCCGTGGGATCCTTCCCCAACAGGAGCGAATTTGCACGTCAACGGCGGTGTCCAAGCATTGATCGGGGCTCCAGAGCCAGTTAGCATGTGGCGAGTTCAACGGACCATTCCATGCGTAGAGACGAAGAAGCAAAGAAGGATGCAATGAAACGACGCTTGATCGCCGCAGCGGTGGCCCTCACAACCCTGGCCGCCATCCCCGCGCACGCCATCAACGTGTCTGTCGACGGCGAAGACGTCGACGGTCTCGCCCCCGCCCTGCCGTCCATCGGCATGGCCCTCGACGACATCCTGTCCCAGGGAGCCACGTTCTCTGCGGCCGGCTACAGCATCGTATACGACCCACGCGCGCTGCCGGAGTACGACGAGGAGGAAGCGACCGTAGAGGTCCCCACCACCTCCGTGACCCCGCAGGAGGGCACCGCGCCAAGCGGCCAGAAGGTCGTCCTTCCGGCAGAGGGCCGCTTCACCTCAGGCTACGGCCCGCGTTGGGGCCGCATGCACAACGGCATCGACATCGCCAACGGCATCGGCACCCCGATCTACTCCGTCATGGACGGCACCGTGATCAACGCCGGCCCGGCACAGGGCTTCGGCAAGTGGGTCCGCGTGCGTCACGACGACGGCACCATCACCGTCTACGGCCACGTCCACTCCTTCAACGTGAGCGTTGGCCAGCGAGTGACCGCCGGCGAGCAAATCGCCGAGATGGGCAACGAGGGCCAGTCCACCGGCCCACACCTGCACTTCGAAGTCCGTCCGGGCGGCGGCAACGCCATCGACCCGGTGCCGTGGCTCAAGGACCGCGGCATTGAGATGTAGCTAGAGCTTTTCCATCGGCACACCGCCGATGAGCATCAGCCGCACGGTTCCGCTGGAACCGAAGTCGATGGTGACGGTCTCCCTGGCTCCGACACCATCGACACTCATGACCGTGCCCAGCCCGTACTTAGCGTGGTTGACGCGGTCGCCCTTAGCCAGGTGCAGATCCTTGTTCACAGGTGTGCGCTCGCGGCGCGGCATTGCACGCCGCGAAGGCGCGGGACTCCCCCACGCTTCGTTGGAGAAGGAGTACTCCGGTTCAACCCGGCGCCAGTCGAGGAGGTCTTCCGGGACCTCCGCGAGGAAGCGGCTGGCAGGGTTGTTCATCGGACTGCCCCACGAAGAGCGTGTCAGCGCGCGAGTCAGGTAGAGCCGCTCCCGGGCACGCGTGATGCCTACATAGGCGAGACGACGCTCCTCCGCGAGCTCAGCTGGATCGCCCATTGCCCGCATGTGCGGGAACTGGCCGTCCTCCCATCCGGTAACGAAGACGACCGGGAACTCCAGGCCCTTCGCCGTGTGCAAAGTCATCAGCGTGACCACGCCCTGACCCTCATCCGGGATCTGGTCCGCGTCTGCGACCAAGGACACACGCTCCAGAAAGGCCTGCAAAGACCCCGGCTGGGCCTCACCGCTCTCCGGGTCCCACTCCTCGCCGTAGGCCATCTGGTTTGCCGCTTCAGAGGAGAACTCGCGCGCCACAGAGACCAACTCGTTGAGGTTGTCCAAACGCGCCCCGTCCTGCGGATCATTCGAAGCTTCCAACTCCGCCTTGTACCCAGTGACGTCGAGAATGCGCGTCACCAAAGCCCCCAAGTCGGGCATTCCGGTGACTTCGTTTCTCAGCTCCGGTAACTCGTCCCGCAGCCCTTGAATCATCTCGACAAAACCGCCGATCGCGTTCTTCGCGCGGGGGCCTAGGGTGGGGATCTCTCCCGCTGCGCCGTCGATAAGCGCGCGCCCGAAACTCATCCCGTGATTGTCCGCGTGAAGCGCGACCATCGCCTGCGCTTTGTCGCCGATGGCGCGCTTGGGCACGTTGATGATGCGTCGCATGCTCACCGAATCATCCGGGTTGTCCAGAATGCGCAGGTACGCAACGATGTCTCGGATCTCGCGGCGCTCGTAAAAGCGCGTGCCGCCGACAACCTTGTACGGGACACCGGCGCGGATGAAAATATCCTCCAACGCGCGAGACGAGTTGTTGGTGCGGTACATCACGGCAATGTCGCCATACTGCACTCCCCGATCAGTGAGCTCGTCGATCTCGGTGGAGACGAAACGAGCCTCATCGTGCTCATTGTCCGCGACGTAACCGACGATCTTCTCCCCTGTGCCCGTGTCAGTCCACAGCTTCTTCGGGCGACGGCCAGCATTCTGCGCGATTACGGCATTCGCTGCGGCAAGGATGTTCTGCGTCGAGCGGTAGTTCTGCTCCAGCAGGATCGTCGTGGCGTTGGGGTAATCACGCTCGAACTCCTCAATGTTGCGGATCGTCGCGCCGCGGAAGGCGTAGATCGACTGATCCGAATCACCAACGACCGCCAGCTCCGGCGCATCAGGGCCATTGCCGACGAGGGTGTGGATCAGCTCGTACTGCGCGTGGTTGGTGTCCTGATACTCATCCACAAGCACGTGCCGGAAGCGGCGACGGTAGTACTCCACCACCTGCGGATGCTGCTTGAACAACCCGACAACCTCGCCAATCAGATCGTCGAAGTCCACCGCATTGCCCTCCCGCAGCCGACGCTGGTACTGCGTGTACACCGCGGCCACGGTGACCTCGAAGGGGTTCTTCGTCGTCTGGGCGTTCGCAGCCGCCTCCTCCGGACCAATGAGCTCGTTTTTCAGGTTCGAGATCCCGTTGGCCAGCGTCCGCGCGGAGAACTTCTTCAGGTCCAAGTTCATCTCTTTGGCGATCATGCCCAGCAAACGGCGCGAATCATCACCGTCATAAATGGTGAAGTTCGTGTTCAGCCCCGGCACCAGCTGCGCCTGCTGCCGCAGAATACGCACACACACAGAGTGGAACGTGGCCACCCACATTCGCTCCGCCTGCGGGCCGATGAGAGCACCCACGCGCTCCTTCATCTCGGCGGCGGCCTTATTGGTGAAGGTGATCGCCAGAATCTCCCACGGCGCCACCCCACGCTCCTGCAGCAGATACGCAATGCGCCGCGTCAGCACAGCCGTCTTGCCAGAGCCCGCGCCAGCGACAATGAGCAGCGGGCTGCCCGTGTGCTCCACGGCGGCCTTCTGCTGCGGATTCAACCCCAAAGTCAAGTCAGTTCCCATGATGGGTACAACCGTACTAGGCGGGTGTACCACACCTGTCCCGCAGCCGGTCATGGCAGAATAAAGCGCTATGAGCGAGTTCGAGATCAGGCATCCGTCGGGCACCGACGATCCGCTTTCCGACGCTGAAATTCAGCGCTACCGTCAAGAAATCGACCGACTCGACCGGCTGATCCTCGACTCCGTGAAGCGCCGCACCGAGATCTCCCAAGCGATCGGCAAAACCCGCATGGGTTCCGGCGGGACGCGGTTGGTGCACAACCGCGAGGTGGCCATCATCAACCAGTTCCGCGACGAGCTAGGAGAAGAAGGCCCGAACCTGGCGGCGATCCTACTCAGGCTCGGGCGGGGCAAGTTGGGCTAAGTTAGCGGGCGGCCTGGATATAGTTTGCACCCGGCCCCTTCCGAGCTGACAAAACCGCAGGTCAGATTTAACTTCCACGGCAAGCGTGCAAACTATATCCAACAAGGCCACACTGTTCGCGATTCAAGGGAACCGAACCACCCTTCCCGCAGTCTAAGAAGGGCATGGGCTACACAAAACTTGCGTGCGTCGATCGGATGGCTATTTCCCGCCGAGTCCCCGGCACCCTCAACCGGACAGGCGGGGGAATTCAGGTTTCTTCCGGTTTCTTCGCGTCAGACTTCCCGGTTCGATCACCTGAACTTGCCCGGCACGATGCCCGATTCCACCCCCACAACACCGCCTACCGAGTGCCTGCCGGTCTACGAGCTGTAGCCCACGCCCATGAGAACCCCAACTGCGTGGTCGCCGGTCTCAGCGCTCTCGCCCTGTTGGGTTTTCCCTACCTAGCCGACTCGTGCGACACCACGATGAACACACCGGTGGATCGGAGGGAAAGGGAATGGGGGCTGGTCAGGAGGCGTCGAAAAGCGAAGGGCACGTGGACCGTCATTTGGAACGGGCTAGAAATACCCGTCAGCGCACCAGCCGACGCTGTCGTTGAAGCTGTTCAAGATGTCCGCGCAGGGATCCACTCATGGTCAAGCCCAGCATGGGTAGCTGACCCTATCGTCCTGTGGGCTGTCCAGCTAGTCGACGCCTCACGCCACCTACTTGGAGTAACCCCCGAATCCATCCTGGATGCCGCGCGCGGCCGAGTGGACAACCGATGGCTGCGCAACGTTCTCCAGCTCTCTAGCGCGCGGGCTGAATCGCCCAAAGAAACTGAGATGCGTCTCATGTGCACAGCGCTGACGGAAAAACCCAACCTCATTGGCGACACTGAATGGGCACAGGCCGCGCGGGAATTCGGATCACACGGGCTCGCCTTCACCGAGCAAGTCCCGCTTTACGACGGCCCACGCCTCATCACCACCTTCGACCTCGCCCTTACAGACCTCAAGATTGCCCTGATGTACGACGGCGAACACCACCTAGCTCGCGGCCAACGAGACACCGACTTCCGGATCAACCTGGAATGCCAGCTCATGGGATGGACCGTCGTGCGGATCTCAGCTGGGACGCTCTACGACCTCCCCAGAATCCTCCTCGCGTTGCTCCGGGAAAGGGCCTAGAGGCGGCGTCAAGATATTGTTTGCATTCGCTCGTGACGGTCTGGACAAAACCCCAGTTCAGAATTGTTTGCCTGTGCAACTATGCAAACTAAATCTCGGGCCCCTAGTCCTCCTCGAGCGAGTCGAGCACGACCTCGAACTCGAGCAGTTCCGCACCGGATGCGACAGGCTTGCGGGCCTCCCCGCCTTCCCGGCCCTCGCCGTGTGCGTGTGCAGAGCGGCCTTCCCCAGCCCACCAGTTGTTGTAGGACTCTTCATCCGCCCAGCGGGTGACCACGAAATAGCGCTCTTCCCCCTTGACGGGGCGGAGCAGCTGAAAGCCTTCGAAACCGGGCTGATTGTCAATGGCGTGTTTGCGGGCCTTGAAACGCTCCTCCAGGTGCTCGCCAGCGTCCTTAGGGACAGTGATTGCGTTGATCTTCACAATGCTCATGCGGCCCATTATCCCCGAAAATTAACCCCGAGAGCCCGGGATATTTCACTACCCTTGGGGCCATGACCGACATCACCTCCACCGCTGCCTGGAACAACCTGCTCAAGCTTCACGCCGAGAAGAAGGCGACCACCCTGCGCGAACTGTTCGCCCACGATGACCACCGCGCTGAGACCTACACTTTTGACGCTGCTGGCCTGCACGTCGACCTGTCCAAGAACCTCGTTGACGCCGACATTCTCGCCGCGCTCGTGGAGCTTGCCGAGGAGGCCGACCTGAAGGGTGCCACGGAGAAAATGTTCACCGGCGAGCGCATCAACTCCACTGAGGACCGTGCTGTGCTGCACACCGCGCTGCGCATCCCGGCGGAGCGGGATCTGAAAGTCGACGGCCAGGACGCTGCAGCAGACGTCCACGAAGTGCTGGGCCGGATGCGCGATTTCGCCTCCAAGCTGCGCTCGGGCGAGTGGCAGGGACACACCGGCCACACGATCAAGAAGGTGGTCAACATCGGTATCGGCGGCTCGGACCTGGGTCCCGCGATGGCGGCAAACGCGCTGCGCACGTACGCCACGGCGGGCATTACCGCCGAGTTCGTCTCTAACGTCGATCCAGCTGACATGTCCCGGGTCCTCGATGAGGTCAATCCGGAGGAAACGCTGTTCATCGTTGCATCGAAGACCTTCACCACGCAGGAGACCCTGTCCAACGCGCATGCTGCGAAGCGTTGGCTGCTGGAGCAGTTCGACGGTGACCAGTCCGCCATCGCGAAGCACTTCGTAGCGGTGTCCACGAACGCGGAGAAGGTCGCCGAGTTCGGCATCGACACTGACAACATGTTCCCGTTCTGGGACTGGGTCGGCGGCCGCTACTCGGTCGATTCTGCAATCGGTCTGTCGCTCATGGCGGTCATCGGCCCGCAGGACTTCATGCGTTTCCTCGAGGGCTTCCACGCGATGGACGAGCACTTCCGCACCACCCCGAACGAGCGCAACGTCCCGGCACTGATGGGCCTGCTCAACGTCTGGTACCGCAACTTCTACGGCGCGCAGACCCACGCCGTGCTCCCCTACTCCGAGGACCTCTCCCGCTTCCCCGCCTACCTTCAGCAGCTCACCATGGAGAGCAACGGCAAGAGCACGCGTATCGACGGCTCCCCCGTCACCGTCGACACCGGCGAGATCTTCTGGGGAGAACCGGGCACGAACGGGCAGCACGCCTTTTACCAGCTCATCCACCAGGGAACGACGATGATCCCGGCGGACTTCATCGGCTTTGCCACCCCGAAGGAAGACCTGCCGACGGCCACCGGTGAAGGATCGATGCACGATCTGCTCATGGGGAATTTCTTCGCTCAAACCAAGGTGCTTGCTTTCGGGAGGACGCAGCAAGAGGTGGAGGCAAGTGGCGTCGATAAGCAGCTGGCGCCGCACAAGGTCATGCCGGGCAACCGCCCGACCACCACGATCCTCGCCCCAGAACTCACACCGCACGCGCTTGGCGCGCTCATCGCGCTGTACGAGCACATCACCTTCACCCAAGGCGTGATCTGGGGCATCAACTCCTTCGACCAGTGGGGTGTTGAGCTGGGCAAAGAGCAGGCCAACCAGCTGGCGGGCGCTGTCAGCGGCGAAGAAACACCCGACACCGGCGACGCTTCAACGGACGCGCTGATTCGCTGGTACCGCGAACAAAAGTAAATGAAATGCGGTTGATCGGCGCCGCCTGCGGTTATTCTTGACAACCATGGGCGACGCCGTATCACGCGATTCTTATACCCCGAAACAGCGGACGCAGTACCGCAATTACCTGCTCGACGAGCTCGAGGTTTTTGACAAGCACCTCCAAAAGGCCGAATTCGTCGATCACGGCACGATCGGTTTGGAGCTCGAGCTCAACCTCGTCGACGAGAATGCAGCGCCTGCGGGTTGCAACGATGCGGTGCTCGCTGAGCTTTCAGATGAATACCAGGCCGAAGTCGGGCGCTACAACGTCGAGGTGAACCACCCTCCGTTGTCGATGGAAGGCGACGGGCTCACGAGGCTGCACAACGGACTGAACGAGCGCCTGCACAATGTGCAGGAAGCCGCGACGGCGGCAGGAGCGCGGATGGCGATGATCGGCACCCTGCCGACCGTCACCACCGAATTCCTGAAAAGCCCCGAGTGGATGACCAAAGAGAACCGCTACGCTGCCCTGACGAACTCGGTGATGCAGGCCCGCGGCGAACTCGTAGACATCGACATCGCGCGCGAAGAGCGGTACCGAGAATCCTTTGAGGACATTGCTACCGAGTCCACCTGCACCTCGATGCAGCTGCATCTGCAAGTCGCCCCCGACCGTTTCGCGGACGCGTGGAATGCCTCCCAAGCTATCGCGGGCGTGCAGGTGGCGCTCGGAGCAAATTCCCCACTGTTCTTAGGCCACCGAGTGTGGCACGAATCCCGCATCCCCATCTTCCAACAGTCCATGGACACCCGCACCGCGGAGCTGGTTAACCAGGGCGTGCGGCCGCGCGTGTGGTTCGGTGAACGCTGGATCACGTCCGTGTTCGACCTGTTCGAGGAAAACGTCCGCTACTTCTCCCCGCTCATCCCGGAAGGCCGCGCCGAAGCAGGCAAACCGATCATGGACGGCAACAGCCCCGGCCTGCACTACCTCAATCTGCAGAACGGCACGATCTGGCGGTGGAACCGGCCGATTTACGATCCGTCGACGGAGCTGTCCCACATCCGCGTGGAGAACCGCATCCTCCCGGCGGGCCCGACGACCATCGACATCATTGCGGACGCAGCCTTCTACTACGGCATGGTCAAGTTCCTCGGCGAACAGACTCGACCCGTCTGGTCGCGCCTGACTTTCACCGATGCGACGAATAACTTCTTCGCCGGCGCGCGCGACGGCCTCGGTGCCCGGGTTGTGTGGCCCACGCTGGGGCGTATCGACGTCTCCAACCTCGTCCTCAACCACCTCCTAGACCAAGCGCGACTCGGGTTGGAGATGCTCGAGGTCGACGAGAACTTGATTGACAAGTACCTGGGCGTCATCGAAGGGCGCGCGTGGCGGCGCCAGAACGGCGCATCGTGGCAGCTCGATGCATTGGTCTCCACCGGCGCGGGCACGAAGCCCGGTTCCCCGGAACGCCAGGACGCACTTGCCCGTGTGCTCGAGGCGTACCTGGAGAATCAGAAGACCTCCGCCCCGGTGCATACCTGGTCAACAGATATCTAACGGTGCGCGTTTCTAGTCCAGATACCTTTAGCGGATAGAGTGCTAGACGACTGACCGCCAGAAGAAAGAGTGACGCGTGTCCGGAATCATCGATTGGATTGTCAACCTCATGGATGCCCTCGGCGCCCCTGGCGTCGGCATCGCGATCCTGCTGGAGAACCTCTTCCCGCCAATCCCCTCGGAGGTCGTGCTGCCGCTGGGCGGCTTCACCGTCGCGCAGGGTTCCCTGAACTTCGTGTCGGTGTTCATCTGGGCGACCATTGGTTCCGTCGTCGGCGCGTACATGCTCTATGGCCTGGGTGCGTGGTTGGGCGCCGACCGCCTGCGCGCCATCGCGGATTGGATGTGGCTGGTCAAGGCCTCCGACGTGGATAAAGCTCTGGAGTGGTTCGACCGTTACGGCAAGCCGTCGATCTTCTTCGGGCGTCTCATCCCCGGCGTGCGCTCGCTGATCTCCATTCCCGCCGGCCTCGACCGAATGAACCTGCTCACTTTCGGCCTGTGGACCACCCTGGGCTCCGGCATTTGGAACTTCATCCTGATCTACCTCGGTTTCAAGCTCGGTGAGAACTGGGACGTTGTCGAGCGCTACGTCGACCAATACTCCAAGGTCGTCTACGTCCTGCTCATCCTCATCATCCTAGGCTTTTTGGTCTTCTTCATCCGCCGCGCCATTCGTGAGCGCAACGAGACCGCACCGCAGGCGTAGGGGTTCACGGGTCCCTTGCGGAAAAGTTGACAAACTGGATTTCCGTCTAGCAACGTAACCGCAGGTCACGGCGTTTTAGTCGTTTGAGCACGGTCCCGCTGTGTCAACTTTTCCGCACGGCGCGTTCTGGCCAGCCCTCTGGCTCTGGCTGGCAGGTGGGGCACCACCAGATCACGCGCTCTAGGTCACCCGCACCGCCGAGGAATCCGTTTTTGATCAAGGTGGCGCAGCGCCGGCAGGGCTTGTTGTTTCGGCCGAAGACGTAAGCCGTCTCCCCGGCCCGTTTCACCCCGGTGGAGACGCGTTTGACCTCCTCTTTGTTCGTCCACATGAGGCGGCGGGAGATATCGATGATCGACCGAACCTTCTCCTCCCCCAACTCCCCAACGGTGCGGGCGGGGTGGACGCCGGCGAGGAAGCAGATCTCGGCGCGGTATTCGTTGCCAATTCCCGCGACACGGTATTGGTCCATCAGCGCGCGCCCGATCTCTCTTTCCGGTGCGGCGAGAATGCGTCGATAAGCCTCCGCAGAATCGAAGTCTTCCGCGAGCATGTCTGGGCCGAGATAGCCCATCTCTTCCTCGTACGCGACGGCAGGGAAGACGTCGACAAGACCGAGGGAATGGCCGACCAGCTCGATATCGCCGGCCGCATCCGCAAGCTGGAGCACGACTCGAGCTGTGTGACCAGGCTTCTTCCAGCGACTGCCCGCGCGGTGAACGGACCAGGTTCCCTCCATCTTGAGGTGGGTGTGCAGTATCTCGGGCTCGTAGCCGTCCGCGCCGAACTGCATGAACAAGTGCTTACCGTAGGGCCAGACGCGCTCGACGGTCATGCCGGTGAAGTCGACGGTGGCAAAGCGGGGAACGCGCAGAGAGCACTTGGTCACCTCGCGGCCGGTCATGAACTGCAGCCGTTTGGACAGCTGGTAGACGGAATCACCCTCGGGCATCTGTGTCCTCCTCGTCAGACGGGTCGTCGAAGCTGAGGTCGTCCAGCTCCATCGACTTGATCGCGTCGGTCACCGTCCGGCCACGGCGCTTCGGCGAAGCAACCGTTCTGCCGCCGATCTTCGCGCCCTTCGGTGAACCGGCCGCACCGTACTCTTTCAGGGTGAACGCGGGCCCGCCGTTGAGCTTTTCGACGGTCAACGGCGTCATCCGCCCCTGCCCCACAACATCGGCGAGCGCCCCGACGACCATGCGTAGAAGCTCCGCGTCCCTTTCGCCGTGAGCGACGACCCCTTCGGGGAAGCCGTCGAAAAAAGTGGTCATGGTCTTGCCGCCACGGGTGATGTGGGCGGCGAGGAGGCCGTCGATAAGCACGACGAGCGCGCCGGCAGTCCGTGTCGGCCCTGACTCGGGCCACGGTAACGCTGCGCCGTAGGGGTTCGCGGGGTCGGTGGCGGCAAGCACGTAGACCTTCGGTTCCTTGGTGCCGGACGGCCAGCCGACGAGGTCATCTGAGTCCTGGTGCCCGCGCAAACGGTCGATCGTGGCTGGCGTGGAGAATTGCGCGGCGCCGAGCCCTTCGACGAGGTAGCCGCGCATGGCTTTGCCGGACTCCTCGAAACCGGAGAGCGTCTTATAGGCCAGGGCGAAACCGCCGGGGATGTCCTCGGAGACGATGCTGCCGCGGGTGACCACGCCGTAACGGTCAAGCCACGCTTCACCGTGCGCCAGCGAACGTTGCGTCGGATCAGTGTCAGGCGTTGGTGTCGCAGCCCAGCGCCCGGTCATGTCCGGCGGAGTCACGGTGGTGAAGGTGGTGCGCCCAGAGCGGATTCTGCTTCTCGACGGCCGCCGCTTCGCCCTGTGCGCCGTCTTCCCATGCTTACCGCCGGCGAGGCGAGCACGGATCGGAGCGAACGAGTCAGGTGCGATCAGACCCGCCTCGACGAGATCCCACACGGACTCGCGGAGCTCGTCGGTGGTCGCGCTGCGCGCACCACCGACACCATCCAACAAGTCAGTGAACAGGTAGCCGCCGCCGGCGCGGATCTTGTCCATCACCTGCTGCTGGGTGAGACTGAGCAAGGGTTCTTCCGGGATCGGCATGAGTTGGGCGGCGTAGTCGGCGGGCAGCAGCATGATCCACGGGTCGCGTGCGCCGGCCTTGCCAGCCCCGACGATGACGACTTCGCCGCCCAGCGTCAGCTCATCGAGCATCTCCGGGGAGTAGTCGCCCACGCGCGACGGGAGGATCATGGACTCCCACGCGCTGGCAGGAAGGCGGACGCCAGCGAGCTGCTCAATGACCGAATACACGCCGTCCGCACCGCGCAACGGCGGCCGCGTGCCGGCAGGGGCGATGTTGAGCCAGGCCGGCATGAACCGGCCGAGCGCCGATTGTGAGACCGGGCGAGTCTGCGCGCGGGCAGCGGCGAGCGACCGGGTGCGCACGATGCGCAGAACCTCGGCGGCCATGTACTCCTGCTCGTCAACACCCTGGCGGTAGCGGCCTTCAATGACCTTGTCGGCGTCAACCAGCGGGGTCAACGCCGTGTAGGCCGCACCGACCGACAGGCCGAATGCCTCAGCCAGGTCGCGGAGCGTGAACGGCCCGCGCGTGCGCACCCAGCGGCTCACCAACTGGTTCAGCGCGTCCGGGATGGTGGCCACTTGGGCGGGAATGCCGGGAGGGATCGGCACGCCGAGCCCGTCGCGAAGCAATGGCGCATCGAGTGATTGCGCCAGATGCTCGCGGCCGCCGATGCGGACCACCATGACTCGCTTTGTCAGGCTCTTTTCGAGACCTGACAAAGGAACCGAGGTATAAGTGGTCAATTCATCCAGAGGGATGGGGCCCACGATCCGCAGCGTGTCCGCGAACTGCTCGGAGGTGTCCGCCTTACCGACGCGACGAAGGGAGGCATCGACCTCTGCGATGACATCAGCGTCGAGAAGCTCGCGCAGCTCCACGGTGCCCAGCAATTTAGCTAGCAGCGACGGGTCGAGCGAGAGGGCCGCGGCGCGCTTTTCCGCCAGCGGGGTGTCGCCTTCGTACATGAACGCGCCGGTGTAGTTGAACAGCAACGACGAGGCGAAGGGGCTCGGCTGATCCGTGGTCACCTCAGCGACGCGGATGCGGCGGGTAGCCAGCTGGCGCATCACGTCCTGCAGCGCCGGCAAATCGTAGACATCCTGCAAACACTCGCGGACTGTCTCGAGGATGATCGGGAAGGACGGGTAGTTGCGGGCGACGTCAAGAAGCTGCTCGGCGCGTTGGCGCTGCTGCCACAAAGGCGCGCGCTTGCCCGGATTGCGGCGCGGAAGAAGCAGCGCGCGGGCGGCGCACTCGCGGAACCGGGAGGCGAAGAGCGCTGAGTTGCCCACCTGCTCAGTCACGATGTCCGCGATCTCGTCTGCGTCGAAGCCGAACACTGACGCATCCGGCTCCTTCTCGCCCTGCGGCAGGCGCAGCACAATGCCGTCATCACCCGCGACAGCCTGGGCATCCATACCGGTCTCCTGCGCCACGCGCCACCCCGTCGCCAACGCCCACGCGGCATTGACCCCTTTGCCGAACGGGGTGTGCAGCACGACCCGCCAGTCCCCCACCTCATCCGTGAAGCGTTCGAGGACCAGCGTTTTCTCATCAGGGATGATGCCAGTCGCTTCCTCCTGCTCGTCGAGGTATTTCAGGAGGTTGTCGCGGGCGTACGCATCCAGGCTCGGGTCGATCTCACCGCCGCTTTTCGCTTCTCGACGAAACTCGCCAAGCGCAAGACCCAATTCATACGGCCGGCCCAAACTGTCGCCGGACCAGAACGGCAAGCGGCCGGTGTGGCCCGGCGCGGGGCTGACCTGGACCTGATCGCGCGTGATGTTCTCAATCCGCCAACTGGATGCGCCGAGTGTGAACACGTCTCCGACGCGGGATTCATAGACCATCTCCTCGTCGAGCTCCCCGACGCGGCGCGGTCCTCTTCCTCCGTCTTGATCGCTTGCGATCAAGAACACGCCGAACATACCGCGGTCTGGAATCGTGCCGGCGTTCGTGACAGCGACGCGTTGGGCTCCTGGGCGGGCTTTCAGGGTGGTGCCGTCGAGGATCGCGCGGGGACGCAATTCCGCGAAGTCGGTGGATGGATAGACGCCGACAACGAGGTCAATGACCGCGTCGAAAACTTCGCGGGCCAGGTCACGGTACGGCCAGGCGCGGGTGACGGTCTCGTACCAGTCGTCGACTTCGAGGTCCTCCACCGCGACAGCGGCGACGGTCTGCTGTGCGAGCACGTCAAGCGGGCTTTTCGGGGTGTGCAGCTCCTCGATCAGGCCCTCACGCATACGGGGCACGGTGACCGCTGTTTGGACGAGATCGGAACGGTGCTTTGGGTAGAACGAGCCCTCTGACACGGCTCCGACGGAGTGCCCGGCGCGACCGACGCGCTGCAGCCCCGAGGCCACCGACGGAGGGGATTCGACCTGGACGACCAGGTCCACCGCACCCATGTCGATGCCGAGCTCGAGCGAACTCGTAGACACCACTGCCTTGAGGGTGCCTTCCTTCAGGGCAGTCTCCGTGGTCACGCGCTCTTCTTTGGACACGCTGCCGTGGTGGGCGCGGGCGATCACTGGCGCGGCTTTGCCTGCCAAGTCGGTCGCCTTCATCAGTTGCGCTGGTGGGCGCCGAAGTTCCGGGCTGAGTGCTTCCGGGTCGTGCTCCGCCGCCCAGATCTCGTTGAGGCGGCTGGTCAGGCGCTCCGCGGTCCGGCGCGCGTTGACGAACACGATCGTCGAGCGATGCGCCATGATCTCCCGGTACAACTGCGCCTCGATGTGCGGCCAGATGGACGATTGGCCCGGAGTTGGCGGCGGGGCGAGGTCGAAGTCAATGACATCTTCGGCTGTCGGAGTGACATCGATAACCGCATCCCCGATCGGGGATCCCTCTTCGGGCACCGGCAGGTCACTCATGTCCTCAACGGGCACGTGGACGTCGAGCTTCCACTTCTTCTCCGCGGGCGGGTTGACGATGGTTGTGCGCTCCCCCAGGAAATTCGCCACCGCGTCGAGCGGCCGGACGGTTGCCGAGAGACCAATGCGCTGGAAATTCCCGGCAAGGCGGCGCAGCCGCTCCAGCGACAGCGCCAAGTGCACACCGCGTTTCGTGCCGGCAAGCGCGTGGATTTCATCGATGATCACGGTATCGACGGTTTTCAGAATCCCCGCCGACTTGCTGGTCAGCATCAAGTACAGGCTTTCCGGCGTAGTGATGAGGATGTCCGGAGGTTTGCGGGCCTGCCGGTTGCGTTCAGACTGCGGAGTATCCCCCGAGCGCACCGCGACGGAAACGTCCGGCATGTCCAGACCCATCCGCTGGGCTACGCGAGCGATACCGGTGAGCGGCGCGCGGAGGTTGTTCTCCACGTCCACACCGAGCGCTTTCAGCGGAGAGATATAGAGGACGCGCACGCCGTCGCGCGTCCCCTCAGTGCTGCGCTGCGACGCCGCGTTTTCAGTGAAGTGGAGCGATTGCTGCCCCGCGCGACCCACCATCTGATTGAGGGACCATAGGAAGGCGGCGAGCGTCTTACCTGAACCGGTCGGGGCGACCACGAGGGTGTTCTCCCCCTCCGAAATCGACCGCCACGCCTGGTCCTGGACTGCAGTCGGCCCCGCGAAGACCTCTTCGAACCAGGTGGCTACCTGGGGGTGGAAGCGGTCGAGGACGTTCGCGGGCATGGGATCACTTTAGCCCGGCAGCACTTCACACTTAACTTCACACTACATAACACCTGTGTGAAGTTAAGTGTGAAGTTGAGTGCTATGTCGACCGCCGGGACAGCCGGTAGCGCTGACGTGGCGAGCGGACCGGCTCAGTAGCTTCAACAGTGCCGGAGTTGATGAGCTGCTTAACAGCACCAGTGACCGCGCTACGGCTCAAGCCTGTTTCGGCGACCAGCTCCGCCGCTGACCACGATTCCCTCTGAGTAAACAGGTCGTGCACTCTATCCGAAGCGGTGACGTGGCGTTCCTGGGGTGCCACGCGTCGCTTCCTGAAGATCACTGTGAAATCAGTGATCCTGTTGATGAACTCTGGTGGCGCCATTAGTGCTTCCTGCAGCGCTCGGTTCATCGTTGCAATGCCTGAACCGCGGTTTTCCGCAACCGGGCCACCACCGTCGAAAGTCAGATCTTCAAGGAAAGACGCCAGCCTTTGGTTACGAGATGAACTAACGCCTGCGTCCCCGAGATTCTCCACGGTCACACCGCCGTAAAGCCCACCAGGACTCGTAATCTCCAACCGGTCCACGAACATATTGATTTGCACCTGACCCCCCTGCGCACTTGGGGAGTAATCGCGGTGCATGAGGGCGTTCACCAGCGCTTCCCTCACAGCCACCAGCGGATAATCAGGCACATCGGTGCGGTAGACCTCCCCAATCACGCTTGCAGTTCGCATATTCTTCTCGACGGCTGCCACACCAGCTTCGACGAGTTCCGGAATTGTTCCGGCGAATGTAGCACTATCCAGCAACCGCGCTCCGGTTGTGACATCGCCCTTACCTGTTCCGGGGAACAAGCCGAAGGTCACAGTGAGACGGGGAAAGAATTGTTGCGGATAATCCCCCATGGTGAGCAAAGATGCGAGCGTGGGATGGTCCCCATCGAGAATTTTGAGTCGCCGAAGTGCCTTTTCTTCCCCATCGGCAAATGTCTTCGGGCGCTGCTTTCTCTGCACTTTGAGAAAACCTGACAATTCAGGTTCCGACAAATCGTCTACAAACGCTTCAGCGACTGGCTGTTCATCCCACTTTGGTGGAACCTCTTCCTCAAGAAGCCGGTCGACCTCGTACTTGCTCAGCCGTCTCTCGCTGTCACCTGAGCGGATGTAGGATCCGTTGTACCGCCCCTGACTTGTGACGTAACAGGGTTTATCCTCGCGGTTCAGTTCTGATATCTCAGCGACGAGAACAGGCGCATCATCAATGTGGTGTATGTCAACAACCGGACGGACCGGAGGCGTGAGTTCGTCGCATCGCGACACGAGCGCGTCGCGCTCCTTGACGGGATCAAAACCCACGACTGGCTGAAAACCGTCAACCTCACTCAAACCCACAATAAGGATCCCGTTGCCAGAGTTAGAGAATGCGCTGAGCGTCTCACGAATGTTTTTGCCCACCCCACTCTTGATTTCGACGGCTTGGCCTTCCGCCCCGATCACGCGCAGATCTGCAATGAGCGCGTCTACCTCATCCTTATTCACGGAAATCACCTCAGACTCTCCAACTTCACACTCAACATAACACTACATAACACTTGTGTGAAGATAAGTGTGAAGTTGAGTGTTAAGTTCCCCGGCGACCACGACCCGGCACGGCGCGCGCGCACTGGCGGTATAGCGGTATGGTTTGAACCATGACGGCAACGTACTCGGACTCACGGTTGACTAACCTGATTGCTCTTGGCACCGGCGAAATCCTCAAAGGCATCCGCGGTGTCGGGCTGTTGCGCGGACGCGAGCTCGGGGAAGCCGGCGATGACCTTGCTCAGAACTGGATTGCCCGGGTCCTAGAGCAGCACCGCCCGGATGACGGTTTCCTGTCCGAAGAAGCAGTGGATGATCTTTCCCGTCTGGAGAACAACCGCGTGTGGATCGTGGATCCGCTCGACGGAACAAAAGAGTTCGCGACCGGCCGCCAGGACTGGGCAGTGCACATCGCCCTCGTCGAGGACGGGGTACCCACGCACGCGGCTGTCGGCCTGCCGGACCTGGGCGTGGTGTTCAAGTCCTCCGATGTCCGCCACGTTGCCGGCCCGCTGTCCCGCAAGATTGCGCTGTCCCACAACCGTCCGCCGGCTGTCGCCCGTTTCATCGCGGACAAGCTCGGTTTTGGCGCTGAAGGTATCGGTTCGGCCGGTGCGAAGGCGATGCACGTGCTGCTCGGTGATTATGACGCCTACATTCACGCCGGCGGCCAGTACGAGTGGGACCAGGCGGCGCCGGTGGGTGTCGCTAAGGCAGCAGGCCTGCATGCTTCGCGTCTCGACGGCTCCGAGATCCGCTTCAATAACCAAGACACCTACATTCCGGACTTGCTCATTTGCCGCCCCGAGCTTGCCGACGATATTCTCTCCCACGCCGCCACTTACCTCGAAGAGAATGGCAGTTACGAGGGCATCGCAAAGTGACAGATTCCATTAACACCAATAGCGCTATCAACACACCGTACGAGGACCTCCTCCGCGAGATCCTCGACACTGGTGTTGCCAAAGAAGACCGCACGGGCACAGGCACGGTCAGTGTCTTTGGCAAGCAGCTGCGCTACGACCTGTCGGACTCATTCCCGCTCCTGACCACCAAGAAGGTCTACTTCAAGGGTGTTGTCGGGGAGCTGCTGTGGTTCCTCAAGGGCGACTCGAATGTGAAGTGGCTGCAGGACAACGGCATCCGCATCTGGAACGAGTGGGCGAATGACAACGGCGAGCTCGGCCCTGTCTACGGTGTGCAGTGGCGTTCCTGGCCCACGCCGGATGGCCAGCACATCGATCAGATCCAGAATGCGCTCGATTTGCTTAAACAAGACCCGGAATCGCGCCGCAACGTCGTTTCCGCGTGGAATGTCTCGGAACTGGACAAGATGGCGCTCATGCCCTGTCACCTGCTTTTCCAGCTCTATGTCGCCGATGGCAAGCTGTCCATGCAGGTCTACCAGCGTTCGGCAGACATGTTCCTGGGCGTCCCGTTCAATATCGCGTCCTATTCGCTTCTGACCCACATGTTCGCTCAGCAAGCGGGTCTTGAGGTCGGCGAGCTGATTTGGACGGGCGGCGACTGCCACATCTACAACGACCACATTGAACAGGTCAAAGAGCAGCTTTCGCGTGAGCCGCGCCCGTATCCGCAACTAGAGCTCGCCAAGGCGGAGTCCATCTTCGACTACGGCTTCGACGACATTGCGGTCACAGGCTACGACCCGCACCCGACGATCGCAGCGAAGGTCTCGGTGTAGCGATGCTCGGCGCAATCTGGGCGCAGTCTGTCGACCACATCATCGGCGATGGCGCAGACATGCCGTGGCACCTGCCGGAGGACCTCAAGCATTTCAAGGAGACCACACTTGGCAACCCCGTCATCATGGGCCGCCGCACGTGGGAATCGCTCCCCTTCAAGCCGTTGCCGAGCCGCACCAACATCATCATTTCCTCGCGTGAAGCGGACACCTGGTCGAAGGGCGCGTACGTCTACCGCGACCTGCCCGACCTCGACACCGACGCGTGGATCATCGGCGGGGCACAACTCTACGAAGCCACGCTCGACGAGGTCGACGTCATCGAGCGCACGCTTATCGACGTCTCCCTCGCCCCTGTCCTCCCCCACAATGCCGTATACGCCCCGCGGATCAGCGAGGATTTCGAGCTGGTCAGTGAATCCGACTGGCTCACCTCAGAGCGCGGCCGCGTGACCATCGAGGGCGTGGAGGAATCTCCCCTTCGCTACCGCTTCCAACGATTCAAACGAAAGGCTCAATAACGTTGGCTGCCACCCCTGAGACAACGTCCCCCGTCACCGTCTTCGCCACTTCCTGGTGCCCGTTTTGCACCAGGCTGCTCGCGGACCTGCGCTCCGCCGATGCCCCGCACGAGATCGTCGACGTCGAAGCCCCCGGCAACGAGGACGCCTCCGCCTGGGTCGAGTCCGTCAACAACGGCAACCGCGTCGTGCCCACCGTCCTCTATTCCGACGGCACCCACGCCACCAACCCACCCGCCGGCGAGGTGCTGGCGAAGATCGCCGAGCTGAACTAGCCCCCAGGCTGCAATTTTCAACGCCCACTCAAGCTCGTATTTTGCAAAATACGGGCTTTTTGAAAAATAGATGCTTAAGCTGGCACCCTAGATTGCAATCGTCCATCCTGGGAAAACAACACTACGCAAGCCTATAAGCAGCTAAAAAGGTCTTCCACAGTCACGGCTTTGGCCCGAGAAACGGGATGGTTCGTCAAGATAAGAGTTTCTTGATGCCTTCGGAGAGGATCTCTTGTGGGCTAATGTGGTGCGCCGCGTGGAGGCGCGCATAAGCCGGGGCTTGTTCGGGGTCGATGGCAACACGCTTTTCGTCGGGTGCCATGGGAGCGGTCAGAGAGGCGCCGATTACTAGGTTTGACAACCGGTAGGCAGTTCCCAACGGGTCCGGGACTCCCTCTCGCTCGAGGAGGACGCACATGCGCTCAGAAAACTCCAGGTAAGCAGGGCCCCTGGGCGCGCGCATCCCAATGACCTGACCTGCCCACCGGTGGGTCGTGAGGTGTGTGAAGAAATCTTGCATCAGGGTGGGCAGGTCGGAGGTACGGATCGAGTCCGACATCACGGGGTCGTCTGCAAGCGCTGTATCGAGGGCGAGGTCGAATAGGTCATCGACTGACTCCACGCGGGAGTATAGGCTGGCTGGAGCGACGCCGACTTGTTGAGCCACAGCTCTCATGGTGAGCGCCCTCAGCCCACCTTCGTCCAGCAACCTCGCTGATGCTCTTGCAATGTCCGCAATATCCACGGCGCGGAGACGCTGAACAGGTTTTCGGTGTTCCCAGTAACTCACCCCACCAGCCTAACCAAACATGCACCTATCCAAACTATGTTAGTTTTGGCATATGTTGGATGCCACAAACCTCCCGATCACCTTTGAGAACACTCGCCTACGCCCTCTCTCCGAACTAGATGCAGACGCGTATGCAGCCGGCAGCAAAGATGAAGCTGTTCGGCGCTTCGCCCACCTGCCCGAACCCGACTACACCCCCGAGTCCGTGCGACGGATGATCCGTGAGGAGGTCGCGACGGGCCTCTCGTCCGGCACGTTGGCCGCCCTCACACTTGCCGACGCTGAGACCGACCGGTTCGTGGGTTCCGTGGTTCTCTTTGACATCAGCCCCGCGGCTGCCGAGGTTGGGTTCTGGATTCATCCCGATGCACGAGGGGATGGACATGCCCGTCGGGGCTTGGAGCTGGCATCACGCTTCGCGCGCAGCAGTGGGCTTCAAACCTTGACGGCACGCACGCTTCCGGAGAACACGGCCTCCCAACGCTGCTTGACGACGGCGGGCTTCCGCGAGACTGGACAAGATGTAGGAACCACGCCCGCAGGGCATCGCGAGGAGTTGATCCATTACCGGCGCAATCTCGTGTCCACACCCACGTGGCCGTTGACGACAGAACGGCTTCGACTCCGCCTGCATGAGACAGACGATGCCGCATGGCTTCACGATTTGTACTCACGACCTGACGTTGCTCGTTACCTGTTGGACGAGCCATGGACTTTGGAAGTCACCCGCGACAATCTCACGGAGCGGCTATCAAAGACTGACCTCGATGGAGAGGCTGCTGCACTTGCACTGGTCATTGAGCATGACGACACCCCTATCGGAGACGTCGCACTGTGGCTCACAGATAAGGAACACCGCCAGGCGGAGATTGGGTGGGTGCTCCACCCCACGCACGGTGGACAAGGCTTTGCCAGCGAAGCCGTCCGCGCGGTACTTGCCCTCGGGTTTGATCAATACCATCTCCACCGCATCACCGCGCAGATGGATGCCCGTAACAGTGGCTCCGCGGCGCTCGCTAAGCGCGTTGGACTCCGGCTCGAAGCTCATCACGTCCAAAACTGGTTCAGCAAGGGCGAATGGACCGACACCCTCGTATACGCGCGACTAGCCTCCGAGAACACGGGCCAATGATTGGGTCGCTGATATGCGCGGGTTTCGGCCCGAACTTCCTTGGTGCCGGTCCCTGCACAACACAAAACACCTCACCTATGCATACAGGTAGAGGAGCTTTCCGTGTTCAGAAAAGTTGCGCCCCAGAGAAGAATCGAACTTCCGACACCGGCTTTAGGAGAGCCGTGCTCTATCCACTGAGCTACTGAGGCAACGAGAAGCTACGTTACCGCACCGACTTCTCGCCACGAAAGAAGCGGCCCGGATTGCCTTTGACCGGCCGCGAAAAACTACAGTCTCGCCAGTACCTGGTCGAGTGTCTCGTTGGCGGCTTGGATGGACTCTTCAGAGTCGTCTTTCAAAGCGATGGAAATGAAGGCTCCGTTCTTAACAGCAGCCAAGCTGTACAGCGGGAACTCCATTCCGTCATCGAAGACTGAATGCTGGAGCGTCGCAGCGCCCTTCTCGGCATCGGCGTTGAATGGGAGCTCTTTCTGTGTGATTTCTTGAGTTACTCCGTGCGCCTCGTAGGTGTACGAGCTGCACTTATCCTTATCCACCCCGTCATCGAAGATTCGGTAGTCGGCAATATCCGATGCCTCAGCTATGAGTGTGAAGCTGTCGATATCAAGGTCCGCCATCGTGAAGTTATCGACGTTCATGCTTGCTCGCTCTTGGCGCTAATGCCGTCTGCCTGGCGCTCCTGCTGCTGGGCAGTCTCGTCGCTTGAACTGCAACCAGCAACAGACATGAGCAGTGCGGCGGCTCCGAGAGCTTTCAGCGTGCGAGATGGGGACAGGCTCCTAGGCATCATGCGCCCAATGGTAGGTGCAGGGAACCGCATTGGCCGAGGATCTCACCCTGAAATCCGCATTAGGGCACAATCTTGTTTTCTAATTAGGCATGCCTTAGCCTTTTAAGGGTTACCCGAAACTAAGCATAGGCTTACTTATATCGAAAGGTGGATCGTGAAGTTTCCACGCACACTCGCAGCGCTGCTGTTTTCGTTCATCGCAGTGCTCGGTCTCGCCGGCTGCGCCTCCGATTCCAGCGGCAGTGACGCCGCAGGTTCCAACGGGGACGAGAAAAACGGCGAGGCAGTTCTGACCGTCACCGACGCGGCGGGCCGCACGGTCGATTTCGACAAGCAGCCGGAGCGCATCCTGCTGGCTGAAGGCCGCGGCATCTTCGCCACCTCTATCTTGCAGGACAATCCGTTTGAGAAGGTCGTGGCATACGGCGACGACTTTGAAAAGGCGGCGCCGGCCATGCGCGACAAGATCCTGGAGAAGTTCCCGGAGGCCAAGGAGCTGCCGCAGATCGGTTCCCTGCAGAAGGGCGATGTGACCGTGGAGAACCTCCTGGCACAGAAGCCGGATGTCGTTGTCATGACGCTGGACCAGAAGACGGTCGCCGAGCAGAACGGCTTCCTCACCGACATGGACGCGGTCGGCCTGAAGTACGTCTTCACCGACTTCCGCCAGGATCCGCTGAATAACACCGAGGTGTCCATGAAGCTCTTCGGCGATCTCTTCGGCAAGTCCGACCGCGCGGCAAGCTACAACAAGTTCTGGTCCGAGAAAGTCAGCGATATCACCGAGCGCGTCGACACAACGACGGAGAAGCCCAAGACCGTTGTGTGGATGGCAGCCGGCTTCAAGGACTGCTGCGCCATCGCGGGCGACGCCAACCTGGGCAAGCTCGTCGATGCGGCGGGAGGCCACAATGTCGGCCCGGAGATTCTGGGCACCGATGAAACGGAGATCACCCCGGAGAAGCTCGTCGAGGTCAACCCGGACAAGCTCGTCGTTTCCGGCGGCGAGTGGGCGCCCGACCCGCAGAAGACCGACGCGTTCAGCCATGTCGAGCTGGGCTACCAGGCCGACGAGGCAGCGGCACGCGAGTCCTTCGGCGGCCCGCTCCACGGCCCGGGTATGGAACAACTGACGGCCCCTAAGGAGGGCGATTTCTTCGCCGTCTACCATCAGTTCTACGACAGCCCGTACAACGTGTTCGCTCTCGAGGCATTCGCCAAGTGGCTCCACCCGGAGGAATTCGGGGACCTGGACCCGGCGAAGGACTTCGAGGACTTCCACGCCGAGTGGATGCCGATCGATTACAGCGGCACCTTCTTCCTCGACGGATACGAAGCCAAATAAGCGATAAGAAAAGAGCTCAATGACCACACGCGTAGCGCCCGACACCGAGCAAGAGAAGGATTCGCCGGACCGTGGGATTGAAAGTTACCGTCGCCGCGGCCGTCGTAAAGCAATCGCAATTGCTCTCCTGATCCTCGGTGCGATCGCGAGCTTCCTCGTCGCGGTTGTCGTTGGGCCCATCGATCTTTCGCTTAGCGACGTCTTCCGCGCCGTCTTTGACCCCGATTCCGTCGACCAGCAGACTGAGACCGTCGTGCGCACTCTCCGCCTCCCGGCGGCGGTGATGGCGGTGCTCGTCGGCGCGTCGTTGGGGCTGTCCGGCGCGCAAATGCAGACGATCCTGGACAACCCGTTGGCGGAGCCGTTCACCCTCGGCATCTCAGCCGCGGCTGCTCTCGGCGCGGCGGTGTCCATCGTGATGGGCTGGACGCTCATCCTGAACGCGCAGCTCAACCTCGCGCTCACCGCGGCGCTCTCCGCTCTCTTCGCGGTGCTGATCATCGCGGGCGCGGCGATCTGGCGCGGTGCGAACGCGGAATCGATGATTCTGCTCGGCATCGCCCTGTCCTTCTTCTTCCAGGCGGTGCTCTCCCTGCTGCAATACGTGGCTTCCAATGAGGCGCTCCAGCAGATCGTGTTCTGGACGATGGGCTCGATGCAGCGCGCGTCGTGGACGGCGAATATCGTGATCGCCGTCGTGCTCGCTCTGGCGATCCCCTTCTGTGTGGTCAACTCGTGGCGGCTCACCGCGCTGCGGCTTGGCGACGACCGTGCGGCGGCGCTCGGCATCAACGTGCAGCGCCTGCGCGTGACCACCCTGATCGTCGCTTCGCTGCTGGCGTCCGCGTCTGTGGCGTTCACCGGCATCATCGGTTTCATCGGCCTGGTCGGCCCGCACATCGCACGCATGATCGTCGGCGAAGACCAGAAATTCTTCCTCCCCGGCGCGACCGCTGCCGGCGCCATGCTCATGAGCCTCGCGTACGCAGTGTCGCTCTCGATCATTCCCGGCGTGGCCATTCCACTGGGAATCATTACCTCGCTCGTCGGCGTACCGTTCTTCGTGTTCCTGATCTTCACCCGCTCGCGTGGAAGGAGTGCTTAAGCCCCCATGGCCATCAGCGCAACAAATCTCACCGTGCGGTACGGCCGGACGACGATCATCGACGACATGACGTTCGGCCCGCTCGACGACGGCAAGATCACCGGCCTCATCGGCCCGAACGGCGCCGGCAAATCGACGCTCGTGAAAACGCTCGCCGGCATCAACAAGCCGTCCGAGGGCAGCGCGGACATCGTCGTTGACGGCCGCACGTTGAGCGCCAAGGAGCGCGTCCAAGCCGTCGGCTACGTGCCGCAGGACATGCTCTCGCGCGCAACACTCACCGCTTTCGAGTCCGTCATGGTCTCCGCGCGACGCCGCGGCGAAGGCACCAACAACGCACTGGAGAACACGGCGGCGGTCATGCACCGCCTGGGTATCACGAAGCTGTCCGACCGCATGATTTCCGACATGTCCGGCGGCCAGCGCCAGCTCGTCGCCGTCGCGCAGATGCTCGTGCGCTCACCGCGCATCATGCTTCTCGACGAGCCCACCTCCGCCCTCGACCTGCGCCACCAGGTGGAACTGCTGCAGATCATCCAGGACGAGGTCCGCGGCGACGACCGCCAGGCGCTCGTGGCGCTCCACGACCTGAACCTGGCGGCCCGCTTCTGCGACGAGCTACTGGTGATCAAGGACGGGCACGCCATCGCCAAGGGCACCCCGGCAGAAGTGCTCACCCCCGAGCTTCTCGAGCGCGTTTACGGCATTTCCGCCCGCATCATCAACGACGCCGGCGTGCCGATCGTCTGCCCAGTACTGCGTCTCCCCCGCCACGAAACACCGACCGACGCCGGCCCGATGGGCCCCATCGCGGTGAATGTGGAAGACGCGGATCCCGACGTTATCGACGCCATCACCTCGGCGCGTGCCTAGACTGTCTGCATGACTGGATACCTGGCCCCCACCAAGAAAGTTCGGGTCGCGGACCTGAGGCAGAAGAAGCTCGACGGCGAGAAGTGGGCGATGCTCACCGCCTACGACTACTCCACCGCCCGCGTCTTCGCGGAAGCCGGCATCGAATGCATGCTCGTCGGCGACTCCGCCGCCAATGTCGTCTACGGCTACGAGACCACCAACCAAGTCTCGGTCAACGAGATGACCTACCTAGCCGCAGCCGTCGTGCGCGGCGCCGGTAACGCGCTCGTTGTGGCCGACCTCCCCTTCGGCAGCTATGAAGCTTCCGACGAGCAAGCCGTGCGCACCGCCACCGAGATGATCCGCCGCAGCGGCGCCCACATGGTCAAACTCGAGGGCGGTGTCCGCATCGCGCCGCGCATCAAGGCGCTCAAGGACGCCGGTCTCGCAGTGTGCGCCCATGTGGGCTTCACCCCTCAGTCCGTGGACAATTTGAGCGGCTTCAAGGTCCAGGGCCGCGATGACAGCGCCGACCAGCTCTGGGCCGACACCAACGCGGTCGTCGAAGCGGGCGCGGACATGGTCGTTTTCGAGATGGTCCCGGCTGAGCTGGCCGAGGAGATCACCGCCAATTGCCCCGTTCCCACCATCGGCATCGGCGCTGGCCCGGACACGGATGCGCAAGTGCTGGTCTGGCACGATTTGGCCGATTTCCCAGCACGCGGCCACCGCGCGCGTTTCGTGCGCCAGTTCGGTGCGGTCGGCGAGGCGCTCGGCGCAGCCGCGGCAGATTACAAGCGCGCCGTCCACGAGGGCGAATTCCCCGCGGACGAACACACCTTTTAGCGCCTAGACCTGAATTTCAGCGTTGTCGATGAGGCGGGTCTGCCCCACCTTGGCGGCGACGAGCAGGCGTGCGGGGCCGGTGTAACCATCGGGCAGTTCTTCCAGTTCCGGCGTGGCCACGGCGAGGTAGTCGAGGTCGACGTCGTCGGCGGACTCGAGAACCGCCAGGGCCCCGTCATAGCTGCCCGCCGCCAGGGCGCGCGACAACGTCAGCGCAGTGCGGTGCTCGTCCTCGCTCAGGTAGCGGTTGCGCGACGACAATGCCAGTCCGCTGTCCTCGCGGATGATTGGGCAGCCGTGCACGCGCACCGGCAGGTGCAGGTCTTCGACCATCTGGCGGATGAGAGCCAGCTGCTGGTAGTCCTTCTCACCGAAGAACGCGTCGCTGGCACCGGTGAGACAGAACAGTTTGGCCACCACAGTGAGCACACCAGCGAAATGCGTCGGGCGGGTTGTTCCTTCCAGCACCGATCCGAGCGGCCCCGGGTGGATCGTGGTGCGGGGACCGTGGGGGTACATCGTCGATACGCTCGGCGCGAAAACCGCGTCAACGCCTTCCGCCTCGAGCTTCGCGATGTCCTCCTCGAGCGTGCGCGGGTACGCGTCCAGGTCCTCCCCCGGCGCGAACTGCAGGGGGTTGACGAAGATGCTCACCACCACGGGGTTGCCCAGCTTCTGAGCCTCCCGGACGAGCGAGATATGGCCGCTGTGCAGCGCACCCATGGTGGGTACGAGGGAGACCCCGGGGGCGTCGATAAGCGCTTGCTCAAGCTCCTGCGGAGTCCTAGTCAGAGTTGTCATGCGGCTCAGCGTATCGGTTGAGTGCGTCGAGGTGGCCTTCGAGGGCCTTTTCCCCTGCCTTGGTGAGTGTCACCCACACGGTGTCCTTCGCACGGGTTGACCCGTATTCGCGGAACCTGGAGACGTAGCCGTGCTCCTCTAAGACACTGAGCTGCTTGGACAAAGTCGCGTCCGACAGATCAGTGATATCCCGCAGCCGCGAGAACTTCATTTCGCGGCGCGTCGTGCCCTCCGTCGCACCTCCAGCGCGCAGTGCCGCGCAGATCTTCAGCCGGTTGAGGGGATGAATAACTGGGTCGATCAATGGTATTTCCTCCACGTCAGGCCGTAACCCGCAATCATCGCTGCGGCGGCAATGATTCCCACGACGATGCCGACCGCCGTGTTTCCGTCCGGGTAATGGTCGGCATAGACCTGCATCCCGATATACGCGATCGTGTAGAGCACGATGAACGTGAAGAAGCGCTTCCAGCTCCATGTGTTCTCTTCCGACTGCACGTCCTGCTTCATTGCTGTGCGGACAGTCCGCTTGCTGCCAAAATCAAGCACGATCATGAGAACTAGCGAAACGAGAAAGACAAGCAGTCCCCACACGTATCCGGCCACCATGATGCCGACACCGAGACCGAAGGTCAGCCCCGCGGCAGTCACCATGCCCCACGGGATCGGCACCTGCGCGGCGCGCGCCTCAATATCGCGGACGGCCGCGAGCGATTTATTCACCTCTGTCACATTCATTGCATCTCCCTTGTTTTCCACATAAGAAAGCATGACACTTTCCAGACTAGAAAACAAGTGGAAAATTGAGGCTTCGACGTTTGCGCTGGCTACTTGTTATTCATGTTGCTAATGTTTTGATTGTGACTACTAACGATTTCTCCCGCCGCCGCTTCCTGAGCCGAGCATCCGCCCTCGCCCTGCTCGGCGCCGCCGGAGTCTCCCGCCTCCCGTCCGCCGACGCCCAGGGCCGCCGCCCTGTAGGAACGGTGGTGGACTACGCCGCTGGTGTTCCGTCGGGACGCTCTGTGCGTGCGGCCGGCCATTTGGGCGCGGTGCGCTACGTGTCCCAGCGCCGCCCCGGCGCCGACTGGATGCTGGGCAAGCCGGTCTCATTGAAGGAGACCCGCGACTTCGCCGCCAACGGGCTGTGGACCGCCTCGGTCTACCAGTTCGGTCGTGCAGAGACCGCTGACTGGCTCGGCGGCGCGGGCGCTGCAGCCACCCACGCTCCGCAGGCCATCAACCTGCACCGTGCGGCGGGCGGCCCGAACAACAAGCCCATCTACGTCGCCATTGATGACAATCCCTCCCGCGCTCAGTACGAGAACCAGATCCGCCCGTACCTGCGTGCGTTCCAGGCAGCACTTGCCACGGCGGGCCTGCGCACCGGTGTCTACGGCAACTACAACACCATTGAGTGGTGCATCAAAGATGGCATCGGCACCTACTACTGGCAGCACGACTGGGGCTCCGGCGGAAAGCTCCACCCGCGGGCGACCATTCACCAGAAAGCCAAGTGGCAAACGCATATCGACGGCCACCTCTGCGACATCAACAACGTCTACGCCGCCGACTGGGGCCAATGGCAACCGGTCGCAGCGAACAACAACCGCGCACCAGCTCCGGCTCCTGCGAAGCCTGCCCCCGTACCTCAGCCAGCACAGGGCATTCCGGGCATCCCGGATAACTCGTCCCTGCCAGACTTCTCCTCCGATCCGACTCCGCAGGGCATGTCCTCGGAGGCGCAGCGTTTCGCGCAGAACGTCAAACCGCAGGATATTGAGAACGCGGTGAACTTCGCCAAGCAGTTCATCAACTAGGCCGCGGCGGGCGACGCCGCAGGACCGCCAAGATATAGATGACATCGGCACCTTCTTCCAGCGTCAAAACCCCAGGTCGTTTTCGCGTGACGTGGCAAGGATGCAATCTAAATCTGGCCCGGATCCGGCAACGCGGAGAGGCTGCCCCACGACGGGGCAGCCTCTCTTCTTTTCGCTAGTGAACGCGTGCCGGCGAACGCTCTAGTGGTCGACCGGGGCCTCCACACCAACACCGGTCAGCGAGCGGACTTCCATCTCAGCCTGGAGTTCATCCAGGTTGTCCGGCTTGCCCACGAAGGTGCCGATGATGCCGGCCAGGAAGGCCGCCGGGATGGAGACAATGCCCGGGCTGGTCAGCGGGAACCATGCCCAGTCTGCGTTAGCGAACATTGCGGTCTCTGCCCCGGATACTGCCGGGGAGAAGAAGATGAGCACCAGCGCGACGACCAGACCGGTGTACATGGAGGCAACAGCACCGGTGGTGTTGAAGCGCTTCCAGTACAGGGAGAACAGAATGGTCGGCAGGTTCGCCGAAGCGGCGATCGCGAATGCTAGGGAGACCAGGAAGGCCACGTTCTGCTTCATGGCCAGGATGCCCAGGACGATGGCGACGATACCGATGACGACCACGGTGATGCGGGAGACGCGGACCTGCTCTTCTTCGGAGGCTTGGCCGTCGCGAAGCACGGCGTCGTAAATGTCGTGCGCGACAGACGCAGATGCCGTAATGGCCAGGCCGGCGACGACCGCGAGCACTGTCGCGAACGCGACGGCGGAGACGACCGCCATGAAGATGGAGCCACCGAGCTCGAAGGCCAGCAGCGGCGCCGCGGAGTTCGCCTTACCGGGCGCAGCGTTGATGTTGTCCGGGCCGACGAGGGCACCGGCGGCGTAACCGAGGACGAGGGTCATTAGGTAGAACGAGCCAATGAGGACGATGGCCCAGGTCACGGACTTACGTGCTTCGGTGGCCGTCGGGACGGTATAGAAGCGCATGAGCACGTGCGGCAGGCCAGCGGTACCCAGGACCAGCGAGAGACCCAGAGAGATGAAGTCGAGCTGGCTGGTCACGGAACCGCCATATTTCAGACCCGGTGCGAGAATCTCTGATGCTTCGTAGCCTTGTTCCTTGATGTACTCGGAACCGGCGTGCATGTCGATGGCGCGGTCGAACAGCGCGTTCATGCCGCCCTTGACGGCAACGAAGCAGAGGATCGTCATGATGGCCACGGCGCCGACCAGAAGGACGGCCTTGATCATCTGCACGTAGGTGGTGCCCTTCATACCGCCGATGAGGACGTAGGCGATCATGATGACGCCGACGATGGCGACGCAGATGGCCTGCGCACTGAAGCTGTGCAGGTTCAGCAGCACCGAGACCAGCGAGCCGGCACCGGCCATCTGGGCGATGAGGTAGAACAGCGACACGAACAGGGTGCCGAAGGCAGCTGCCACACGAACCGGCTTCTGACGCAGGCGGAAGGACAGCACGTCAGCCATGGTGAAGCGGCCGACGTTGCGCAGCGGCTCGGCAACCAGCAGCAGGGCGACCAACCATGCGACGAAGAAGCCGATGGAGTACAAGAAGCCGTCGTAACCGCTCAAAGCAATCGCGCCGACAATGCCGAGGAAGGACGCGGCAGAGAGGTAGTCGCCGGCGATGGCCAGACCGTTTTGAGTACCGGAGAACTGTGCGCCGCCGGTGTAGAAGTCGGATGCCTCGGAAGTGGTCTTGCCGGCCTTTGTCACGATCCCCATGGTGATCACGATGAACAGACCGAAGACGACAATGTTGAGGATCGGGTTGCCCGCGCCCTCTGGAGCAGCGTCCTGGGCGAGGTGAAAAACGTCGGGGTTCATGGGTTAGCCCTCCATCTCTTCACGGATCGCCGCTGCCTGCGGCTCGATGTTCTTGTTCGCGTAGACGACGTATGCCCAGGTGATGGCAAACGTGGTCACGAACTGTGCAATACCCAGCCACAGGCCCACGTTCAGGCCAAGGAAGGGCTGTGCCATGACGTCCGGCCAGAACGTCGCGAACACGACGTAGAAGATGTACCAGACAAAGAAGGCGATAGAGACCGGGAAGGTGAACGTGCGGTAGGTGCCCCGGAGCTTCTGGAACTGCTCGCTTTGCTGCATGTTCACGAAGTCCTGCGGGGTGGGCTCCCTGCGCTGCGACACCGCTGTCGAACCATTGGCCATGGCCGTGTCCTTTCATCAGTTGAGGTGATTACAACCTGCAACGAATGTAACTTAAAGCACACAAAACCGTGGGCGAATTGAACGATCTAACCGTCCATGCATCCCCGGTTACCCCCGCAAAACATGTTTACGTGCGAAAACTATTGTGGAGCTTCCACCCCCACAACGATAGGTAGTTACTGCAAGTACTTTCAGCCAGGGAAAACACGCGGATCGTTGGACTGGCGCGCCCCGACGACACCATCTAAAGAACGCACATCGTCACTGTCGAGCTCGAGGTGCACCGCCCCGAGGTTTTCCTCCAAGCGCTGCGGATCCGAGGTTTTTGGAATCACCGACACGCCGTGCGCCATGAGGTGCGCGAGCGCGACCTGCGCGGCTGTTGCCCCGCTGTCCGCATGCTTATCGACGACTCGCCGCACCACTTCCCCACCAAGCACCTCTCCCCTACCCAACGGTGCCCATGCCTCCGTAATAATGCCGTGGCGATCGTGGAAGGCACGCAGATCAGGCTGGGTGAATCCGGTGTGCATCTCCACCTGGTTGACGGCGGGGGCGACACCGGTGGCGTCGATCAGCTCGGCCAGCACTTCTTCGTAGAAGTTCGCCACCCCGACCGAACGGATCGTGCCAGCTTCACGGGCGCTGAGCAGCTGTTCGTACGCGGTAATGAACGTTTCGTTCTGCGGCCACGGCCAGTGCACCAGGAACAGGTCGAAGTAGTCGAGACCGCTCCGCGTCAGCGACTCCTCTAGAGCTTCACCGGCTCGGTGCTGGTCATCGTTCCATACCTTGGAGGTGACAAAGAGTTCTTCGCGGGTGACATCACCGGCCGCAATGGCTTCACGGAGCGTCTGGCCGAGGATGTCCTCGTTGCCGTACATCGATGCTGTGTCGAAGTGGCGGTACCCCAGCTCGATGGCGCGGCGGATGATGGGTGCCGCGTCCGGCCCGGTCAGTTTATAGGTGCCGAGGCCGATGAGGGGGAGAGATGAACCGTCGTTAAGCGTGGCGAAGGGGGCTACGGAATGTTCCATAGCCCCCTATTGTGCACGCTCACCGGGGTGAGCGTTGGGTATTAATTCGCCTCGAGGAGATCGATGACGAAGATGAGTGTGCGGCCCGACAGCGGGTGTCCGCCGCCGGCAGGCCCGTAGGCCTTCTCCGGCGGGATGGTCAGTTCGCGGCGGCCGCCAACCTTCATGCCCGGGATACCTTCTTGCCATCCCTCGATCAGGCCGGTCAGCGGGAACTCAGCGGCTTCGCCGCGGTCCCAAGACGAGTCGAACTCCTCTCCTGTCTCGTAGTCAACGCCCAAGTAGTGGACCTTGACCATGCCGCCTGCTTGAGCTTCCTCGCCCTCGCCGGAGACCAGGTCCTCAATGACCAGGTCGACCGGTGCCGGCTCGGCAGGGATGTCGATGGTGGGCTTCTCCATGGAAAAATCGCTCCTTAGCGCTGGTCGCGCGGTACGAACTCGCGCTGGGTCTCACCGGTGTAGATCTGGCGCGGGCGGTTGATCTTCGTGTTCATCGCCAACTGCTCACGGTAGTGGGCAATCCAGCCCGGCAGGCGGCCGATGGCGAACAGGACGGTGAAGAAGTCCGTCGGGAAGCCCATGGCGCGGTAAATCAGGCCGGTGTAGAAGTCGACGTTCGGGTACAGCTTGCGCTCGACGAAGTAGTCATCCTTCAGGGCGATCTCTTCGAGCTCCATAGCCAGGTCCAGCAGGTGGTCGCCGCCGAGGTGGTTGAGCACCTCGTGTGCGGATTCCTTGACGATGGCTGCGCGCGGGTCGTAGTTCTTGTACACGCGGTGGCCGAAGCCCATGAGGCGGACGCCTTTTTCCTTGTTCTTCACGCGGTTCATGAATTCGGTTGCGTCGCCGCCGTTGTTCTTCTCGATGTCCTCGAGCATCTCCAGGACAGCCTGGTTAGCGCCGCCGTGCAGCGGGCCAGCCAGGGCGTTGATGCCGCCGGCGATAGACACGAACATGTTGGCCTGCGCAGAACCGATCATGCGGACCGTGGAGGTGGAGCAGTTCTGCTCGTGGTCGGCGTGGAGGATGAGCAGCTTGTCCAGTGCGTCGACGACGACCGGGTCAACCTCATATGGCTCGGTCGGGTAACCGAACATCATGCGCAGGAAGTTCTCGCGCGGGTTCAGGGCGTTGTTCGGGTACATGTACGGCTTACCCTGGGATGCGCGGTAGGCGTATGCAGCCAGCATCGGCACCTTCGCCATCAGGCGGACCGTGGCCTTGTTCAGCTGCTCTTCGTTCAGCGGGTCGAGCTGGTCCTGGTAGTAAGCGGAGAGAATGTTCACCGAAGACGCCAGCACAGCCATCGGGTGAGCGTTGCGCGGGAAGACGTTGAACGCGGCCTTGAAGTCCTCGTCGAGCAGCGTATGGTGGCGGATGTCGTCGCTGAATGCGTCGAGCTCGTCCTGCGTCGGCAGCTCACCGTTGATCAGCAGGTAAGACACCTCGTTGAAGGTGGCGTTATTGGCCAGGTCAGCGATGTCGTAGCCGCGGTAACGCAGAATGCCGGCATCACCGTCGATGTAGGTGATCTTGGACTCGGTCGAGCCGGTGGAGACGTAGCCCGGATCGAAGGTCACTAGTCCCGTTTCGCCCAGGAGGTTGCCTAGGACGAAGCCGTCGTTGCCCTCGGTTGCGGGCATGAGGTCCATCTCATACTCGCCCCCGGGGTAGTGAAGCACTGCCTTGTTGTTGTCAGTAGCCACGTGTCGAACCTTTCAAAAGAGTCGTTGGGCGGTGTGCCCCCGCGCTGGCCTGCAGGTTCTCCCCGACAGACGGTGCACATCGGATCACACCGAAATTGACATGAGCTAACTCTATCAGCAGATGTGACCATGCAGACACCGTTTCGGTTCGATAGAGCGCACCACAGTATTGTTGTGAGTGCAGTTTCCAGTTTGAATCTTAAAAGGGGCACCCATGACCGATTACCCAACACTTCCCGCGGACCTTGTGCCGGAGGACGGCCGTTTCGGATGCGGCCCTTCGAAGGTGCGCCGAACTCAGCTCGATGCGATTGCGGACGGCGCCCACATCATTGGCACCTCCCACCGCCAGCCGGGCGTGAAGGACGTGGTTGGTGAGGTGCGCGAGGGACTGTCCCAGCTGTTTTCCCTGCCGGAGGGCTACGAGATCGTGCTGTCGCTCGGTGGCGCGACCGCCTTTTGGGATGCAGCTACTTTCGGTCTGATCGAGAACAAGTCCGCTCACCTGAGCTACGGCGAGTTCTCCTCGAAGTTCGCCAAGGCCTCCAAGCAGGCTCCGTGGCTGGAGGAGCCGGCGGTCATTGAGGCCGAGCCAGGCAGCGCTCCGGACCCGTCCGCGCTGGACGGCATCGACGCAGATGTTGTTGCGTGGGCGCACAATGAGACGTCGACAGGCGCCATGGTGCCCGTCACCCGCCCCAACACTGACGCGCTGGTGCTTATCGACGCCACGTCCGGCTCCGGCGGCCTCCCCGTCGACATGACCAACGCTGACGCCTACTACTTCTCCCCCCAGAAGTGCTTCGCGTCCGACGGTGGCCTGTGGTTCGCCGCAATGAGTCCCGCAGCACTTGAGCGCATCGCGAAGATCAAGGAGTCCGGCCGCTTCATCCCGGCCTTCCTGGACCTGCAGACAGCCGTGGACAATTCGCGGAAGAACCAGACGTACAACACCCCGGCTGTGGCCACGCTGTTGATGATGGCCGACCAGGTCAAGTGGATGAATGACAACGGCGGCTTGGACGGCATGGTGGAGCGCACCAAGGCCAACTCCCAGGCCCTGTACTCCTGGGCTGAGAATCACGCGCACGCCACACCGTTCGTCACCGAAACCGAGAAGCGCTCCTACGTCGTGGGCACGATCGACTTTGATGACTCTATCGATGCTGCCGAGCTGGCCAAGGCTCTGCGCGCCAACGGTGTCATCGACACGGAGCCATACCGCAAGCTGGGCCGCAACCAGCTGCGCATCGGCATGTTCCCGGCTGTGGACACCGCCGACGTGGAGAAGCTGACCAGCGCCATCGACTTCTTGCTCGAGCAGGGCGTCGGCGTCAAGTAGTCTCTTTGGGAGCGCCGTCGGGCGACTGTGCAACGCTCCGACGGCGCTTAGTACCACAATTTTCACTCGCGTGTCAGTTAAGCTGGTGTCTCGATTGACATCGGTGTAAGGAGACCTGATGCGCGAGCTTTTCGTTGTCGCTGAAGAATCGACTGAGACCCTGTGGGTGTTGAGCACCCACGAGGGGGAACGGTTCTGCATTCCGCGCGAGGAACTGGTCCCGCTAGCTATCCCCTCCCAACCAGTGACCGAAGGCTTCGACAGCGGTTTCGACGACGACAGCGAGAACTATGAGGTAGTCGAGGCAGAGCTTGTCGACGAACCCGCCGACTCCCCCGAACCCGAATTCACCCGCCCCACCTTCACGGTGTACTCCGCCGATTCCATCGTGGAGCCAGCGGATGCGCAGCCAGCGGATCCGGTCAAGCAGGCCGGATCTGTCGAACCTGCTCAACCGGCCGAGCCGGCGGAACCAGAAGAGTCACAACGCACCCCCGCCGAGCCTGATCCACTCTCTACTCCCCTGTCGCTACGGCCGAAAGATATTCAAGCGCGCATTCGGGCAGGCGCTACAACGGAGGAACTCGCTGAGGAAATGGGCGTGGCAGTCAGCCGCGTGGAACCCTACGCGCACCCGGTTTTGCTTGAGAGGGCCCAGGTCGCCGAGGCTGCCCGCCAGTCCCACCCGGTTCGTGAGGACGGCCCGGCGTCGGAGACTCTTTTCGAGGTGCTCGCGCTCACCTTCGCCTCCCGTGGCCACGCTTTGGCCGAAGCTCACTGGGATGCAGTCCGCGAAGCTGGCGAACCGTGGGTCGTGCGTGTGGCGTGGCAGGCTGGCCTCCAAGAGCACCAGGCCGAATGGTACTTCCGTCGCTCCATGGCCAGCGGCGCGACGACGGAACCGCGTGACGCAGTCGCCGCCGACCTGATCGACCCATCCTTCGCGCAGCCAGTCCGTTCCCTTTCCTCTGTGGGCCACCCGGTGTACAACGCCCCGGCCGACCTCACAGAGCCGACGGTGGATCCACGCGGCTACCGCGACCACAGAGACTACGACGACTACGCCCACCAGGCCGACCTCGGCCCCGAGACGGTCCCACAACCGCACGGCGAGTACAACGTCTACAACGAGTACGACGAGCACAACGCGCAGCCCCCAGGGGCTGACCACCCGAACAGCCGCACCCAGCCCAACCTTTTCAGTGAGGGCGAGGTCCTCCAGCAACCAGACCCGCGGGACAAGCCGCAGAAGCGCCGCCGCAAGGCTGTGACCCCGCACTGGGAAGATGTGTTGTTGGGCGTGCGGACAAACACGAAGCGCCCGAAGTAGGTCACGGCAGATGAGTTACCCTGCGGCGGTCACTATTTGGTATGTCAACGCGGCTGATCCGGCGGCTGTATTGAACTCGGAGCCGAAGGCAGACCGCGGTTTCGGCCGTAAGCTTCTGGCACAGCTCAACCCGGCGTGGCCGATCACCCCGATCGGCCAGTTCCCCCTGAACCGTTCCTCGAAGGCATCACGCGACGAGTTCTACATTGCGGGCTACCCCGGCGTGGCCGTCCTGCAAACATTCCTTCCACACTGTGCGAAGCTTTCGGAGATCCCGGCGCACCTACGCCGGGCAGTCCCCGCCGCTGACGTATTCGTCATCGCCGAAGGCGTAGGTGCAGACGGCGCAGGTTACGCCGGTTACGCTCACTTCAGCGGCGACACCCTCAAGCGCTCCCTGTGTGGAACGCGCCGGGAGCTCGTCGAAGACAGTGGAATCCCCGAGTGGTTCGAGGCTGACTTCTGGGCGGGCAAAACGACCGAGCAACTCGGAGGCATTACCTTGCCGTTCGAACCGGCCGACCTCGCGGCGACCGCGCAGCGCGAGTTGCTGGGCGTGGATATCTCCCCGAGTGGCCCGGATGTCAACGTTGTCGCCTATGCAGTCGACGGCCGCCCGGAGCCGAAAATTGAGCCCCGCTCCCCCGGGCCGAAGAACGTCAATCAGGTGGCCGCCAAGTTCGCCGAGCCCGCCAATGCCTACGACGACTATGAGGAGCCAGAGGAAGACGGCGGCACTGAGTTCGCAGAGTTCGCCGATGCCTCCGCAGCCGCCGCCCGCCGCGTGTCCCGCGGCCTGACCCGCCGGTTCCGCAACCTCAAGGAGACGCTGCAGGAGAAGCTGCGCCACTCCGACCGGGGTTAGCCAGCCAGCTACCGCAAGGACCGCTGCCGTTCGTAGAACGCAATCGCGGCGGACGTGGCCACGTTCAGTGAATCAGTGCCCGCCGCCATCGGAATGCGCGCACGGACATCGGTCGCGCGCATTGCGTGCTCCGTCAGCCCAGGTCCCTCGCCACCGACGAGGAGGGCGACTTTCTTATAGGGGTGGCCGGTGTCGTCGACAAGCGCTTCGGCGAGATGCACCGCGCGCGAGTCGGGGGTCAGCGACACCAAGCGGAAACCTTGCTCCCGCAGCTGGTCCAGCGAGCGCTGCCATGTCGTCGACGTGCCATCTAAATGCGCGAACGGCAGGCGCAGCACATGCCCCATCGACACGCGCACGCTGCGGCGATACAGCGGATCAGCCGTGCCTGCGCCGAGCAGCACACCGTCGACATCCATGCCCGCGGCGTTGCGGAAGATCGCGCCAATGTTCTCGTGGTCCCCGACGCCTTCCAGCACGATCAGCGTGCGCGCGTTCAGCATCTCGCTTATCGACGTCTCCTCCGCCCTGTCCGCCACCGCAATCAAACCCCGATGCATGTCGTACCCGGCGACCTCGGCGAGGAGTTCGCGGGTGACAACGTAAACGGGTGCGTCGATAGGCGCAAGACCCTGCTCCGCGCGATCGGCGAAGAACGTGTCGAGCTTTTTCTCAAAGCCCACAACGCAGCGCAGCGGAAAGCGGGAATCAATGACCCTGCCGGCCACAAGCGGCCCCTCACCGAACACGTAACGCTTGGAGTTATCGGTGTTTTTGAGGTCGCGGACGTCGTCTAGACGCGGGTCGGCAGGGTCGGTGATGCGTTCCATTTAAGCGAGCGCCGCCAAAATGGGATCAACCGTGAAGAAGACCACGAACAGGGCCGAGATCAGCCACATGATCCAGTGAATCTCGCGCGCCTTGCCGGCGAAGAGCGACATGAGGGTGAAGGCGATGAAGCCGACGCCGATGCCGTTAGCAATGGAGTACGTGAACGGCATGACCACGATGGTCAGGAAGGACGGCAGCGCGATGTGGAACTTGTCCCAGTCGATTTCGGTGATCTGCATCATCATCAGCGCTCCGACAATGACCAGCACCGGAGCGGCGGCTTCAATGGGCACCATCTCGTAGAGCGGGGTGAAGAACATCGCGGCCAAAAACAGCAGGCCGGTGACGATGTTGGCCAGGCCGGTGCGTGCGCCGTCCGCGATGCCTGCCGACGAATCGACGTAGACCGTCGCCGACGATGCGGAGCCGAGACCACCCGCGATAGCACCGCAGCCCTCAACAACGAGGGCCTTCTTCATGTTCGGCAATTCACCGCGCTCGTCGTTGAGGCCTGCCTGCCGGCCGAGCGCCGTCATGGTGCCCATCGCGTCGAAGAAGTTCGCTAGCACCAGGGTGAACACCAGCAGCGTCGCGGTGATGCCGCCGACGCGGGCGAACGCGCCGATGAGGTCAATATTGCCCACGATGGACAGGTCCGGCACGCCGCCGAGGGACTCCGGCAGGGACGGAACAGCAAGGGACCAACCGGACGGGTCCTCTGCAGAGGAACCTGCACCGACAACCGCCTCGACGATCAGAGCGATGATGGTGTTGAGGACGATACCGATGAACAGGCCGCCCGGAATCTTGCGCGTCACCATGAAGCCGCAGATGAACAGGCCGAGGATGAACACGACCGTCGGCCACGTGGCGATCGAACCGCCGTTGCCCAGCTGCACCGGCACGGTGGTCATCGCAGCGTCCGGGATGCGGCGGACGAAGCCGGCGTCCACGAAACCGATCATGGCGATGAACAGGCCGATGCCCACGCCGATTGCCGCCTTCATCGATGCCGGGATCGCGCGGAAGACTGCAGTACGGAATCCGGATACGGCCAGGATCACGATGACGATACCGTCGATGACCACCAGGCCCATCGCTTCCGCCCAGGTCAGTCCCTCCGTACCGACCAAGGTCACCGCGACCAGCGTGTTCAGGCCGAGACCGGCCGCGATACCGAACGGGTAGTTCGCCACGACACCGAAGAGGATGCACATGACGCCGGCGACCAGGGCGGTCGCCGCCGCGACCTGCGGCACGCCAAGGATGGTGCCGTTGACGTCCTCACCGGTGCCGATGATCAGCGGGTTGAGCAGCACGATGTAGGCCATCGCGAAGAAGGTGACCACACCGCCACGAATCTCTGTGCCCACACTCGAGCCGCGCTCGGAGATGTGGAAGAACCGGTCCAGGCCGGACTGCGGTTCGCTGCGGGTGGTATTCGTGCCGGTAGTGTCGGCAGTCTCAGTGGCGGCTGCGTCAGCTGTGACCTTGGTCGATCCAGAGGTGGATCCAGCCGATGCGGGTTGATCGCTCACGGGCGCGTCCCCTTTTCATGACAAGCAAACGGAAAATGACGCGATAAGCGTCCCACTACACGGGCATTTTTCCAAAACGGGTGCGCCCTTTCGGCGGCTAGAAGACGGGGCTTTCGTCGTCGTAAAGCTCCCCGGCACCCTCGAGCTCGTGGGAGGCCACCTTGGTTTCGGAGTGGGCGCCGCACCCGTAGACGGCGGCGACAACGTGGCCGTCAGCGGAGTATTCGTTGGAGCAGATACCGAAGTTCTTGCCCAGGGGCTCGGCGGCCGGAATGTAAAAAGCGCAGGTCCGGCACTGTAGAGCGGCTTGGCTGGCGTGGGCCGAATTGGGGCCGTAGTCGCCGCGGCGCCACCTCTCCTTGGCGGCGCGCAGCCCGGCGGTGGTCAGATACTGGTTGGTTTCGCGGCCGGGGAAGGTGACGGCATCGGGGGCGAAGGAGTCGTCGGTGAGGCGCTCGTCGTCAGGCGCGGGCTCCATGAGGTCACCCGGGCGCAGGTCGCCGGGGCGGACGCGTTCGCTGTAGGGCACCCAGTCGGGAGCCTGCAAGGCATCGCCGGTGGGGGCGGGCACGAGGGCGACCTCGTTCACTGTCACATAGTCAGCACCATCAGCGCAGGCAACGACCGCATTCCATTCCCAGCCAGGGTAGCCCGGCACGGACGCTTCGAAGCGGTGCGTCGCCACGTTGCCGCTCATGCCGTGGACGCCGATGTGGTCACCGATGTCCCCCTGGTCGAGCTCTTCGAGAGCCCGCCGCGCAGTATCCACGGCGGAGGCGCTCAGCAGCGGTCCGGTTTGTTGACGTCGCGAGTTTCTTCGTGGCACATGTCCATTATTGCGCACCGTGTTGCAAGATAGACCGTATGGTCCACTCCCCGAATCGAGTCCGGCTCCCCCAGATCGCTATGTCTGCGGTGACAGCAGTGAGCATTATCGGTCTCACCGCGTGCGCCCCGTCGAGCTCGGAGGGCTCTAGCGAGCAGCAGGATTCGAGCCAGGTCGAGCAGCTGACAGTTGATGTCCTCGAACGCTACGACTTCGACGAGAGCAGTTTCACCCAAGGTCTAGAGGTCGCTCCTGACGGCACGCTCTACGTGGCTACCGGCCAGGAGGGCGAGTCGCGCATCTACCGCTCCACGATCGAGGGCGAGGAACTAGCAAGCCAGGATTTGGACCGGGAGTTCTTCGGTGAGGGCATTACGCAGGTTGACGATCATCTGTGGCAACTCACCTGGCAAAACGAGGTTGCCATCAAGCGCGATGCGGACACGCTCGATGAGATCGACCGGGTGAACTACGACGGCGATGGCTGGGGCATCTGCCACCGCGACGACGGCGGGGAGGTCATCTTCAGCGACGGCAGTGACCAGCTGCGCCGCATCGACCCTGACACCTTTGCCGAACGTGAACGCTTCACTGTCACTATGGACGAGCAGCCCATCGAGGGACTCAACGAGCTCGAGTGCGTCGGCGACGACATCTACGCCAATATCTTCATGACTACGGACATCGTGCGCATCAATGCGGACACGGGTGCTGTCGAAGCGCTTATCGACGCCTCTCCTCTGCAAAACAACGCCACCCCCGATCCCAATCACGTCCTCAACGGGATCGCCTACCTCCCCAACACGTCTGGCGCCGGCCAGGAGTTTCTCCTGTCCGGCAAACGCTGGCCCGACCTGTACCGCGTGAAGTTCGTCCCGCAGTAGACCGTAGAGTTAAAGGCATGGGCAGCACGAAATCTCGCACAACACGCACTGCACGTAACCAGCGGTCCGTCGTCATGCTGGCGGTCATTGCCGTGGTCATCGTCGCTATTGTGGCCGGGCTGTACTTTTACATGGATTGGCAGAACAACCGTCCCGGCACCCCACCACAGGAGATCGAAGTCACGGCCAGCGCCGGCGAATCCGGTGACGAGGTGTCGACGATGCCCTTCTCCATTTGTGAGTTCGGTCAGGAGTGCCCGGAGGGCGATGTCGCGCTGCTCCCCGTCGAGCCCGGCACCGAAAACGTCCGCGTCAGCGTGCCGAACGACGTGGCCCAACTGCAGTGGTCCCTGCTGAGCATTTACGACGACCCCGCCGCTAACACTGAGCGCACCTTCACCCCCGGTGAGGCAGACGAGGTCGATGTCCCCGTCGTCTCCGAGGATGCGAATCTCGTGGTGATCGAAATTTCCGCCCTCATGGTCGGCGCCGATGCGCAAGGTGAAGAAACCCCGGTCATGGTCACCTGGGCCTTCTCCACCGAAGCGTCATAAGCCTCATAGCGGGGCTGGCTAGGCGTCGAGCTCCTTGGCCACCGCGCGCAGGATCTCGGCGATCTGGCGGGCTTCCTTGCGCTCCGGGTAGCGGCCAGCGTCCAGGGCGGGTTGAACTTGGGTTTCCAGCATCGACATGACATCCGCAAGCATGCTGGCAAGTTCCTCGGGCTTGCGGCGGTTGACGGCGCGGCGGCGGGGAGCGTCGAGAAGCTTCACGCGCAGTGCTTGCGGCCCACGGCGACCGGCTGCGAAATCGAACTCAATGCGCTGACCGGGGTGCAGGTCCTCAACGCCGTCGGGCAGCACGTTCTTGCCCACGTAGACATCCTCGTCCCCCGGGTTGGAGACGAAGCCGAAGCCCTTCTCCGCGTCGAACCACTTCACTTTTCCTACTGGCATTAGTCATTCACCACCGTTAATCACTAGGGCTATCCATCTTAGTTACTGGCTTAGAACAACCCACCGGCAGGGCAAAACATTCCCTGCGCGACAAACCCACTTTCGTGCCGTCCACACGTCAAGTAACTGACACCTCATCAGCCACACGCGAACTGGGCCTTTGCGGAGCCGACTCCGACGGCACGAAAATGCGCGTTTGCTTATGCTTTACGACGAACCCGCCACCCCGGCCAACACGCCAACTCAGCTTGATGTTAGATAGGTCACATTTACTATGTTCCCGCAGGCAGCGCCGGCAAAACGTGCGCAAGTTGAGTCACATCAGTCACACTGACAACAACTTGCTTCCGGAACGTGACTGAATCGTTATAAACCGCTAGAGTTACGCTCATGCCCACAGACGGGCGTGCAATTCAAGCTACGAGCCACGTTCAATTTTGTCCGGCTCGATGCCCGATATAACTCAACAGGACAGAAGCGGGGGACCCACCCGCGCGGGAATAACTTCCGGCGCAACGCGGACCCTCATATTCGAGACCGCTAGGGGTGAAGCCGCGCACCGCGGCCAGGCGCTTGAACCCCCTCAGCCTGAACCCGACAGCTCACCCCGCAGACGTAGAACAAGAGAGGAAAACACACCCCTATGGGACGTCACCGCAAGCAGAACTCCAAGGCCGTGTCCGCTAAGGCACTGGCTGGCGCTACCGCAGCCATCGCCACCACCGCACTTGTCGCGCCGACCGCTTCCGCAGCTCCGGACTCCGACTGGGACCGCCTGGCTCAGTGCGAGGCTGGCGGCAACTGGCACATCAACACCGGTAACGGCTACTACGGCGGTCTGCAGTTCTCCGCTTCCACCTGGCGCGCATACGGCGGCGGCGAGTTCGCACCGTACGCACACCAGGCAACCCGCGAGCAGCAGATTGCTGTCGCGGAGCGCACCCTCGCAAGCCAGGGCTGGGGCGCATGGCCGGCATGCTCCCGCAAGCTGGGCCTGAACTCCGCCCCGACCCCGCGCACCGCACCGGCAGCGAAGCCGGCTCCGGCACCGAAGCCAGCCGCAGCTCCGCAGCCGAAGAAGAACAACGAGCTCGAGGTGGACAAGCTCTACAAGTCCCTCACCCGCGAGCTGAACAACCGCGGCCTGAATGTCCCGCCGCAGGTTGAGGCAACATACAAGGCCAACCGCAACGACTACAACGCGTTCTACCAGGCCAACAAGGACTTGATCGACGCTCTCCTGTCTGGCGATGCACAGGCTTTCATCGCTGCCGTCAACGCTAGGCTGCCGCGTTAAGGCCGCTAGCTAAACAGCAAGCACAAAGGGCTTGATTCCGACGAGATCGGAATCAAGCCCTTTGTGCGACGGCACTCAGCCTAGGAAGCGCCATCCTTAACGACTGTGATCTGCCAGCCAGCATTCTGGTTCTGCACAAAGTCCTTCACGGAATGGCCGTTGTCGGCTGCCCACTGGGGAATGGATTCTGTAGCCTGCGTGCAATCGAAATCGATCACCAATGCCTCACCGCTGTCCAGCTCAGCGATCGCATCCTTCGCTTCGATGAGCGGGAATGGGCACACAGCGCCGAGAGTGTCCAGTTTGTAGCGACCGCCGCCAAGTGGGAGGGCCTTACAGGCCTGCTTCGGCTTGGTCTGCACTGCCAATGCGCCGTTAGCGACCGGGAAGCTGAAAGCCGGGGTGGCCTCTTGACTGTCGTGAACAGCATCGTGACTGGAACGGACAGACTCATCGGTGGTGTACAGGTCTCCAGCGTCCTCGGGGGACACTCCCGCCTTGCTGGGCTTTAGCCAGATCTTCGCACCGATATAGACACCAGCCGCAATGAAGATGAGTGCGACCCAGCCCTGGTAGCTAAACAGGGACGTTTGAACCATGCCGTTGCCCACGGTGCAGCCGCCGGCCAGAGAGGCACCGACACCCATGCCGATTCCCCCGACGATGGCGCGCACGCTCGTGACTGCGTCCGGAACCCGAACTCGGAATTCGCCGGAGGCCTTCGCCGCAATGAACGCTCCGACGAAAAGGCCAAGCACCAGCAGGGTGCCCCAGTTAACATACTCCGCTTCGCCAGTGACAATGTAGGAGGTCACATGGGAAGTGGGGGTGGTGATCCCCAGGCCGTCATTACGCCCAGTCGCGGCTGACAGCGGCCACGCGACAACACCGAGTACGCCAATGATGGCTCCAGCAACGTACGGGTGCAACGCCTTGCGGTACCACGGTGCGTCGAGGGTCACCTTCGGGGCAGCGGCATCCTGCTCAAGGTAAAAGTGAGCGGCATACGCGGTGGCCAGCGCCAGTGGGATGGCAAACCACCAAGCGGACACACCGAACGTTTCTGGCAGAGTGGTCCAGCCGGTATCCCATTGCTTCATCCAGTCGTTGAATCCCGACAACGCACCGTTCTTCATTGCGGCAGCGGACAGACCGTAGAACACCAACGCGAACCAGGAGCCAACGAGCCCCTCAGCCGAGCGGTACCACGTACCCGACGCACACCCGCCTGCAAGAACAATGGATAGGCCGAAGATGAGGCCGCCCACGATCACGGCGAGCGGGGCGAAGGTGCGGTACTCCGGCGCGATGACGCCCAAGGATGTCAGAGCCGCCAAGCCGACCGCATGCACAGCGATGACGATGAAAAGGGCGACTAGACCACGGCCCTTCTTCTGTAGGAACACGTCGCGCATCATGCCCGTCACGCAGAATCTACCCCTCTGCATAACAGCGCCGAGCGCAACTCCCACCGCTAATCCGGACACAAGCATGAAAACCTCCCGATAAAAGGGAACTAGTACTGACCTGTGAAAGAATAGCCGTTCTGCACCAATCAGTCTAGAATTCTACCCATTCAACTAGACCAAGCGGTATAGTCGCACGTGCGAAAAAAGACCCGCACCATGCGTTTTTGCACGGTGCGGATCTACGCCAGCAACGACTACTGCGCGGTGTTGATGCGCGTCGTCGGGTGGACGTACCCGGTCTCCTCCCACGGGCGGGGCAGGATCAGGTCGTCGCCGTAGGGGCTGGATGCTCCTGTGAGCTTGGAGGAAATCTCCGTCACCGGGTGACCGTTGCCCGGGGTGTGGGCGGGCCAAGCCGGGTTGATCTGGGTGATGTTGTCAACGTCTTTAGCCATGGACATCATTCTTTCACGCCGGAAGGGAAAACGCACGTAAAATCACCCCCGCAATGACTTCCTTCACCCGTTCGCTCACCGAACTCGACGACGGCGCGCTACGCCGGCTCATCTCCGCCCGCCCGGACGCGTTCTTCCCCGCGCCACCGCAGATCGCTTCGCTGGCAACTCGCCTTGCGCTTCCAGGGTCGATTGCACGAGCTTTACGACGCTTGACCGCCCCCGACCTGGCACTCCTGGAACGCCTCGCCGATGCCGGGGCAGAATTCGACCCGTACGATGCCACTGCTGAGGCGGGAGAAGGAGCACTCGATAATCTCCGCGCGCATGCGCTGGTCTTCGGTAAGGACGATGAGCTCCGCATTGCACCGGGGGTGTTGAGCGCAGTGCCCGCCGGCTGGCGCGTGACCGATCGTGCGCCGGACGACTTCGACGACCTGATGGCGGAAATCTCCGGACCAGAGCGCAAGGTGCTGGAAAGGCTCGCCACCAACGGCGGCGTGGGCACCACCAAGGCCGCCGCCCCAGACGCGGATCCGACGACGCCGATCGGCGCTCTCATCGCCAAGGGCCTCCTCGTCCGCGTCGATTCAAGCAGCGTCCGGCTCCCCCGACCTGTCCGCGATGTGCTGCGCGGCCACCCGCCACGGACCTTCCCCATGACGGAACCGTCTGCCCCGGGCATCGACCAGGACAGCGTCGACACCGCCGCCACGACGCAGGGGCTCGACGCCGTGCGCCAATTGCGCCAGTTGATCACGCTACTACTCGCTGAGCCCGTCCCACTGAACAAAGACGGCTCCGTCGGCGTGCGCGTCCGAACGAACGTAGGCAAAGAACTCGGCTTCGACCCAGCGTTATTGATCACCATCGGTGAATCTGCCGGGCTGATCGGCCGCGGAAATGTGGACGACACCGATGTACTCGCTGCTACGAAGGACGCTCTCACGTGGCTGGACGCCGCACTGTCCGACCAGTGGGCGATCCTGCTCACCGGATGGGCTGCTTCCCCGTGGCGGACGGACAAGGAAGAAAAGCTCCTCTCGCCGGAGATGCACTCCCCCGACGCCCGCGGCGCACGGCTAACCATCCTGCACCACCACGGCGATCCTCAGCGACTCTTCTACTTTGCTCCCCTGGCAGCCTCCCAGTTTCCGCCGTCATTCATCGACACCACCGTCGAAGAAGCCCGTTTCGTCGGCGCCTTGGATGCAACGCCTGCCGCATCGACACCGTTGAAAGCACTCTTAGAAAACGCGGACATCGCCGCCGCCACCCGCGCGCTCGTACCGGCCCCGGTGGACATGCTTATCGCACAGGCGGACATGACGGTGCTCGCCCCCGGCCCGCTGGAACTGGAGATGGTTGCATTCCTGGAGAACATCGCGCAGCTCGAGTCGCCTGGCGTAGCCAGCGTCTGGCGCATCACCGATGCATCCGTCCGCCGCGGCCTGGACAGTGGGCTGACCGCCGACGAGATTCATTCCTGGCTGAACGACCATGTCATGGGCGAGGTCCCCCAGGGCATCACATTCCTCATCGACGACACCGCTCGGACCCACGGCTCCATCCGCGCGGGAGCCGCAATGAGCTATCTCCGCAGCGCGGACCCTGCACTGATCACGACGGCATCAGTGAAGCTCAGTGGAATCATCCGCCCGCTCGCGCCCACCGTCGCGGTCTCGCAGCTTCCGCTGCCGAAGCTCATGCACGCCCTGCGCAAGGCCGGTCTCCAGCCCACCGCGGAGGACGAAACCGGAGCACAGCTGAACATGGCGCCGGAGCCGGCGCTCGTTCCGGCCACCCCGTCGCGCCTACCGCGCCCGGCCACCGTCACCGACGAGCAGGCTGAGCAGATCATTGCGCGCCTGCGTTCCAAGGGCACCAGTGCAGTGCCCGCGCCAGCGCCCGCCGGCGACACCATCGAGGTGCTCCGCGCGGCGGCGCGCGGCAAGCGCAAGGTCACGCTCGGCTACGTGGACAAGAACGGCCGAGGGCAGACACTTACTGTCCTACCGCTGTCCGTGTCTGCCGGGCAGGTCGACGTGCACGTCGCCGCCACTGACAGGGTGGTGCGCATCGCGTTGCCGCGCATCACCAAGGTCGTGATGGCCTAGCGGCTCACCCGCTCGAGCACCTCCAGCACGTGCTCGTAGTCCTTGCCCGTCGCGGCGGTCAAACCTAGCTCGCACGTGCGGTTGGAGGAGGCGTGGCACTCGGAGTCGAATTCGGCGACTTCCTCCGCCTCACGCTTCGTGGCAGCCTGGGTCAACTCCGGGTGGAGCATGCCGCGGTCGCCGGCGTAGCCGCAGCAGTTCCACTCCGGCGGCACGTTGACCGTCTCGGCGGCGGCAGCGGCGACCTGGGAGAGGTCGTCGATAAGCGAAAGGTGCGCCGCCGAACATGTCGGGTGCAGCGTGATCGAATCGATCTTGTCAGTGACGTCGAGCTTGTCCACCACCTTGTCGCCCACGAATGCGACGGCATCGATCACAGTGATGCCGATGGTCTCCGCCATGTCCTGGAAGCCGTGTGTGCAACTAGTGGCGTCGACGATGACAGGTAGGCGGCCGCCATCGGTGGCGGCGATGAGCTCATCGTTGACGCGGCTCTGCATGATGTCGTGTCCGGCGGCCATGCCTTTCGACGCCCACGGAGTGCCGCAGCACATGCCGTCGATGCCTTCCGGCACGACGAGCGACAGCCCGGCGCGCTCGACCAGTTTGGCGAATGCGGCGGAGGCACCGATGCCCTCGCCTTGCGGGCCGAACATGGAGTTCACGCAGGCAGGAACGAACACGCCGACGGGCTCAGCATTCGGGTCGCCGATCCGTGTGCCGAACGCCTTGGCGCGGGAAGTACCGCCCTTGGTCAGCTCCGGGCGGTACGACGGCACGGTGTCCTCGCCGACAAGCGCGCGGGCGACGTCAGTGACCTTCTCGACCAGCGACGCCGGCAGGTAGTGCGCGCCGGTCAGTGCGGTGGAGGCGAGCTTATTGCCCGGCCCCCACGCCTTCGCGGCGGCCGCCCAGCCAGCGGACTCGACCGCGCCGGCCTGGCCGCGGCGCAGGGACTTGATGAACTTACCGGTGTCGATGCCCACCGGACACGCAGTCACACACATGGAGTCGACGGCGCAGGTATCGATGCCCTCGTACTGGTATTCGGCGTCAATGTGCTTGACCAGCTCGGTATCGCCTTCCTGAATCGCCTTGGCACGGGCGCGCCGCACGACGATGCGCTGGCGCGGGGTCATGGTGAGATCGCGCGACGGGCAGACCGGCTCGCAGTAGCCGCATTCCACGCACGAGTCGATCTCATCTTCAACCTGCGGGTTGAGCTTGAAGTTCTTCATGTGCTCGCGGTCATCGTCGGTGATGATCACGCCCGGGTTCATCACTCCACGCGGATCGGCGGCGTGCTTGAGCTCCACCATGACTTCGTAGAGCTCATCACCGTACTGACGGCGCACATACGGTGCCATGACACGGCCGGTGCCGTGCTCTGCTTTGAGGTTTCCTCCCGCGCCGAGCACGAGATCCACCATCGCCTCGTTGAACCCGTCGTAGCGGCCCAAGTTCTCATCGCCCTCGAACCGGTCGGTGATGAGGAAGTGGATATTGCCGTCCTTGGCGTGGCCGAAGATGACGGCGTCGTCGTAGGAGTATTCGTCAAACAGCCCCTGCAGCCCGCCGCAGGTGTCGGCCAGATCCTCGACCGGCACGGCAATGTCCTCCAGCAGCGCCGTCGTGCCTGACGGGCGCGCCTCCGCAACCTGGGCGTAGAGGCCCTTGCGGAAAGCCCACGCCTTCGCAGCTTGTTTCGGGTCGGTGGAGAATTCCGCAGGCGTGGCCAGATCCAGCTCGCCCAAGAGCTTCGTGCCGGCGCGCTCGTACTCGCGCAGCTGCTCTTCCTCGTTCGCGTGATACTCGATGAGCAGCGCGGCATGCTGGTCCAGCTCGAAGCCGGTGATCTGCTCCGGCACCGAGTCAAAACCGCGGCCGACCGCGATGGAGCGCGAATCCATCAGCTCGAGCGTCGCGGCCTTGGAATCGAACAGCGCGGGCAACGAGCGCGTCGCCGCATCGATCGTCGGGTACACCGCGATCGTGGTGGTTTTCAGCTTGGGCACCTCGACCGTGCGCAGCACCGCCTCAGCGATGAACGCCAGGGTGCCCTCCGAGGCGACCAGCAGGTGCGTGAAGATCTCCAGCGGAGACTCGTAGTCCAGGAACGCGTTGAGCGAGTAGCCCATCGTGTTCTTCAGCGCGAAGTGCTGCTCGATCTTCTTCACGGATTCAGCATTGCCGCGAACGCGACGCTTCATTTGCTCGAGCTTTTCCGCGAGCTCCGGTTCCTCCCGTGCAAACTGCGCCTCCGCATCTGCATGCGCGGTGTCGATGACGGTGCCGGACGGCAGCACGAATGTTAAGGATTCGAGCGTGTTGTAGGTGTTGTATTGCGTGCCGCACGCCATGCCGGAGGAGTTGTTGGAGATCACGCCGCCGAGCGTGGCCGCGCCTTCGGAAGCGGGATCGGGACCGAGTTTCCGGCCGTAGGGGGCGAGGTGCGCGTTGACCTGCCGCACCGTCGAGCCGGGTTGGACGCGCACACGTTTACCGGCATCGAGGACCTCGACGCCGCGGAAGTGCTTGCGGACGTCGACAAGCATGCCCCCGCCCCCAGCTTGCCCGGACAGCGAGGTACCGCCCGCACGCAGCACGACTGGCGTGCCGGACGATGCCGATGCCCGGAAGGCCGCGGCGACATCGTTCGCGTTGCGCGCTTCCGCGACCACCTGCGGGGTGTAGAGGAAGTGCGATGCATCGTGCGCGTACTTGATCCGGTCGATCTGGCGGGTGGAAATCGTCTGATCGGAGCCTAATTCGCGGGCCAGATGCGCAGCAGGGGATGTGATTGTTGCAGTCATAGTTTCATGCTATCCCCATCGGGTTCGCCAAATATTTTTCGGCCATTCCATTGACAGATTATTGGGTTTATACAACACTTGATTGTGTGGCAGCACGAAAACAAGCGAAGATTCCGATCCACAATCGGGTTCGCGTACTGAGGACTGAGCGCGACATGTCGCGCAACCAACTCGCGGAACTCATCGACGTGAACCCGCAGACCATCGGCGCTTTGGAACGCGGCGACCACTCCCCCAGCCTCGATCTCGCTTTCCGCGTCTGCGAGGTCTTTGAGCTCCCGGTCGAAGCGGTTTTTTCGCGCAATGAATTCGCCCCTATGTCGAAGGAGCTCTACAAGCGATGACTTCCATATCAAGACAGAACCGAGCATCACTTCCAGGCTCTAAAAGAGTACGCAACCAGAAAGCGACGCGTGTTCTCATCGCGGTTTACTTTGCTGGCTTGATCGTTGCGGCGCTACTGTTCGGCATCTCACTGATCGCAGAACTAGATTCGTGGCCGTTCTCGCTGTCGTACATCGTGGCCATGCTCCTCTCCATGGCCGCGTGGACCTATATCCGCGGGGCTAACGACAGCAAGGACCGGTTACCAGATTCGCAGCTCGATGAATACGAGCGCGACATCTTCGCCACATGGCGTCAACGCGCGTTCAAGGCATATTCGGCGCTCACTTTCGTAGGCGGAGCTGGGTTTCTCTTGTATGCCAAGTTCATCGCCGACTCCGGCAATAGCGTCGCTTACGAAACGGCCGGCCTGTACATGGTGTTCACCTACCTGTTCGTGGCCACCCTGCCCATGATCGGCTTCGCTGCCACCATTAACCGCGACCACCCTGAAGACCAGCCAGTGGAGGAATAATGACCACGTTAGAGATAAAAGACTTGCACAAAAGCTATGGCGACGTCACTGCGCTCGACGGCATGACTTTCAATGTCGGTGACGGCGAAATTTACGGCTTCGTTGGTTCCAACGGCGCCGGCAAGTCCACCACAATGCGCATCGCGCTCGGCGTGCTCGAGGCCGATTCCGGTGAAGTCCTCCTCGACGGCACCCCGCTTGACGACGCCACGCGGCGCCGCATTGGCTACATGCCCGAAGAGCGCGGCCTGTACGGCAAGGAGAAAGTCCTCGACCAGCTGGTCTTTTTGGCTCAGCTCCACGGTGTCGACCGAGCCGCCGCGAAAAAGCGCGGCGAGGACCTGCTAGGCGAGCTCGGCCTGGGCGAGCGTGTGAACGACAAGCTTGACGATCTCTCGCTGGGCAACCAGCAGCGCGTCCAGCTCGCCGCAAGCTTGATCCACGGCCCGGACATCCTCATCCTCGACGAGCCGTTCTCCGGCCTCGACCCCGTCGCTGTGGACGTCATGAGCACCATGCTCACCGACCGCGCCCGCAATGGTGTCCCCGTCGTTTTCTCATCCCACCAGCTCGACCTCGTCCAGCGCCTGTGCGACCGCGTCGGCATCGTCACCCGCGGCCGCATGGTCGCCGAAGGCACAGTCGACGAGCTGCGCACCCACGGCCCGATCCGCTACAAGGTCGGCACCACGGCCCGCGGATGGTTCCCGGAGGGCACGACGCTTATCGACGACGCCGCGAACCACGTCATCCTCGAGACCTCTTCCACCGGCGACGACCAGCGCATCCTGCACGCTGCCCTTGCCGCCGGCGATGTCCATGAATTCACCCGTGTCGTCCCCGACCTGACCGACCTGTTCAAGGAGGTTGTGAAGTAATGACCACGAGCACCTATTCCCCGCTCCACACCGTCCTCACCACCGCTAAGCGCGAGATCCAGATTCTGTTCAGCAAGAAATCCGTGATCATCACCCTGGTCATCATGCTCGTGGCCATTCTCGCAGCCGTCGGTTTCGCGTCCTGGCAGAAGGATAAGGACCCAGAGGACAAAGCCACGCCGGTGGCGGTAGTCAACGTCGATAAGCAGACGCTCGAGGGGTCCGGCCTTGAGGCCCGCGATGTTGCCGACCGCACGGAAGCCGAGAACCTCGTGCGTGACGGTGATGTCGATGCCGCGCTCGTCGCTGAAAACGACACTTGGCAGGTCATCTCCGACGGTCTTCCCGACACTTCCGTGATGACCACCGTGGATGCCCTCGCCGAGTCCTATTCACAAGCCGCCGCGCTGGAACAGCTGGGCATTTCACCCACCGACTTCCAGTCCGCCTCCCCAGAGATCAACGTCGAAGCAGTAAACATTGCCAATATCGACGAAGGCAAAGACGATGCTGCTTCCGAACAGGACTTCGCACGCCTGCTCACCGCATTCATCTTGCTCATGCTCATCGTGTTCATGGTGATCACCTTCGCCGCGCAGGTGGGCAGCCGCGTGACGGAGGAGAAGTCCTCCCGCGTCGTCGAGCTCGTCCTCGCTGCCGTCCGTCCGCTGGACTTCCTGGCCGGGAAGATCCTGGGCAACCTCGTCTTCGGCTTCATCTCCACCGCGATCTTGCTCGGCGCTGGTTTCGCCGCGCTGCAGTTCACAGGTCTGCTGGAAGATATCAGCATCGAATGGTCCATCCTGCCCATCATGCTCGTGACCTACCTACTGGCCATGCTCTTCTTCGCCGGCCTCTACGCCGCTGCCGGCGCGATGGTCCAGCGCACTGAAGACCTCCAGTCCACACAGATGCCCGTCCTGCTGCTGATCATTGTCAGCGCCTACATTCCGGCATTCGGCTGGATGGCCACAGACGCCACCTGGATGCAGGTGGCCAGCTGGATCCCGCCGGTATCCATCTTCGCCGCACCACTGTCGTACGCGGCCGGCGACTTCACCGCACTTCAGCTCACGGGCTCCCTCGCCCTGGCTGCCGTAGCGACCGTGGTCGTCGTCTGGATCGCCGCGCGCATTTACCGCCGCACCATCCTCAACAACGGCCAAACCACCAAGTGGTCGGAGGCACTGCGGGGCTAGCTTCCTATCTGGATCTGTTCCGTGCGCCTTAGAGGTGCCGGGACGGGTCCATTTTTTGATGGAGCACGCGAATCACAATCACGCCTCGATCATCGAGACGATAGATGATCATGTGACTGCCTGCGGCCCGTTGACGGTACCCAGAAATCCCCGGCACTAGCTTCCCCGAAGTCGGTTGATCGGCAATCCAGGCAAATTGCCTTTCCAAGGTTCGCAAATAGCGCTCCGCCTGTGCTGGCCCCCATTGAGTTTCGGCATAGGACCAGATTCCCCGCAGGTCCTCAACGGCTTCTTCCTTAAGCCGGTATGTCATTGCCACGCTTCATTTTTTCTATGAACTTATTGAAATCAAAGTCCTCTGCGAGACCAGACTCCTCCCCCTTCTGGATCTCACGACGCAGGACCTCTAGCCGCTGCTCGTAGTCCTCAATCATGCGGAGGCCAGCGCGGATCACTTCACTGGACGTTGCATAGCGTCCACTTGCCACCATCTGAGCGATGAATTCCTCATAGTGCGGCCCAAGGGTTACGGACGTGTTCTTAGCCATGCACCAATAGTACCAATTTTAGGTATCCGCTCCGTGTCTACCGCCGGGGACCCCTAACCCTGCCAGCACTACGCTAGTACCAGGCAGGCATAATGTCCCGTATGCCTTTAGGTGACGGCCCGCTCATCGTTCAGTCCGACAAGACTGTCCTCCTCGACGTCGCGCATCCGGAAGCTGCGCAGGCGCGTGCGGCGATTGCGCCGTTCGCGGAGCTGGAGCGCGCGCCGGAGCACGTGCACACCTACCGCATCACCCCACTGGCGTTGTGGAACGCCCGCGCAGCCGGTTTCGACGCGGAGCAGGCCGTGGACGTCCTCGAGCGCTTCTCTCGCTTCCCGGTTCCGCAGGCATTGCTTATCGACGTCGCCGAGACCATGGCCCGTTACGGCCGCATCCGCTTGATCAAGCATCCGGCCCACGGCCTCATCCTCGAAGCCGATGAGGAAACGATCCTCACCGAGATCCAGCGCAATAAGAAGATCAAACCCATGCTGGGCGCTCCGATCGACGCTACGACGGCTCCCGTTCACCCCTCCGAACGCGGCCGGATCAAGCAGGAGTTGACCAAGCTCGGCTGGCCTGTGGACGACCGCGCCGGCTACGTCGACGGCGAATCCCACCCAATCGAGCTCAACCACGACGGCTGGGAGCTGCGCGATTATCAGCAATACGCCACCGAGTCATTCTGGGAGGGCGGCTCCGGCGTCGTGGTGCTGCCCTGCGGAGCAGGCAAAACGATCGTCGGTGCGGCATCCATGGCGCAGGCGCAGACAACCACGTTAATCCTAGTCACCAACACGGTCGCTGGACGGCAGTGGCGCGATGAACTGTTGCGCCGCACCACGCTCACGCCAGAGGAGATCGGCGAGTATTCCGGCGAGCGCAAGGAGATCCGCCCTGTCACCATTGCCACATACCAGGTGGTCACACGCAAAACACAGGGCGAGTACAAGGCTTTGGAGCTGTTCGACTCTCGCGACTGGGGCCTGATCATCTACGACGAGGTCCACCTCCTCCCCGCCCCTGTCTTCCGCATGGCGGCGGATCTCCAGTCGCGCCGCAGGCTCGGCCTGACCGCCACGCTCGTGCGTGAGGACGGCCGCGAGGACGACGTGTTCTCCCTCATCGGCCCGAAGCGGTACGACGCCCCGTGGAAAGAGCTCGAGATGGCCGGCTACATTGCCACCGCCGAATGCGTCGAGGTCCGCACGGCACTCAGCTCCGAGGAAAAGATGGTGTACGCCACCGCCGAGACCCGCGAAAGGTACCGGGTGGCGGCGTGTAGTGAGGGGAAGCTGGGTGTCGTCGATAAGCTTCTTGCGCAACACGATGGCGAGCAGATCCTCATTATTGGGGCATTCATCGAGCAGCTCGAAGAGATCGCCGCGCGCACAGGCGCACCGCTTATCGACGGTAAAACCTCAACCACCAAACGCGAATCCACCTTCGACTCATTCCGGAACGGCGAGCTGCGCACGCTGGTGGTCTCGAAGGTGGCGAACTTCTCCATCGATCTGCCGGAGGCGGCCGTGGGCATTCAAGTCTCCGGCACCTTCGGATCGCGCCAAGAAGAGGCGCAGCGGCTGGGGCGGCTGCTCCGGCCGAAAGAAGACGGCAAAGAGGCGCTGTTCTACACCATCGTCGTGCGCGACACTCTCGACGCCGAGTACGCCGCGCGCCGCCAGCGATTCCTCGCGGAACAGGGCTACGCCTACCGGCTTGTCGACGCCGCCGACCTCTGACCAGCACACATCGCGCGACCGTTTATCCTTGAAGAATGCACTTCCACTTCGACGTCGACGAGGCCTTTGCCAAGCAGCACAACGAAATGCTCCGGGACACCCGCAAGGCAGTCATCTCCGGTGTTTCACTGTTTGTCATCTGTCTTATCGCGGGCCTGCTCGTCTGGTTCTTGGTGGATCCGGCTTCGCCGTGGCGATGGGTCGGCGGACTCGGCCTGATCTTTTTCGGGTTGATGATGCTGCTCGTCGCGTTTCTGGTTCCCCGTTCTGTCGGCTCGGCCCAGGACCTGTATGACCGCTATCCGCTCGTACCGGCGGTGATCGCTGAGGTCAACCCCCGCGACAGCGTCATCATGGCGCTTGTGAACATCAACGTCGACGAGAACCAGCCACCGACGTACGCGGCGGCGCTGCGGACCGTGACCGCGATCCCTGGGATGGATACCCCCAAAAAAGGCATGAAGCTACCGGCCGTGGCTGTCGGCGGACGGCGCACGACACGCGACACGGAGCACTTCCAAGAGGTGAGCCCGATGCCGATCGCGTGGGCGACGCCGGATGCGGATGTCGTCGATAAGGCGCGCGAAGCGATCCCGCAGGACCAGTGGCAGAAACTCGAAAAGGCCCGCAAGCGCTACAGCGAGGTCAAAGAGACCCCCTACAACCTGCTTGTTCTCTGATTTCCCCGCGAGAGCGCTACCCCGCCTTTCAGGAAAGCTCCAAAGTCCTGCAAGATTGTTCATTTTGAATTTAGGCTCGGGAAACCTCGGGTTAGGGCGGCATGCCCACAGTGGATAGTGACCACTCCGACAACAACATGCCGAAGGTTCTCACGTGTTCACCAAATCCAAGTATTTCAAAACCATTGCGATCGTTTCCGGTTCCGCACTGTTCATCACCGCTTGCGCCGCGGAGAATGAGAACGGCGAGAACGTAGCTGAAGAAACCGCTACCGCCACCGAAACCGATGTCGAGGAAGTCGACCCAGTCTACGGCGAAAAGAACGGCCTGGACCTGATTGAGCTGCAGGACGACAAGCCTGAGGTCGCTGAGGTCGAGGTTGACAATGAGCCTGACCGTATTGCCATGAACCTCATGGAGGACACCTCCACTGAGATGGGCTTCAACTGGTACACCAAGGACGACCTCGATGACTCCATGCTGCTCGTCTCCGAGCAGGAGGACATGTCCGAAGCCATGGAGTTCCCGGCCGAGGCTACAGAGGTGACCAACCGCTACGCCGAGCGCGATAAGGACGGCTACTTCATCTACTCCGCCGCGACCTTCGACGAAGAGGGCGACATGCTTGTCGACGATGAAGGCAACCCCGAAGAGGTCGAGGGTTACTTCACCGACGAGCAGATCGACCGCGAGAACACGAAGTGGACCGCTGACGGTTCCAAGCTCGCACACCTTGCGCTTGTCGACGTCAAGGAGCACTCCAACAAGGCGACCGCCACCGGCCTTGAGCCCAACAAGACCTACTACTTCCAGGTCGGTTCCGAGTCTGAGGGGTACTCCGAGACCGGTACGTTCACCACCTCGAACCCGGATGAGGAGAGCTTCCAATTCATCCACTACACCGACACCCAGAACGCCTACTGGAACGAGCATGTGAACAACGAGGCGGCGTACGGCGCCAACACCTTGGAGAAGGCCATGGAGGTCGCTCCGGACGCCAACTTCGCGCTCCACACCGGTGACTTCGTTGAGACCGCGGCCGTCGAGGATGAGTGGGTCGATAACCTCAACGCTTCCCACGACGCCAACATTAAGCTGCCGCACGCCTACACCCCGGGTAACCACGATGAGTACAACCTGCGTTGGGAAGAGGGCGTTCACGAGACCGCCTTCAACGAGCACACCAACGTGCCCGTCAGCAATGACAAGATCGATGGCGGCTCCTACTACTCCTTCGACTACTCCGGCGCACACTTCGTGGTGATGAACACCAACGACAACAAGGAGTCTGACGACAACCCGGACGAGGGTGCAGTCGGCCGCGAGCAGATGGAGTGGGCGAAGGAGGACATCCGTAAGGCCCGCGAGAACGGTGCGAACTGGATCATCCTGGCCTACCACAAGCCGGTCTACTCCGCGTCCTACCACTCCCTGCAGGACGAGGACGTCCAGGTCACCCGTGAGGAGTTCGTCCAGATGGCTGACGAGCTTGACGTCGACCTGGTTCTCCAGGGCCACGACCACAACCTGACCCGCACGAAGTCCCTGACGTATAGCCCGGACAACTTCTCCTACGGCGAAGTCGAGGACACCGAAAAGCGTGAGATCGACGGCGTTGAGCACCACGTCAACCCGGACGGTGTCACCTACGTCATCCCGAACACCTCGGGCACCAAGACCTACGACGCGATCTACCAGAAGGGCGCTGACCACGTTCACAAGGTCCGCGAGAAGCTCGACTGGATGACCGAGGAGGACGTCGACACCTGGAACGATCTCTTCGATGTCGCTGAGCAGCCGGAGAAGACTCCGAAGTTCGACCACAAGCACGACAACTACCGCCAGTCGACGATCCAGAGCTTCGCCGTCTACACCGTCACCGAGAAGGAATTCAAGATCGACTTCTACCAGGTCGAGGGTGACCTGCACAACGGTGAGGACCGCGAGGTCAAGCTGTACAACTCCTACGGCATCACTAAGGAGTAAATGCTCGCAGGTGGCTGATCACCCAGCCGCGTGAGACAAGAAAAGCCGGGCATAAGCCCGGCTTTTCGCATTGCTATCTGCTCACGCTTCTAGATGAACTGGCGAATGAGCGCAATGACCGCGACAACAACGATGACACCCTTGAGGAAGCGGTTGGAGACCCGCTTAGCAATGCGGGCGCCGACCAGTCCGCCAATGACACCGCCGGCCGCGAGGATGAGAACACCGAGCCATAGAACCTCAGCTCCAAAGAAGAGGTAGGCGATGAGGTACACCAGTGCCGCGACGGTGTTGACGATCATGGACAGGAAATTCTTCACCGGGTTGACGTCCTTGAACGACCTACCAGTGCCCACGCCCATGACAGCCAAGTAGATGATGCCCTGAGCCGCGGTGAAGAACCCGCCGTAGACGGATGCTAGACCCATCGCTCCGACGAGGCCAGGCTTCTTGTACGCCTCCCCCACAGGCTCGTCGCTTTCCGCCTGCACCTCGGCATTACGGGTCTCCGAATCCTTGCCCACACGCGCAAGCGTGTCGACGATCCGCTGCTGGAACACCACCAACAGCAATGCCACAACGATGAGGATCGGAATAACGAAGTCGAGCGCACGGGTCGGTGTGAACAATAACAGCAACGAGCCCGACGCCGCGCCAATAATGGTCATGATTATCAGCGGGCGCAGCCACGGCATCTCACGCTTCGTCTCGTGGCGGAAGCCCCACGCCGAGCCGAAAGACGCGAACATCAGGCCGATCGTGTTGGTGCGTACCGCCACACCGGGTGGCACGCCCATGGCGAGAAGCACCGGGAGCGTGAGCAGCGAGCCCGAACCCACAGCGGAGTTGATAATGCCCGCCATGATGCCCATGACGAACAGCAGAATCGAAGGTAGAACGTCCACGGAAACCTCCCAGCAGGCAAACTATTAAGCCCTTGCATCGTACGTCACCAGGGAAGATGCGGCGAAATTGAGCGGCATGGTTTCGTTGGCTGGGGTGCATCCGGAACGCAGCGCTATACCGTCTTTGGGCATGTGAAAAGCGCCCTGGGCACGGTGTGTGTCCAGGGCGCTTGTGTATTGAGTTGTTTGTGTGTTTTTGGTCGGCGGTAACTTACTCTCCCACACCCTCCCGGGTGCAGTACCATCAGCGCGGGTGGGCTTAGCTTCCGGGTTCGGAATGGGACCGGGCGTTTCCCCACCGCTATCAACCACCGACACACCCATAGGGCTGTGTCATGGTGACCACCACACGTCTGCGTGTGTGGTGTGGTCGGTTGTTTAGTTATCTGTATCTGTGGCACATGTGTGTGTGGTGTGTCAGATACTGCATAGTGGACGCGAACAGTGTGCAATTGTTTGTGTTGTTTGTTTGTGCACGGTGTTTTGTTTTGTTGTTGGTGTATTAGTACCAGTCACCTTCGCACATTACGGTGCTTCCAGATCTGGCCTATCAACCCCATCGTCTGTGGGGAACCTCGAATGAAACCTCATCTTGAAACAGGCTTCCCGCTTAGATGCTTTCAGCGGTTATCCCTTCCGTACGTAGCCAACCAGCGATGCTCCTGGCGGAACAACTGGCACACCAGAGGTACGTCCGTCCCGGTCCTCTCGTACTGGGGACAGCCTTTCTCAAGTTTCAACGCGCGCGGCGGATAGAGACCGAACTGTCTCACGACGTTCTGAACCCAGCTCGCGTGCCGCTTTAATGGGCGAACAGCCCAACCCTTGGGACCTACTCCAGCCCCAGGATGCGACGAGCCGACATCGAGGTGCCAAACCATCCCGTCGATATGGACTCTTGGGGAAGATCAGCCTGTTATCCCCGGGGTACCTTTTATCCGTTGAGCGACACCACATCCACAAGTAGGTGCCGGATCACTAGTCCCGACTTTCGTCCCTGCTCGACATGTAGGTCTCGCAGTCAAGCTCCCTTGTGCACTTACACTCTAGACACCTGATTGCCAACCAGGCTGAGGGAACCTTTGGGCGCCTCCGTTACTCTTTGGGAGGCAACCGCCCCAGTTAAACTACCCACCAGGCACTGTCCCCAACCCAGATCATGGGCCAAGGTTAAGACATCCACTACGGTCAGAGTGGTATTTCACTTGCCGACTCCACACCCACTAGCGTGAACGCTTCTAAGTCTCCCACCTATGCTACACAAACCGCAGTAAACACCAATACCAAGCTATAGTGAAGGTCCCGGGGTCTTTTCGTCCTGCCGCGCGTAACGAGCATCTTTACTCGTAGTGCAATTTCACCGGGCCTGTGGTTGAGACAGCAGGGAAGTCGTTACGCCATTCGTGCAGGTCGGAACTTACCCGACAAGGAATTTCGCTACCTTAGGATGGTTATAGTTACCACCGCCGTTTACTGGGGCTTAAATTCTCCGCTTCGACCACAAAGGGTCTAACAGGTCCTCTTAACCTTCCAGCACCGGGCAGGCGTCAGTCCGTATACATCAACTTGACCGTCTTCGCACGGACCTGTGTTTTTGATAAACAGTCGCTTCCCTCTCTTCTCTGCGACCACAACCAGCTCACACACGCATGGTGCGCTCACCAGTCATGGCCCCCCTTCTCCCGAAGTTACGGGGGCAATTTGCCGAGTTCCTTAACCACAGTTCACCCGACCGCCTGAGTATTTTCTACCTGACTACCTGTGTCGGTTTCGGGTACGGGCCGTACACACACATCGCTAGAGGCTTTTCTCGACAGCATAGGATCACCACCATCACCCACATATGGGCTACGCATCACGCCTCACACAAACAGGACCGCATTTGACTAGTCCATGTGCCACACGCTTGCACCACAATCCACTTAAGTGGCGTAGCTACCTGACTGCGTCACCCCATCACTGAACTACAACGGATCAGGCCCCACGCATCACACCCACCCGCAAACCAAAGGAATGCATGGCGGGTGGTCAGGGTGGTTAGTATCACCGCTTCGCACTTGGGCGCGTATGCACGGGTACGGGAATATCAACCCGTTGACCATCGACTACGCCTGTCGGCCTCGCCTTAGGACCCGACTCACCCTGGGAAGACGAACTTGACCCAGGAACCCTTAGTCATCCGGCGGATACGATTCTCACGCATCATTCGTTACTCATGCCTGCATTCTCACTCGCACACAGTCCACGCCCCCTTCCGGTAACGCTTCACCCCATGCACGACGCTCCCCTACCCATATAAAAATATGCCGCGGCTTCGGCGGTGTACTTGAGCCCCACTGAATTGTCGGCGCGCAACCACTCGACCAGTGAGCTATTACGCACTCTTTCAAGGGTGGCTGCTTCTAAGCCAACCTCCTGGCTGTCTTCGCGATTACACATCCTTTTCCACTTAGCACACCCTTAGGGGCCTTAACCGGCGATCTGGGCTGTTTCCCTCTCGACTATGAAGCTTATCCCCCACAGTCTCACTGCCGCGCACCAATGTAAACCGGCATTCGGAGTTTGGCTGACATTGCTAAGATGATAGTCCCGCTCAACCAACCAGTAGCTCTACCTCCGGCACACCTACGCGACGCTGCACCTAAATGCATTTCGGGGAGAACCAGCTATCACGGAGTTTGATTGGCCTTTCACCCCTACCCACAACTCATCCCCGCAGTTTTCAACCTACGTGGGTTCGCGCCTCCACAACCTCTTACAGCTGCTTCACACTGGCCATGGGTAGATCACCCCGCTTCGGGTCCAGGACATGCCACTTACAACACACAATTAGCATTCGCTTTCGCTACGACTACCCCAAACGGGTTAACCTCGCGACATGCCGCTGACTCGCAGGCTCATTCTTCAAAAGGCACGCCATCACACACACAGAAGGTGCTCTGACGGATTGTAAGCGCACAGTTTCAGGAACTCTTTCACTCCCCTCCCGGGGTACTTTTCACCATTCCCTCACGGTACTATCCACTATCGGTCACACTAGGTATTTAGGCTTACCGGGTGGTCCCGGCAGATTCACAGCAGATTCCACGAGCCCGCTGCTACTCGGGGCAAACACGACACACAACCAGCACACGCCTTCACGTACAGGACTCTCACCTCCTCCGGCAGACCATCCCAGGCCACTTCCGCTAACACGCACTAGAAATGCAACGACTGGCAGACCGTTGACCATCGCACCCCACAACACCGCACACGCAACCCCTGCCAGGTATCACACGCACACGGTTTAGCCTCATCCGCGTTCGCTCGCCGCTACTAACAGAATCATTATTATTTTCCTCTCCCACCGGTACTGAGATGTTTCACTTCCCGGTATCACCCCCGCACAACTATGAATTCATCATACGGTGACCACACACAACCGTGGCCGGGTTTCCCCATTCGGACATCCTCGGATCAACGCTTTGTTGACAACTCCCCGAGGCATAACGCAGCCTCACACGTCCTTCATCGGCCCAGCATGCCAAGGCATCCACCATGCGCCCTTAAGCAACAAACACAAACACACACCCACACCAACCACAACAAAAAGCCGTAATCAGCGCTCTAAGCGTGTGCCCGGATACACAAACACATACTCACAATCACAAAAATACTCACACCAAACCAGAACAAGAACAATCATCCTCGCCCCAACTCGATGAGAAATACACTTCTCTTCAAAGAAGAAAGATGCTCGCGTCCACTATACAGTTCTCACACACCACACCCAGCAGACACAAACACCACCACAGTGACATTCGTATCTATCCGGGCCACAAGGACAACCACCCACACACCACGCAACCCACAAACGAGTCACACCACAGTGTGCGGGCACCATGTGCTGCCCCAGACACCCAACAGCGCACCAATGCTTCTGACAAAAACCGGTTGATTGCTCAATCATGCGACACCCACACACATCCCTGCGTGCTTCTCTTGGAGGCATCCATGCCCCCCGGGTGCGTGTCCACCTGGAAATTTTCCACAACATACGGGTCTGCAGCACCACACACGGATACTCAACAGCCCAACCCCACACCCAGTACAGGTAACTACCTGACCATGCGGGGCCAATAAAAAGTAATGCTCCTTAGAAAGGAGGTGATCCAGCCGCACCTTCCGGTACGGCTACCTTGTTACGACTTCGTCCCAATCGCCGATCCCACCTTCGACAGCTCCCTAACAAGTTTGGGCCACTGGCTTCGGGTGTTACCAACTTTCATGACGTGACGGGCGGTGTGTACAAGGCCCGGGAACGTATTCACCGCAGCGTTGCTGATCTACGATTACTAGCGACTCCGACTTCATGGGGTCGAGTTGCAGACCCCAATCCGAACTAAGGCCGGCTTTAGAGCGATTAGCGCCTCCTCACGAAGTAGCTGCGCGTTGTACCGACCATTGTAGCATGTGTGAAGCCCTGGACATAAGGGGCATGATGATTTGACGTCATCCCCACCTTCCTCCGAGTTAACCCCGGCAGTCTCTCATGAGTCCCCAACCAAATGCTGGCAACATAAGACAAGGGTTGCGCTCGTTGCGGGACTTAACCCAACATCTCACGACACGAGCTGACGACAACCATGCACCACCTGTACACCAGCCACAAGGGAAGCTACATCTCTGCAGCGATCCGGTGTATGTCAAGCCCAGGTAAGGTTCTTCGCGTTGCATCGAATTAATCCACATGCTCCGCCGCTTGTGCGGGCCCCCCGTCAATTCCTTTGAGTTTTAGCCTTGCGGCCGTACTCCCCAGGCGGGGCGCTTAATGCGTTAGCTACGGCACGAACCCCGTGGAAGGGACTCACACCTAGCGCCCACCGTTTACGGCATGGACTACCAGGGTATCTAATCCTGTTCGCTACCCATGCTTTCGCTCCTCAGCGTCAGTTACTGCCCAGAGACCTGCCTTCGCCATCGGTGTTCCTCCTGATATCTGCGCATTCCACCGCTACACCAGGAATTCCAGTCTCCCCTACAGCACTCAAGTTATGCCCGTATCGCCTGCAACCCCGCAGTTAAGCTGCGGTATTACACAAACGACGCGACAAACCACCTACGAGCTCTTTACGCCCAGTAATTCCGGACAACGCTCGCACCCTACGTATTACCGCGGCTGCTGGCACGTAGTTAGCCGGTGCTTCTTATCCAGGTACCGTCACAAAACGCTTCGTCCCTGGCGAAAGGAGTTTACAACCCGAAGGCCGTCATCCCCCACGCGGCGTCGCTGCATCAGGCTTGCGCCCATTGTGCAATATTCCCCACTGCTGCCTCCCGTAGGAGTCTGGGCCGTATCTCAGTCCCAATGTGGCCGTACACCCTCTCAGGCCGGCTACCCGTCGACGCCTTGGTAGGCCATTACCCCACCAACAAGCTGATAGGCCGCGAGCTCATCCCACACCGAAAAAACTTTCCACCACACCATCCAAGACGTGGTCCTATCTGGTATTAGACCCAGTTTCCCAGGCTTATCCCAAAGTGCAGGGCAGATCACCCACGTGTTACTCACCCGTTCGCCACTCGAGTACCGAAGCAAGCTTCGGCCTTTCCGTTCGACTTGCATGTGTTAAGCACGCCGCCAGCGTTCATCCTGAGCCAGGATCAAACTCTCCACAAAAACAGTTTCAACAAAACACAGTGAAACAGGCCGTGAAAAGCCCAAAACCCAACCAAAACAAAACCACCCACACACAAAGCGCATCAGCACAAAAAGCCATGCACCAGTACGTGAACTGGCAATCCTAAAATTACTAGACAAACCAAAAGGTTCATCCACATGTTGCCCCTCATCCCTGACGGGGAAAAAGAAGAAGCAACAAAAAATATATTTCCAATCAGTCACACACGACCAACCAGCACAGTGACACCCCATCAATAGGTTCAAGCACCACCGACCAGCACACACCACACACAAACACGTGCAGGCATCAAGGTCGCACACAACCAACCAAAAAACATTGGCACACTATCGAGTTCTCACACAACACACGCACGCTCTTCGGGAACTTTTGTTCTTTGCTCCGTCCGAAGCGGCTTGATCGACTTTACTGGAGACCAACACTCCGTGTCAATTCCTTTGTAAGTTCGATTTGTTTTCGTCACTACGTTCCGTTTACCAGTTGGTAACGTCTCGCAGCGACGGAACAACACAATAACTCCAAAGCTCCGAAGAACGCAAATATTTGTTAGAACCGGTTGTTTACCTGCATAAACGGGCGCCTAAACCGTGTATTAACTGGGCGCTCAACCGCTGAAATGCGCGCCACATGCTTCCAGCTTCTAAAAGTAGGCGGCTACCGGCCCACGCGAGGTGTTGATCACGTCGATGGATGTGCCGAAGATCGAGGACAACAGGTCGGAGCGAACGACATCCTTGGGAGGGCCGAATTCTACGATCTGGCCGTCTTTGACCGCGCAGATGTAATCGGCGTAGCGGGCCGCGAAGTTGATGTCGTGCAGAACGACGATGATGGTCCTACCCAGGTTCTCTGCGGCATCATGCAGGTGGCGCATCATGTCCACCGAGTGGGAGATGTCGAGGTTGTTGAGGGGTTCGTCGAGAAGCACATAGTCCGTCTCTTGCGCGAGAACCATGGCGACGTATGCACGCTGACGCTGGCCGCCGGACAACTGGTCCAGGTACCGCCCCTCGAGCCCGCGCAGACCAAGGAAGTCGATGTAGCGCGAGATGATCTCCTCGTCTTCGGCGGTCAGGCGCCCCTTGCTGTAGGGGAAACGGCCGAATCCGACGAGTTGGCGCACAGTGAGCTTGGTGACAAAGTTGTTCTCCTGGCGCAGGATCGACAATTCCTTGGCGAGTTCCTTGCTCTTCACGGCGGAGATGTCGTGGCCTGCCACAGTGACGGTGCCGGAGTCCTGCTCCAGAAGCCGGCCAATGATGGTGAGCAACGTGGACTTGCCCGCGCCGTTCGGTCCGATGAGGGCGGTCATGCCGCCAGCGGGAATTTCTAGGTCGATCGGCCCGATCTCTGTTTCTTGGCCGTACGTTTTCTCGACCGAGGACAGCTTGATCACAGCGACCCCTTTCTCAGAATCACAGCGAGGAACACGACGCCGCCGACGAGTTCAATGATGATGGACACGATGCCCTGGGCGTAGAAAATGTGGTTCATCACGAAGTACGCCCCGGTCATGACGACGAATCCGATGAGCGCAGCCATCGGGAAGATGTACCGGTGATCGTAGGTGTCCGCGAACTGGTACGCCAAAGTGGCCACGAGGAATCCGAGGAACGTCATCGGCCCGACCAGCGCTGTCGAGACTGCCATGAGCAGGCTGACGAGCACCAGCACATAGATTGCGTGGCCACGGTGGTTCACACCGAGGTTGATGGCGGGGTCACACCCCAGCGCCAAGACGTTGAGAACTCGCGAGTGCACCAGCAGCAACAGCGCCCCGCCGAGCGCCAACGGGATGGCCGCCGGAAAGTACTCCGGGTCAGCGTTATTCACGGATCCGAACAACCGCGCTGTGAGCACGTCGAATTCGCTTGGGGTCAGCATGCGCTGCATGAATGTGGACAAGCTCGCGAGTCCGCCGCCCATGACCACACCGACGAGCAGCATTGCGTGCATGTTGTTCTTGCCGGTCAGCAACCATGAATAGAGCAACAGCGAAAACCCGACCATGACCACGAGCTGCAGCACGAACATCTCTACCGTGCGCGCGTTGGTCAAACCCACCGCGCCGAAGAAGTAGACGGTGGACGTGTGAATAGCCACGTAGAGGGCCTCAAAACCCATGATTGACGGCGTGATGATGCGATTGCCGGTCACCGTGTGAAACGACACTGTTGCCATCGCCTGGCATATCGCCACCAGCGCCATGACCAGGACGGAGTTCGCGCGGCGCTCCGCAATGAGCCAGTACCCCCGCGTGCCCACGTCCATCGGGTTCTCGTACGCGAGCAGCCCCCACGTCAGACTGGCGGCGAGCACCAGCAGACACACGATGACGATCCAGTAACGCCGTTTGCTTGTCGACGACTGAAACGCCCCCACATGCCTCGCCCGAGCTGCAGTTGTTTCCTTTGTTCCTGCCGTCATGACCGCTCCTGCCTGATGATCAACACCACGAACACGACTGCACCGACGACGCCGAGGATGACCGAGACGGGCATCTCGAACGGCGCGATGATGGTCCGGCCGATGATGTCGCACACCGTCACCACGGCGATGCCGAGCAGGCACACCCAGGGAAGGTTGGAGCGCAAATCATCGCCCCGGAACATGGACACCAGATTGGGCACGATCAAACCGATAAACGGCAGCATGCCTACTACGACTGTGACCACGCCTGAGGCGATGGCGACCAGACCGACGCCGAGCAGCACAACCCGCTCGTAGTTCAAGCCGACATTCGTGGCGATGTCTTTACCCAGGCCAGCCACAGTGAGCCGGTCAGCGAAGACGAACACGAGGACAACGACAATGGCAACGACCCACAGCACTTCATACTGCCCGCGGATCACCGACGTGTAGGAGCCGGCGAACCAAATGCCCAGCGACTGGAGCATGTCGGTCTGCATGGCGAAAAACGTGGAGATAGAACTGACCACCGCCCCGAGCATGATCCCGATGATCGGCACAATCAGCGAGGATTTCAGCGCCACCCGGCGCAGGAATCCAAAGAACACCATGGTGCCCACGAAGGCGAACACCACTGCGACGACCATGCGCACAGTCAGCGAAGGGTTCGGGATGAAGTAAAGCGCCACCAACAGGCCGAGCCCGGCCCACTCTGTTGTACCGGTCGTAGTGGGTTCGACGAACCTGTTCTGGGTAAGCAGCTGCATCACCATGCCGCTCATGGCCATCGCCATCCCTGACAGCACGAGTGCGATGGTGCGTGGGACGCGGGTAGTCCAGAACATGTCGGCGCCGTCGTCGTTGCCGAGGATGTCGTACTGTCCCACCACCAACGAGACGGCGAGCAACCCGGCAACAACGGCGATACCCGCCAGCAGCTTCCATTCGGCGAGCGGCGGGCGGGTCTTCGCGGATAAGCGATGCGGCACTAAGCGCCAGCCTCCCACTGATCGGCAAGAACGTTGAAAATCTCGGTGTAGGTCAGGATCGATTCGTTAGTGTACGTGTCCGCAGGAGCAATGTAGATGTTGCCCTCCTTCACAGCGGTGACGTTGCCCAGAGCCTGGCTCTCATCCAGGACCTGCTGGGCGGGAGCGGAGTCCTCGGTGCGCACGCCGGCGTCGCGGTCGAGCACAAGCATCCAGTCCGGGTTCGCCTGGGCGATAGCCTCCACGGAGATGTCGTCGCCCTGGTGGTCATCACTGCCGTCCTCGATTTCCAGAGCAGGGGTCAGCCCGAGCAGGTCGAACAGCGGACCCCAGGTACGACCGACCTTCGGAGCGACGTAGCCGATCTCACCGCCGGAGACATTGACGGCCATGACCTTCCACTCATCGTTGTAAGCCTTCTTCGCGCGGTCGAGCGCAGAGGTGAAGTCATCCGCCATCTTCTTGGCTTCTTCTTCGCGGTCGAAGATCTTGCCCAGGGCGTCGACCTGGCGCAGGAGCTCCTTGTCCAACGGCTCGCCCTCGCGCGGCTCGAGGTCGATGAGGACTGCATCCGGAACCAGCTTCTCAATCTCCTCGTTGTATTCGGAGAAACGCTGGCCGGAAACAATCACCTGCGGCTCAGCAGCGACGATCGCCTCCAGATTCGGCTCGCGGTGGTTACCAATGTCAATGATGTCGTCGTTGTCCGCGATGCCCGGAATGGTCTCCGGCACGAGCGCGCGGGCGGCGGCGACGGGCTGGATGCCCCACTCGTCGAGGATCTCGAAGCTGCGGTTGTCCAGGGCGACGACGGAAGACGGGTTGACCGGAACCTCCTTGGATCCCTCGTTGTCCTCGATGGTGACCGTGTCGGAGGCACCGTCTCCCTCAGCACCGTTGTCGGAGGAACCGGCGTCTGCCTGGGTGGTTTCAGCCGAATCGCCGGCAGAGTCATCCGCGTTGCCAGCGCAGCCGGCGAGGGTCAGTGAGGCAGCAGTCACGATGGCAACGAGCCGGGAAACACGTTTCATAGGAGATCCTCCATACATAGAAAGTTGGTAAGCTTTGCCTAACCTATCACATGACCCCTAGGGGTCAATACCCCTCCCCCAACATCACACTTCCTAACCGCTGATTGACCAGTGGTCGGCCAACTCATTGAGGATGAGGATGTACGTGCTTGCCCCTGCCACCTCTGGGACGTCAAACGGGCCGACGTAGATGTTCACGTTCTCAACCGCCGGAGTTTCCGCAAGCTCTTTATCATCCAGAAGCAGCTTCAACGCCGGTACATAGTCGGACGAGCGCATATCCGGTTCACGCTCCTCGACGAGAATGACGTCTGGCTCTTCGTTCAGCTCCACTGGTTTAAGGCCCACCATGTCCATCACGGGACCCCACAGCTTCCCACCGTCTGCAGGAAGGGGCTCGGCAGCTTCACCACTGGCTTCCACAGCCGTCGCCGACCAGTCTTCCCCGACCGCGTTGCGGGCCCGCTCGAGAGCGTCGGAGAAGTCGCTGTCCATCTGCTCCGCTTCTTCTTCTTTGTCGAAGATGACGCCCAGAACCTGCACTTGACGCACCATTTCCCAATCCAGCGGCGGATCGGGGCGCGGAGTGAGATCCACCACCGGCGCTCCCGCGACATCTTGGAGCTCGGAGGCGCTGTGGGACGCTTCTGCGCCGACCAGAACCATATCCGGTTCGGCATCTGCAGCCTCTTCGGGGCTGGTCGCGACAATTGCGTCGATACCGAGATCTTTCAACAGCGCCGCCATGCGTGGGTCGAATACCACCACCCGCTCCGGTTTGAACGGCACAGTTTTCGCGCCCTCGTTGTCGACGACGTCCACTGTGTCCCCCGCCCACTCGCCACCCGCGTGACTTTCAGTGGACTCAGGGGCACCGGCGGTGGCTTCCTCCCCGGCCGGCACGCACGCCCCCAGAACCACGGTCAACGTGGCGCACGCTGCGAGGCAGCCCAGCTTCTTCGACATCGTCTTCGCGGTGGTCATAGCGCGCCCAAGTCTACGCGACGGGGTAAAACGCAAGCGGCCCCGGTCCTTGATCAGAACCGGGGCCGCTTGTTGTGGAGATGGCGGGAATTGAACCCGCGTCCTTCGCCACCGCACCAGGGCTTCTCCGTGCGCAGTCCGCACAGATCTCTGCTCGACCCTCCGGATCAGGCGAACATGTCCGGATGATGGGCCCAGTCAGTGAGAGGTGTCCCCTTCAATCACCGCACTGACACGGTGGAAGGGCAAGCTCCCTAGTCGATGCCAGGGTCCGGGACGGGAGCGAGCCCGGCCTGACAGACACGCGGTCGCTACTTAGGCAGCGAGGGCGTAGTCACGCTGAGAGTTCTTCTCTGCGCTTATAACATGCTGCGACGCTTCAATCGGTGGTCTCCAGCCTGCACCGGCACGCTTCCCCTGGCTTAGTCGGCGAAGTCGAAACCAAGTCATCCCCTTGGAGTGAACTTCACTTCCCTCCTGCGGCGGGAACGTACAGTAACACCGCAGGAGCAGTTACTTTACATCCCTGACGGGGCCACACGCAAGTGCTCGACAGTCGCGCCCGGCCCCGCGTCGACCGCCAAGCGCACGGCGTTGGCCACGTTGCCCGCGTCCATCTTCGGCCGGTCGCCGTGCTTCGGGTCCGCCAGCATGTCGGTGTCGGTCCGGCCCGGGTGGATCGAGGTCACACGGATGCGCCCCTTCTCCTCCAGCCGCAGTGAATCGGTGAAACCGCGCAGCGCGAACTTCGAGGCGCAGTAAGCGGTGTTCTCTTCCACCCCGTGGAAACCGGCGCCGGAGTTGATGGTCACAAGCAGGCCACCCGATCGTCGCAAAGCAGGCAGCAATGCGCGCGTGAGCGTAACGGGCGCGAGCACGTTGATATCCATCGTTTCACGCCATTGCTCATCGGAGATCTGCTCGAAGGGATCCTTGTGCAGGACACCAGCGGCAAGGACCACCACATCGACGTTCTCGATCCGCGACGCAGCCGCAAGCAGCGCCTCGGTGTCGCGTAGGTCAACCTCAAACGGCTCGGCGCTGGGCAGCGCACTGACAATGTCGGACGCGTCGCGCGATGCCCCCGCGATGATGTGGTGATCCTTACCCAGCTCTTCCGCGATCGCGCGACCAATGCCACGGGACGCTCCTGTAATCAACGCTGTTTTCATGCCACCCAGTCTAGGCAGGATCAGCGTTAAGCCTTGATCCCCTTGAGTTTCCGCCCCAGATCGCGCGTGATCTCGCGATCTTCAGTGCGCTGCTTAATGGCGCGACGCTTGTCGTAATCCTGCTTACCCTGGGCCAGACCGAGCTCGACTTTGACCCGGCCCTCTTTGAGGTAGAGCTTCAGGGGCACAAGCGTCCGGTTGCCGTCGCGCAGTTTGCCCTCGAGGGTGTCAATCTCGCGACGGTGCAGCAGCAGTTTGCGGGTGCGGCGCGGCGAGTGGTTCGTCCACGACCCCATCGAATACTCGGGGATGTGCAGATTGCGCAGCCACACCTCGCCGTTGTCGATGGTGGCAAAGGCTTCGACGAGGGACGCTTTGCCGTCGCGAAGCGACTTGATCTCCGTGCCCTGCAGCACGATGCCTGTCTCGTAGGTATCCAGGATCGTGTAATCGTGGCGCGCCTTGCGGTTGGAAGCAATGACGTTGGAGCCGTCGGTTTTCTTCTTCTTGGCCATAGGCTACTTCCGGACGTAGGAGCGCAGCGCGACCTGCGCGACAAGGCCGGACACGACCAGCGCGGCGAGGCTGACCAGCGGCATAACGGTCCACACCGCGGAATCCGGCAGACGGGCAATGAGCAGATTCTGGTAGACGGGGTCGAGCATCTGGTCGACAATCTGTGTCTTGATCAGCCACACGCCAACCGTAGCGATGATCCCGCCGATGAGCACCGAGAGAGCTGCCTCGAGAATGAACGGGGCCTGCGTGAACCAGCGGCTGGCACCCACCATGCGCATGATGCTGATTTCCTCGCGGCGCGAATACGCCGCCAGCTGCACCATGTTGGAAATCAGGAAGATCGCAGCAAGCGCCTGAGCCGCCGCGATGATGAAGGTGGCGTTGCGGAACGAATCCATCGAGTCAGCGAGACCACGCACATCACTGGCTTGGTCAGCCACGTAGGCAACCTGGGGCAGGTCGCGGACAGCATCAATCGGCGACGTATCCGTCGGATCCTCCAGCCGCACGTGCAGTGCCGCTGGCATCGAATCGCGGGATGTCTCCTCCACCAGGACCGGGTCAGACTCCTTGAACAGCTCAACGAAGCGCTCGTAGGACTGATCACGGTTGCGGAAAGTCACTGACTCGACGCGTTCATCGGCCTGCAAGATATCGCGCACCTGCGTGCAGCTTTGCGACGAACAATCCTTGTCCGTCTCCGAAACCTCATCACTGAGTTCAACCATGACTTCGACGCGGTCGAGATACAGGTCCTTCGTCTCGCTGGTTACCTGTGACATGAGGATGCCGGCGCCCACGAGCGCCAAGGACAGAGCCGTGGTGATGATCAGCGCGACCGTCATGGTGAGGTTGCGGCCCAAACCGCGGAAGCCCTCACGGAAGATGAAGTTCCAGTTCATTAGCTTTCCCTCCCGTAGACACCGTGCTTATCGTCGCGGATGAGCTTGCCCAGGTGGAGCTCAATGACGCGTTTGCGCATGTCGTTGACCGCACGGGCGTTGTGCGTGGACATCACCACTGTCGTTCCCATCCGGTTGATCCGGGCGAGCAACGCCATGATGTCGTCGGCGGTGGAGGGGTCGAGGTTGCCGGTAGGCTCGTCGGCAAGCAAAAGCCGAGGGCGGTCGACAAACGCGCGCGCGATCGCCACACGCTGCTGCTCACCGCCGGAAAGCTCATTCGGCATCCGGTTCGCTTTGGCATCGAGCCCAACAATCTCGAGGGCCTCCGGAACAAGCTTGTTGATCTTCGTCTTCGACTTACCGATCACCTCGAGGGCGAATGCAACGTTGTCGTAGACGTTGAGCTTCGGCAGCAACCGGAAGTCCTGGAAGACATATCCGATGGACTGACGCAGCTTGTTCACCTCGCTCCCCTTGAGGGCGTTGACGTGGAATTTGTCGAAGTAAATGTCGCCGGAGGTGACGTTCTCTTCGCGGATGAGCAATTCCAGGAAGGACGATTTGCCCGAGCCGGACGGGCCGATGAGGAAGACGAACTCCCCGTTTTCGATGTCGACGGAGATGTCGTCGAGCGCCGGCCGCGTGGACGTCGGGTACACCTTTGTCACGTTGGAGAAAGTGATCACCCGTGTCACTCTAGTGACAGATCGCGCCCGGTTAGAAATCACGCGCCCCATAACCGCAGGTACCCAGACGTGCACGGTACCCCTTACCGCGGACCAGCAGATTCTTTCCCCTCACTCACCATCTGGCTCCGAACCTCTATAGTGACCCTTACCCGTGTAACTCACATCACATATCGGAGGGATCATGACCGATTACCGCTTTCAGCCGTGGCACGAATTTCATCAGGGAATCGAAGGATCACGCCTCCGGGATTCCTTCCGCTCTCTGACCGGCCAAGAGTTCGCCGAAGAAGTAGACATCCTCGCCCACCAGCTAGCCGCGATGGGCGTCGGCCCCGGCGACGTCGTAGCCACGTTCTTGCCCAACCGCCTTGAACTGCTGACCACCATGGCGGCGGCATGGCGGCTGCGGGCCGCGTGCACACCCATGAACCCGACCTTCGCGGCACCTGAATCCGCCTACCAGATCGAGGATTCCGGTGCGAAGGTCGTGGTGACCACGAACGACTTCGCCGCCCGTCAACCAGAGGACTACTTCCCCGGCGCTCGCGTGGCACCCCTCTTCGAGCTCGCAGTATCCGGCCAGCACCGCGAACATGAAGTGCCCAGCTCCCCCAGCTCCTTGCCCGAGCCACCTTCAGCCGATGACATCGCGCTACTGGTCTACACCTCCGGATCTACTGGCCGCCCGAAAGGCGTTATGCTCAGCCACAGCAACCTCAACGCCATGGTGGAAAGCATCTCCGGCGCCCTGGACATGGACGGTGAGATCCACGCGCTGATGCCGTTGCCGCTGTTTCACTCCAACGCGATTCTGGTCAGCTTCCTCGCGCCGTACAGCCGCGGTGGCAAGGTGACCATCCTCGACCGCTTCAACCCAATGGAGTTCATTTCCGCCGTGGCACAGTACCGGCCGACATACTTCTCCGCCGTGCCGGCAATCTTCGCTTACCTGCTGCAGCTGCCGCCGGACTCCGGTGTCGACTTCTCCAGTCTCGAGTTCGCTGTCTGCGGCGCCGCACCGGCCTCCGTGCAGCTCATCGAATCCTTCCAGCAGAAGTACGGTGTGAAGATCCGCGGCGCGTACGGCCTGACCGAGGGAACCGTCGGCTCGACCGCTGTCCGCCTTGACGACGACCCGCCCGCCGGCACCGTGGGCCGAGCCCTACCGGGACAAGAAGTGCGCATCAGCGACGGCGAGGGCGGCTTTCTGCCCACTGGGGAAGCCGGAGAGGTGGTGATCAAAGGCGACAACGTCATGGTCGGCTACCTCAACCGGCCAGAGGAAACCGCGAAGACCGTCGTCGACGGCTGGCTCCACACTGGCGACGTCGGCTACTTGGACGACAACGGTTTCCTGTTCCTCGTTGACCGGATCAAAGACATGATCATCCGCGGCGGAGAGAACCTCTACCCCTCCGAGATTGAGAACGCGCTGAACACCCACCCTGACGTTGTCGAATCCGCTGTGGTCGGGTTGCCGCACGAAGTGCTTGGGGAAGTCCCCGTCGCCTACGTGAGCAATTCCGACCCCGCCACTGTCGACACAACCGCACTATTGGATCACGTCCGTCCCCTGTTGGCCAAGGTCAAGTGGCCGGTACACATCACTACCGTGGAAGATCTGCCGCGCAATCCCGTCGGCAAGGTGGACAAGCCCACAATGCGCGATATGGCGATGCGAGAGTTCCTCCAGCAGGAAGCAAAGACAACGGAGAATAGCTGCTCAAGCACGGTGGAAAGCACCGCACACCACGACAGGGCGACCGGTTCATTCAGAACCTTCGCTGTCCATGCTTGAGGTCATCTCCGATGGCATGAGAGTCATGATCATGATGGCTATCGATCCAAGTACAGGCACAAAGACGAGAATCGTCAGAAGCCCTGAAAAACCCGCGTCTTGCAGCCTCCTCGAGATCAGTGCCAGAAACGGGATCAGAAGAATGACCCCGACCACCTTGCCAACCGGAATTCCGAAGTGAATCTCGAGCATACTGACCGGGATTGAGCCCACAGTGATAGCAAGAAAGACCCACCAATACTCGCTCCGCGAGGCTCGTCCCTTGAAAACAAAGAACTTCGCAAAAAATCTGTACACCGCTTGCGACAGAGACGCATCCCGCAGGGGCTTGTCCAGATTCGTACTAGAGCGCGCTTCACCCATAAAAAGGCTCCTTACGCCGAACGAGTCATTGCCTACCTAAGCCATAGTCAGATCATGCAGATTCGGTGCTGCGCCAACGAATGCCGCTTTCGAGGAACCCGTCGATGTCGCCATCGAGCACCTTCTGCGGGTCGCCTACTTCGTAGTTGGTGCGTAGGTCTTTGACCATTTGGTACGGGTGGAGGACGTAGGAGCGCATCTGGTTGCCCCAGCTGGCGTTGCCGCCAGCACCGAGGGCGTCGAGCTCAGCTTTTTCTTCCTGCCGTTTGCGCTCAAGCAGCTTGGACTGCAGGACGTTCATGGCGGAGGCCTTGTTCTGAATCTGCGACTTTTCGTTTTGGCAGGTCACCACAATGCCGGTGGGCTCGTGGGTGATGCGCACCGCCGAGTCGGTGGTGTTGACCGATTGGCCACCAGGACCGGACGAGCGATAGACGTCGATGCGGATTTCCGAGTCCGGGATGTCGATGTGGTCAGTCTTCTCCACCACCGGCAGAACTTCGACTTCGGCGAAGGAGGTTTGACGGCGCCCCTGGTTGTCGAACGGCGAGATGCGCACCAACCGGTGCGCACCCTGCTCGACGGATAACTGGCCGTACATGTACTCGCCGTGCACGACGAACGTCGCCGACTTGATGCCGGCCTCCTCGGCGTAGGAAATGTCGTAGACATCGACCTTGTGCCCGTTCTTCTCCGCCCAACGGATGTACATGCGCATGAGCATCTCTGCCCAATCCGCCGCGTCGACGCCGCCTGCTCCGGAGCGGATGTTCACCACCGCTTCGCGCTGGTCGTACTCGCCCGACAACATTGTGGTCACTTCGAGGGTTTCGACGGCCGTGGTCAGGTCAGCGAGTTCATCCTCGGCAAGCGTGTAATCGCCCTCTTCCGCGGCGAGCTCGTACATGACGGGCAAGTCGTCGATACGCTGGCGTAGGCTGCGCACCCTGCGCACGCGCGCTTGGACGCTGGAGAGTTCAGTGGTCACGCTCTGAGCGTGCTCGGGGTCGTCCCACAGGCTCGGGTCGGCGGCCTGCTGCTCCAGCTCGCGCGCCCGGGCATCCATCTCGTCGAGGTCCATGACCTTCTCAATGGTGGTCAGGGTCTGCTCGAGCGACTGGATGCGGTTGCTGGTGTCGGGATTCATGTAAGCGCAGTGTAGTAGGAGACGATAGACTCGAACTACACCCCCACACGGGCGCCCGCGGCAGCGGGCTGAGATCGCACTGATAGGCCGTGCGAGCACCGTTCGAACCTGTCTGGTTAGCACCAGCGAAGGAAGTAAAGGAGAGGCAATGGCCGACATCTACGCCCAGGAAATTCACCTGAAGCACTCGTACGCGCCGATCGTGGAAGATGGTCTGGAAGTCCCGGAGACGGAAATCCAGCTCGATGACTCACCGACCGGCCCGAACGCGCCGTTCAAGATCTACCGCACACGCGGCCCGTGGGCTGAGCCGGAAGAGGGCCTGCCGGATCTGCGCACCGAGTGGATTGAAGCCCGTGATGACGTGGAGAGCTACGCCGGCCGCGAGCGCAACCTCGAGGACGACGGTGTCCGCGCTATGAAACGCGGTGCCGCTAGCGAAGAGTGGCGCGGGGCTAAGCGCGAGCCCCTGCGCGCGAAAAGCGGAAAGCGCGTGACCCAGATGGCCTACGCCCGCCGCGGCGAGATCACCTCCGAAATGCGCTTTGTGGCACTGCGCGAACACTGCTCTCCGGAGAAAGTCCGCGAGGAAGTCGCCGCTGGCCGCGCAATCATCCCGAACAACGTTAACCACCCGGAGAGCGAGCCGATGATTATCGGCAATGCGTTCTTGACCAAGATCAACGCGAATATCGGCAACTCTGCGGTGACCTCCTCCATCCGTGAGGAAGTAGACAAGTTGCGCTGGGCCACCCGCTGGGGCGCGGACACGGTCATGGACTTGTCCACCGGAAACGACATTCACACCACTCGCGAGTGGATCCTGCGCAATTCCCCGGTTCCCATCGGCACGGTGCCGATCTACCAGGCGCTGGAGAAAGTGGGTGGCGTCGCTGAGGACTTGACGTGGGAGATCTTCCGCGACACCGTCATCGAGCAGGCTGAGCAGGGCGTTGATTACATGACTGTCCACGCCGGCGTGCGCCTGCCGTACGTTCCGCTGACCTCGAAGCGCGTGACCGGCATTGTCTCCCGCGGCGGCTCGATCATGGCCGGCTGGTGCCTCGCGCACCACAAGGAATCCTTCCTGTACGAGAACTTCGACGAGCTGTGCGAGATCTTCGCCCAGTACGACATCGCCTTCTCGCTTGGGGACGGTTTGCGTCCCGGCTCCGTCGCCGACGCCAACGATGCTGCACAGTTCGCTGAGCTGAAAACCATCGGCGAACTGTGCAAGCGCGCCTGGGACCACGATGTCCAGGTCATGATCGAGGGGCCGGGCCACGTCCCGCTGAACATGATCCAGGTCAACAACGAGAAGGAAGAGGAGTGGTGCGGCGGCGCGCCGTTTTACACCCTCGGCCCGCTGGTGACCGACATCGCCCCGGGCTACGATCACATCACCTCTGCAATCGGCGCCGCCAATATCGCCATGGGCGGCACCGCGATGCTGTGCTACGTCACCCCGAAGGAGCACCTGGGCCTGCCCAACAAGGATGATGTCAAGACCGGTGTGATCACGTACAAGGTCGCCGCGCACGCAGCCGACGTGGCCAAAGGCCACCCGGGCGCCCGTGACTGGGACGACGCAATGAGCAAGGCGCGCTTCGAGTTCCGCTGGAACGACCAGTTCGCTCTCTCGCTTGACCCGGAGACCGCGCAGGCCTACCACGATGAGACGCTGCCGGCTGAACCTGCGAAGACGGCGCACTTCTGCTCCATGTGCGGCCCGAAGTTCTGCTCCATGCGCATCAGCCAGGACATCCGCGACGAGTTCGGTGATGCCATCGACGAGGCGCTGGATGACGAGAACAAGAAGCTCATCGCCGACCTGGGCATCCCCACCTTCGCGGGCGGGGAGGATTTCCGCCGCGGCGAGCGCGAGATGGCCAAGGAGTTCCGCGAGCTCGGCTCGAACGTCTACGTGAAGGAGTAATTCGGGGATAATGGCTGCTGTGTCTACCGCAGCATTCATCGAAAGCCATACCGACGCCCCCGACCACGAGCTCGCCGCGGCGCTGACCCGCACGGCCGGGGAGCTCGCTTTGCGCATGCGCAACGAAGGTTTGGAGACGTCGCAGAAGACATCCGTGTCGGATGTGGTCACGCAGGCTGACATGGCCGCCGAGCGCTTCGTCGCTGAGACGCTCGAGGCCCTTCGCCCCGACGACGGCATTCTCGGCGAAGAAGGCGCGGCTAAAGAGTCCACCACGGGCCGCACGTGGGTCATTGACCCCGTCGACGGGACGTACAACTTCTCCTGCGGCTCCGACTATTTCTGCTCCGCGCTCGCGCTTGTCGACGGCGCGCCCAGCGCTCCAGCGAGCATCCTCACCAGCGCCGTCATGCGCCCCGCGCTGGACACGACCTGGGTGGCACACGGCGGAACCTCCGAGCGCAACGGCGAGCGTCTCCCCCACCTGGAGAACGCGCCGTTGAATCAGCTCGCCTTGGCCACTTACCTGCACCCGCGCGATATGGAGAATGCAGAGATCCGCGACGCCTGGATGCGGGCAGCCAGCCAGGCCGCCACGGTGCGCATGTGGGGCGCAGGTTCTGTCGATTTGGCCACGGTGGCCTCGAGCGGAATTGGCGGTTGGATCCAACACTCGGTCGCCGATTGGGACTGGCTGCCCGGTAAAGCGCTGGTCGAAGGTGTCGGCGGGAAGGCCATCAAAGTCGACGCAGGTGGGGTGACCTGGTGCGTGGCCGGCAACGAGCAACTGGTGGACGAGGTCGAGGCACTTTTGGCGGAGTAACAACGCCCCGATCTCGCTAGGATTGGGCGCCATGACCACCTATTCAGATGATCTAGCGCTCGCACTCGAGCTCGCAGAGCTTGCCGACGGCATCACCCTCGACCGTTTCGAATCCGCCGACCTTAAAGTCGACTCGAAACCGGACATGACTCCCGTCTCCGACGCGGACATCGCCGTGGAGGCTGCGCTGCGCGCCAAGCTGGAATCTGCCCGCCCCTCCGACGCGGTCCTTGGTGAGGAGTTCGGTGGCGACGTGCAGTTCGAGGGTCGCCAGTGGGTCATCGACCCTATCGACGGCACCAAGAACTTCGTTCGCGGCGTGCCCGTGTGGGCCACGCTCATCGCATTGCTCGAAGACGGCAAGCCTGTCGTTGGGGTCGTCAGTGCTCCCGCCCTTGCCCGCCGCTGGTACGCCAGCCAGGGTTCCGGGGCGTGGCGCACGTTCGCCGACGGCAGTGTGAAGCGGCTCGGGGTGTCGGGGGTTGAGGGGTTGGAGGATGCGTCGATAAGCATCTCGTCCTTGAGCGGCTGGCGCGACCGCGACTTGCGCGACCAGCTGATCTCCCTGACCGACGATGTCTGGCGGCTGCGCGGCTACGGCGACTTCTTCTCTTACTGCCTGGTGGCAGAAGGTGCGGTGGACATCGCTGCGGAGCCCGAAGTGTCGCTGTGGGATCTCGCAGCACTGTCTGTTCTGGTCACCGAGGCTGGCGGGAGGTTCACCTCACGCGCCGGCGAGGATGGCCCGCACGGCGGTGACGCGGTGGCCACCAACAACTTGCTGCATGATGCTGTTCTAAGGAGACTGTCATGACCGCACCTGCTCCCACCCAGAAACCCCCTCGCCTCGTTGTCCCCGATCTCGCTCGCGGGCTGGCTCTTTGGGGGATCGCCATGGCGAATCTGACCACCTTCTGGATTATGAACTCCCCTGAGGGTGCCATTGGTAAGAGCCTCGGCTGGGTAGACCCAGACAGTGCTTCAGACCGTTTCGCTGCCCTGTTCTCGGGCATGCTCGTCCACACTCGAGGCCTGCCAATGTTCGCTACCCTGCTCGGTTTCGGCATCGGGCTACTCACTTCGAGCTTGCACCGGAAGAACTACCCAGTGGGCAAAGCCACACGCATGCTGGTTAAACGCTACGGCATCCTCGCCGTCTTCGGCTTACTGCACATGTACCTGCTGTTCAACGGCGACATCATGTTCACCTATGGCTTGGCGGGAATGCTCATCGCCACGATGATCAAGCTCAGTTCGAAGACACTGCGCATCTTTGCTGCGGTGTCCTTCTGCATCGCCCTGCTCCTGTCGACGATGTCGGTGATTACCGCCCTCGCCGGTGTGGACGTCGTGCCAGAGTTCACCCCAACTGAGCAAATCACCACAGCCGGCACCTACTTCATCACGACTATCCAACAAGCACCATTTTTCATGGTGAACTCGACGTTCGCCGTTCTCGCGGTCCTATGCGTCATGCTCATCGGGTTCATCTGGGCGCGGGAGGGGGTTCTGGCCAACGTCGACGCGCACCGAAGAACGCTCACTTTTTGGGCCACGCTCGCTGTAGTCATCAGCCTCGCTGTCGGCATACCGTGGGGCCTAGCGGCGATGGGTGTCATTAACGACCAATTGGATCAGGTCTTCATGGCCCTCAATATGGGCTTGGGCACATTCACCGGCCCCGGCATCCTGGCGCTGATCGCGTTGGCCACGAACGGGATTCAGAAGCGCATGTACGACGATGCCGCAGCCGGGCATCCAGTCGCTGCCCCGAAGATTTTGTACCCCTTTGTCGCGTTGGGTAAGCGTTCAATGTCCGGCTACGTCGCCCAGTCCTTCCTGTTCATCATCCTGGTCATGCCCTTTGGCTTCGGTCTCGGCGTGGACAGCACCATCTCGGAAAAGCTCCTCATCGCCGCCGGCGTCTGGTTGATCACCCTGGTGCTTGCGGTCATCCTCGAAGCCACAAACACCCCCGGCCCGTTCGAGTGGGTCCACCGCCGTCTCGCCTACGGCAAGACCGGCAAGATCGAGCCCTACGCGGAGGCCTACAATGGCCCACATGACGCAGGACAAGCACCCGGAGAACACGCCCGGCGGCCCGTCGGTGAAGGACGGGGAGCTCTACCAACGCCTCCGCCAGGAGGGCAATTCGAAGTCGAAGGCGGCGGCCATCGCTAACGCGGCGGCGAACTCTTCGCGCTCCGATGTCGGTGCGAAGGGCGGCGAGTCTGGCTCCTACGATGACTGGACGCGCGAGGAGCTCTACTCCCGCGCGCAGGAGCTGGACATCCCCGGCCGATCCGACATGACCAAGGACGAGCTCATCGAGGCGCTGCGCAATGACTGAGCTTGATCTCCGCTGCTACTTCATCACCGGCCAGGGGCCTGACATCGTCGGCACTGCGCGCGCAGCCGCCGCTGGTGGCGCCGGAATGATCCAAGTGCGCAGCAAACCCATCTCTGCGCGCTCGCTGTTCGAGCTCGGCCAGGCCGTCGCGGAGGCTGTCTACGAGGTCAACCCCGCCACGCACGTGCTTATCGACGATCGCGCCGACGTCGCCCTCGCCCTACGCCAGGCCCGCGTTCCTAACGTCGCCGGCGTGCACATCGGCCAGGACGACCTCGATCCGCGCATCGCGCGCGAATTGCTTGGGCCAGATGCGATCATCGGCCTGACCACGGGGACGCTGGAACTCGTGCAGGATGCCAACCAGTACGCTGACGTCATCGACTACATCGGCGCAGGGCCCTTCCGCGCGACTCCCACAAAAGACTCTGGCCGCGAACCGCTGGGGCTGGAGGGCTATCCGCCGCTCGTCGCTGCATCTTCGCTGCCCGTCGTCGCCATCGGCGACGTCACCGTCGACGATGCCGCTGACCTCGCCGCAGCCGGCGTTGACGGCGTAGCTATCGTCCGCGGCATCATGAACGCCGAGGATCCGCAGGCGTACGTTGAGCGCGTGATCGCCGCCTTCGACAGGGGCAAGCAATCCCGCTAGAACAAGCTATACAGCGAGTACCCGCCGAGCACCACGGTGACCAAGAAGATGAAGCCGCCGAGGATGTTGGAGGCGAGGCCATTGGCGTTGTCTCCCAGCAGCTTCTTGTTGTTCATGGTGTAGAGCAAGAAGAACGCCACCACTGGCAGCAGGATGCCGTTGGCTGCCTGCGCCAGGACAATCACTTGGATCGGGTTGACACCGGTCACCGCGATCACCAGCCCGATGAGCACCACGGCCAGGTAGATCGCGCGGAACCTGTTGTCTTTCAGGTCAGAGGACCAGCCGAGCACGCCGGAGATCGCGTAGGCAGCGCCAAGCGGGCCGGCGATAGCCGAGGTCAGGCCAGCCGCGAACAGACCGATCGCCAACGCCCACGGCGCGAAGTCGCCGAGCACCGGACGCAACGGCTCCGCCAGCTCCGCAGCTGATTCGGCTGCAATGCCCTGGGCAAAGAGCGTCGACGCTGCTGTAGCCACGATCGCCAACGTGATCAACCCACCGATGGAGATCGACACAATGTTGTCCACGCGGGCTTTCTTCAAGCTCAGCTTGCCCGGCTCATCGCCCCACTTTTCCTGGACCAGGTTGGAGTGGAGGAAGACGTTGTAGGGCACCACTGTCGTACCGATCAGCGCGATCGCCGTGAGCACCGAGCCGTCTGGAAGGCCCGGCACGAAGATGCCTTTGAACATCGCGCCGAGATCCGGCTTCACTGCCACTGCGGTGATCAGGAAGATCAGTGCCAGGATGATCACCAGCGCGGTCATGAATTTCTCGATGACCTTGTAGCTGCCGGTCAGCAGAAGGACAACGATCACAGCGACGATGATGCAGGACAGGACGGGGATGCTCAGGCCGGTGACGTCGGAAAGCGCGAGGGCTGTACCTGTGGTGTCACCGCCAGCGTATGCGGCGCCGCCGATGCCGATAGCCGTGACAATGAGCGAGATCATCAGCAGCTTCGCCACCGGCGACTCGAACGTTTCGCGCATTGCTTCGCCCGTGCTCAACCCGCCCATGAGTCCCAGGCGCGCAGACATTTCTTGCAGGATGATCGTGGCCACGATCGAGAACACGATCGCCCATGTCAGGGCGAAACCGAAGCTTGCACCTGTGACCGTCGCCGTGGTGACTGTGCCCGGGCCAATGAACGAGGCACTAATGAGCAGGCCCGGACCGAGCCAGCCTGACCGTCGTTTAGCCGTAACCTCAGAGTCGTCGCGATCGTTTACTGCAGTGGACATCGCTGTTCCCTTCTGCGGTTGGTGACATGTTCCGAACTACTTTATCCGGCGAAACTGTCGGCCCACAGGGGTTCGTTCAAATCGGCAGTCTCGTAACCGTCATTCCGAACGGGCAGGGAATGGTTGTAGGAGACGTATTTGGAACCGTCGCGGAACTCGAAGACGATCTCATGGCCATTGCGCGTGATGGTTGTGTACCCTTCTGTGACCAGAGAGTGGCATCCGGAGCACAATGGCAGCAAATTATCCAGGTCGGTCATACCGCCCTCAGCCCAGTCGCGGATGTGGTGCATTTCCATGAAGCGTCGATGCGTACAGCCCGGAGTCGCGCACTGCCCGCCCCACATGGCCATGAGCGCGTTGACCTGTCCGTCCGTTGCTAGGCGGGTTGACCGACCGGTGTTCAGGATGAGGCCCTGATTACTCACCGTATCCAACCTGACTAAGGCGTTGGATACGAGGTGCTCCAGCGTCTCGGTCGTCGCTCCAGCGTTGTTAGGCAAGTAGGCTCGCCCGTCCACGGTCATCATGACGTTCACGTGCGCGCCCGGCGCCCGAAGAGTGCTGATGGGTTTTGTACGGGCCATGTTCACTATTCCCATGAGGGAGAAGACCAAGGCGCGCGGCGTCGGCAAGCCGAAGCCAGACACCTCCCGCTTTGCCTGTCGAGCCTCCTCATCCTTCTCTTTTTCATGGATGAGCTCATCTACCTTCTCATTGTCGACCACCCCATCCCCACCCAGCAGCTTCTCTAGCTCCCCATCCTCGGCAGCGGACGCGAGATGCCCAATTTTGAGCGCAGCCTTGAAAGCTTCACCATCTGCGGCGTTGAGCCTCCCCCACAGCTTCAGGCCACCGTCTGCCTCCTGCTTCAACCGCAGGTAATACTCCCTGCCCTCCTCCTTCGCCTCGTTAGGTTTCTGCTTTCCGGCGAGAGCGCTTTCCAGGCCGTGGTAGTTCAGCTCCATGCCCATCTTCACCAGCTCGAACTCATTGTCAGCGGTCAGGTACTTGAGCAGTAGACGCACCGCAGAGTAGCTCAGGTTACCATCGAGGAACATCTCCGTCAGGTATGGGAAATCGTTCAGTTGCCGTGCAACACTCACGTACTCATGCGCCGTCGACTCCGATACCCCGAGCCGCCTGATTAGCCAGGCCGCCGTACTCGTCGCTCCGCACTCATTCGCTAACCCCATCTGATCGAAATCGCCAATCAGCACCATCAATCGCGCTTTCGAACGAACAACCGTAACGTATGTCGCCACGATTTCCTCAGCCAACCACTCCAGATCCAGCTCTTCATCCAGTATGTTCACGCTGACCACCACCCCTGTTAATGCCCCACGTTGTCGGTTACCCCGACTCTACACAACGACCCGGACACCCATCGATCAATTGTTCGAATATCACCGATGAAAAAGACTCCGCATTGCGGAGTCCCTGGGGTTTTGCGGCGGACTAAAACGTCGTAAAGCTAGTCCTCCATTTCCGCGAAGGCTTCCTCGACAGAATCGTGCTCCTCGCGGGATTCTTCCCACACTTCCTTGGCGGCGGAGAGGTTCACCGCGGCGATGATCGCGCCGACCACGATGTCGAACCACGCCGTCGGCCATACGAAGGTGAGTAGACCGGCGAGAATGATGAGGATGTTGGCAAGGGCGTCGTTACGCGCCGCGAGCCACGCACCTGTCGCGAGTGACGAGCCCTGCTCCCGCAACTGCAGCAAGATCACTGCGCAAATGACGTTGACCACCAGCGCACCGAATGCCACCGCAGTCAGCCCTTCCGCAGATGGCGGTTCCGGGTTGAGAATCTTGGTCACAACCATCACGATCGCTGCGATCGCAGGAATCAGGATGAGCGCCGCGAGCACGCTTCCTGCTTTTCGACGGCGCGACGCCGGCCACGCCACTGCAAAGAACACCAGCAGGTTGATCGCCGTGTCCTCGAGAAAGTCTGCGGAGTCGGCAAACAACGCGGCTGAGCCAATCATCACGGCCGCGGCGAACTCGATGAAGAAGTAGAGCAGGTTCAGCAGCGCCACAATGAGAACGGCGCGGCGGATTCGGTCAGTGTTCATACTGCCCATGGTGCTCGCAACAGGCCTTTCACACAAAAAGAGACTCCGCATTGCGGAGTCCCTGGGGTTTTACCGTGTTTAGTAGGAGCTGAAGCCGTCGGCGGTCAGCTCGTGCTTCTCATCGCCGGTGATGGCCGGGTTGAACACAGAGACTAGGATGAGGTCCTCGTCCTTGCCGCCGCGGAGGTAGTGGGCGTCGTGCTCATCAAGCACATACACCGTGCCCGGGGTGATCGGGTACACGTTGCCCTCGGTGTCCTCGACCTCACCGGAGCCGCCGATGCAGTAGCAAGCCTCGAGGTGGTTACGGTACTGCAGCTTGGACTCAGTGCCAGCACGGACAACAGTGTGGGCGATGGCGAAGCCCATGTTGTCCTTGGCGGTGACGACACGCTCAGAGGTGCCGCCGCCCCACTCGACTTTTTCCACTTCGTCGCGGGAACGGGTGAACATAGCTAGTGCTCCTTATCGATCGGCTCGCAATCTTGACCCCAGGCTAACACCCATGACAACTGTCACGCCGAGATCGTGACAGCAGGACTACGTTCGGCTCCCCGGCGCGCAGTGAAATGTGAAGCATGATCGAAACACAGAACGTGAGCAAGCATTTCGGATCGGTGAAAGCCGTTGAAGATGTCAGCCTGAGCATTGGCCGCGGTGAAATCGTCGGCCTGCTTGGGCGCAACGGAGCAGGCAAAACCACCCTGGTGGACCTCATTCTCGGATTGACCAAGCCGACGAGCGGCACAGTACGCGTGGCCGACATGACCCCGGCGCAGGCGATCCGGGACGCACGCATCGGTGCGGTGATGCAGACCGGCGGTCTCCTCGACACTGTCACCGTCAAAGACACCCTGGCCATGATCAACTCCACGCACCGCGATTCCATCGGCGTGGAGGCCGCGATCGAGCAGGCGAATCTCACCAAGATTCAGAACCGCCGGGTGGGCAAATGCTCTGGCGGCGAACAGCAGCGGGTCCGCTTCGCCATTGCGTTGCTGGGCAAGCCGGACATTCTCATCCTCGACGAACCAACCACCGGGATGGACGCCACCAGCCGCCACGAGTTCTGGGACACGATGCGCGCCCAGGCCCACTCTGGACGCACCATCATCTTCTCCACGCACTACCTCGAGGAAGCTGAAAACCTCGCGGAGCGCATCATCGTGCTCGATCGCGGCGAGCTCATCGCGGACGGCCCGACAGACAGTCTCACCGCCGGCGCAGACAAGAAACGGGTCACAGCGCAGTCATCGCAGGGGCTTATCGACGTCACCACCCAGGACTCCGACTCCTACGCCCGGAAACTACTCACCGAGACCGATGCTCACGACCTGACCGTCACTAGAACATCCCTAGAGGACTCCTTCATCGCACTCACCTCAGATGACCCAGAAAGCGAGGAGCAACCATGACCACCCTGAAGTTCGCGCTGCACAACCTCAAACGCCTCAAATCCGATGCCTCTTCGCTGTTCTTCAACATCGTTCTTCCGGTGATTCTCTACCTCATTTTCGGTGCTGCCCAGCAGTATTCAGACGATGAACTGGGCAACGGCAACGTCGCCGCCTTCGTCATGCTCGGCATGGCCCTCTACGCGGGAATTTCGGGAGCTGTTTCCCAATCGTCCCTGGTGGTCGTGGAGCACAACAGCGGATGGGGGCGGCAGCTAGCGCTGACTCCCCTGACGAACATGCAGATTGCGGTCGCGAGATTGCTCGTCATCATCGTCAACGTCGTGCTGCCCGTAGCTGCGGTGTTCCTCACCGGCGCATTGGTCGACGCCAAGATGGACGCCAGCGCATGGTTCTGGAGTTTCCTCATCACCGTCGGCGTGTCCTTGCCTTTCGGCTTCTACGGTTTGGTCTGGGCGCAATCGCTGAAGTCCCTCACGGCAGTCTCGATTGCTGCCACCTCAGTCACTCTGTTGGCCTTCGCTGGAAACACCCTGTTCCCGCTGACGAGCAACTTGATCGACTTCTCCCGGTTCACCCCGATGTACGGCGCCACCATGCTGTCGCGGTGGCCTGTGGCCGAAGGGCTCCAGCTGATCCAGGACGAACCCTTCCAAGTCACCGACCCCCTGTGGCAACCCGTGCTCAGTATCATTGCCTGGACAGTCATTTTCGCTGTGATCAGTCTGGCCTTGGATAGCCGCGAGAAAGGGCGTGCGTGACCCAGAAAACGAACGGTGGCCACTACCACCTCGTTGAGGCCGGCATCTGGCTGATCCTCTTGGTCAGCCCGCTCGCCGGCTTGTTCACCATGGAGCTCCCCACCTGGCAGTACGTAGCCGGTGCCGGATTGATCGTGGTCTTCGGCGCGGTGTACCTGTGCGCGCACACGATCCGTGTGCACAGTAAGGACACTGTCAACGCGGCGTTGTGGGTGATCGCCCTCCTGATCCCCATGATCGGGGTGACCGCCATCATGGGGGTGTGGGGGGCCACAATGCTCCCCTACATCACGGCCGTGACCGGATCACTCATGCCAGTGCGCATGCACACGATCGTGGATCTCGCCATCATTTCGGTGTTCGGTGTCTTCGTATTCCTCACGGGAAACCTGACGGCGTGGATTTTCTTCGGCGCGTCCGTGCTCATCGCGGTGACGGTAGGAACGCAGGTCAGCGCGACCAGGCTTAGCGACGAGCGCGTCCACCTCGCCGCTGAGCTCGAGCTGGCGCGACAACGCGAGTCGATTTACCGGGACGTGCACGATCTATTGGGTCATTCGCTGACCGTGATCAATGTGAAGACGTCGCTGGCGCGCAGGCTGGTGGACGTCGACAAGCAAGAAGCGGCGAAGGAGCTGGATGAGATCGTGGAGCTGTCCCGCCAATCACTTGAGGACGTCCGGCGTGCTGTGCGGACAACCCACACGCCGTCGTTGACCGCCGAGGTGGAAGCGGCGAGCTCGGCACTGGCGGCGGCTGGAATCGAGCCGCGGATCAACGTTCACGGCGCCACCGACTCGTCACTGTTCGGATGGGTGCTGCGAGAGGCGGTGACCAACGTGATTCGGCACTCCCAGGCGACGGAGTGCGAGATCGACGTAACTCCGCACAGGCTGGTCGTGGCCGATAATGGCATCGGCTTGCCGCCGGGCACGCGTCTGGGGAGCATCGCCGACAGGGTGAGCGCTGCGGGCGGTTCACTCGTGGTTCCACCCACCGATTCCGGAACGCGGCTGGAGGTGACAGCATGATTCGCGTGCTCATCGCCGACGACCAAGGGTTGCTCGTGGGCGCGCTATCGGCCTTGCTCAACCTGGAGAAGGATATTGAGGTCGTAGCCACCTGCCGGACCGGTGACGGTGTCGTCGACGCTGTGCGGGAGCATAACGTAGATGTGGCGTTGCTCGACATTGAAATGCCCGGCCGGACCGGGTTGGAACTCGCCGCTGACTTGGCAGGGTCGCCGTGCAAGGTAGTCATTGTCACCACGTTCGGCCGGCCCGGATACCTGCGCACAGCCCTGGAGGCTGGGGCCGCGGGGTTCATCGTCAAGGACACTCCCCCGGATCAGCTCGCCGACGCAGTACGGCGCGCTCACGCTGGCATGCGGGTGGTCGACCCGCAGGTTGCGGAAGAATCCCTGTTCACCCCACCGTCGCCACTGACTGCCCGGGAGGTCGAGGTGGCCCGCGAAGCCCTCACCGGCGCGGAGATCAAGCAGATCGCAGCACGGCTGAACCTCTCAACTGGGACGGTGCGCAACCACATCTCGGCCATCATGACCAAGACCGGCGCGCCCAACCGCTACGCTGCCGCACGCACCTGCAACGACAATGGCTGGCTCTGAAGTCCTGAGAAAGGCGTAGGCTGGATGGCAATATGGCAGGGAATATTGCAGTCGTTGGGGCAGGCATCATTGGCCTGTCCACCGCTCTGACGCTAGCGGACCGCGGCCACAGCGTCACTGTCTATGACCCTGATCCGGTCAGCGGCGCGACGTGGCACGCGGGCGGCATGCTCGCCCCCGCCGCAGAGGTCGTGTACAAGCAGGACCCGCTCTTTCCGCTCATGATTGCGGCTGGACAGTGGTACCCCGAGCTCATCAATCTCACCGCGAAGCACACAGATAAGCCCACCGGTTACCGGACCGACGGGACAATCATCGTGGCCAAGGATCGCGCGGACAAGACGCACCTTGAGGAGCTGCAGGAATACCAGGAACTGCACGGCATGACTACCGAGCGCGTGACCACCCGCGAGGCCCGCACGCTCGAGCCCGCGCTCCATCCCGCTATTGCCGGTGCCGTGCACATCCCCGGTGACCACCAGGTTCGGCCGCGGCTGTTCGCAGAGGCGCTTATCGACGCCTGCCGCAACGCAAACGTCACCTTCATCCACGAAGCGATCCATGACGTCGATGAACTCGATGCGGACCAGATTGTGTTGGCCAACGGCCTCGGCGCTCGAGAGACCACCGGCTGGTTCGAGGGCGAGAACCCGCTCAAGTTGCGCCCCGTCTACGGCGACATGGTGGAGCTGCGCGTGCCGGAGCACCAGCGCCCGTTGGCGGACCGGGTGATCCGCGGCTTCGTCGAGGACCGGCCCATCTATGTCATTCCGCGCGACGGCGACGGGCTGACCCTCGGTGCGACCACCCGGGAAGACAACCGCCCCGACCCGCAGGCCGGAGGCGTGTTCCAATTGCTGCGTGACGGGATTGAGATCCTGCCCGCCATCGAAGACTGCGACATCGTGGAAACCCATGCCGGTGCCCGGCCGGGCTCCCCCGACGACCTGCCCTACCTCGGCAGAGTCAGTGACCGAGTGGTCGTGTCCACAGGGTATTTCCGGCACGGTATCTTGCTCGCGGCAGTGGGGGCTCGGTGCGGGGCTGAGCTCGTCGAAAAGCAGGAGCCGTCCGTAGACTTGAAAGCCTGCGATCCAATGCGTCACAGGAGGCAAGAATGAATCTGATCGTGAACGATGAAAACGTCACCACCGACACCACCGACGTTCAGAAGTTGCTGGAAGAGCGCCTGGGCGAGGTGCCCAAGGGCACCGCTGTCGCCATCAACGGCGATGTTGTGCCGCAGTCGGAGTGGGCCACCCGCGTGCTTGAGGACGGCGCCCACGTGGACATCCTCACCGCTGTCCAAGGAGGCTAGGCGTGCTCGAGATCGCCGGCAAGCAGTTCGACTCGCACCTGATCATGGGCACTGGCGGGGCGACCTCGCAGGACATGCTCGAGCGTGCGCTTGTCGCATCGGGCACAGAGCTGACGACAGTCGCGATGCGCCGCTTTGCTGCCCAGAAGAACGACGGCGAGCAGGGTGAAAGCGTCTTCGACCTGCTCGAGCGTCTTGGCATCGCTCCCCTGCCCAACACTGCTGGGTGCCGCACCGCCCGCGACGCGGTCATCACCGCGAAGCTCGCGCGTGAGGCGCTGGGTACCGACTGGGTGAAGCTCGAGGTCATTGCGGACGACCGCACGCTACTGCCCGACGTCGTGGAGACCGTCGACGCGTGCGAGATGCTCATCGATGAAGGCTTCACCGTCCTCGCTTACAGCTCTGATGACCCGGTGGCCGCGAAGAAGCTCGAGGACATCGGTGCGGCGGCCGTGATGCCGCTGGGTTCGCCCATTGGCACGGGCTTGGGCATTCTCAACCCGCACAACATCGAGCTCATTTGCTCGCGGGCCGAGGTTCCCGTGCTTGTCGACGCTGGAGTTGGCACCGCCTCGGACGCCGCCCTGGCCATGGAACTCGGCTGCTCGGGCGTGCTGCTCGCCAGCGCCATCAACCGGTGCCAAGACCCCGAAGCGATGGCGCGGGCGATGCGTCTTGCAGTCGAGGCCGGTTCGGCTGCGCGCGGGGCGGGGCGGATTCCGAAACGGGAGCACGCGGTGGCGTCGTCAAGCTTTGAAGGGCTAGCAAGCTGGGCAGACCAGGTGCTGTAGATCCCATGGACGAGCAGAAACTGCTGGAACGGTTCATGTGGCTGTCCATTGCCGCATCGGTCTTAGTCATCGGCCTGAAACTCGTCGCGGCCTGGGTGACCGGGTCGGTCGGTTTCTTATCGGACGCGATCGAATCGACCATCAATCTCGTCGCCGCGAGCGTCGGATTGTGGGCAATCAAGCTGGCCGCGAAGCCGGCAGACGACAACCACAACTTCGGCCACGCCCGCGCCGAATACTTCGCCGCGCAGGTGGAAGGCTTCCTCATCCTGGTGGCGTCGGTGGTGATCATCATCACCGCAGTGGGGCGCATCATCAACCCGCAGCCGCTGGAACAGCTCGGCATCGGCTTGGTGTTCTCCATCGTGGCCACCGCCATCAACGCCGGTGTGGGCATTGTGCTCATCCGCGCCGGCAAGAAGTACCGCTCCACCACCCTCGACGCGGACGGGCGTCACCTGATCACCGACGTGTGGACCACCGTCGGCGTCATCGTGGGCATGGCATTGGTGTGGCTGACAGGTTGGGAGATCCTCGACCCGATCGTCGCGCTGCTGGTAGGTGCGAACATCCTGTTCACCGGTTACTCCCTGCTGCGCGGGGCCATCCTGGGTCTGCTGGCGGAGACGCTGCCGGAGGATGAGGTCGCCACTGTGAAGTCCTTCCTCGCTGACTACTCCGCTGCTCACGGCGTCGAGTTCACCTCCGTGCGCACGACAGCCGCAGGCCGTCAGCGCTTCGTTGACCTGGTGATGCAGGTGCCGGGTCAGTGGACCGTGGATAAGTCCCACGACCACGCTGACGCTGTCGAAGAAGGCATTGCCGCAGCCCTGGGCGGGGCCGAAACGATCATTCACGTTGAGCCGTTGGGCCACCCGACCACCGTCGGGCCGATGACGCCCCAAATCCCCCCGGTGAGCGCTGACTAGCGCTCGCCCTCGACCTTCGTGGCCCCTGCTGGCTCGACGGTGTCGATCTCCACTGGGGTGCCCTCAGGAACTTCAACCTCGACGACCTCTTCATCGCCGTCTTCGGTCTCGGCCTCGCCTTCGATGACGAGGGTCTCGGTGAGACGCCACGTCTCGTTGTCGTAGTCGTATTCGAGCTCAGGGCGGTCGATCTCATTGCCCTCTTCGTCATAGCCCGGCGCGGGCTTCGCTTCAGCTTCCTCGTACTTCTCCGGGGTGTCCGTCTTCTCCCACTGGCGGGAACGGAACTTACGGTCCGCAGCAGCGTCATCATCCATCGCCTTGACCAGGGCGAACATCATGATGAAGTACACGAAGAAGAACGGCAGGGCGATGATGATCACCACTTCCTGCAGCGCCTGGATACCGGAATCGTTAATGAACAGCAGCGCGGCCGTGACGACGCCGACAGAGATCGCCCACGCAACGCGGTAGTACCACGGCGTCGCTTCCTCTTCGCCAGTGGCGAAGGTGTCCATCACCAGGGCCGAGGAGTCGATCGAGGTGACAAAGTAGAACACGATCACGGCCAGCGCGATCGTGCCGGTGACCATGTACAGCGGGTACTGCGCCAGAAGCGTGAACAGTGCCTGCGGGGTGTCGCCGTTCTCCACGACAGGCTCGGTGAGAACACCCGGGTCGTTGCGCTCCACCTCGATGGCGGTGCGGCCGAAAGCGGCGAACCAGACAATGTCGAAAATGGTCGGCGCAAGGATGGTACCGGCGATGAACTGGCGCACGGTGCGGCCGCGGGAAATGCGGGCGAAGAACATGCCCACGAACGGCGACCAACAAATCGTCCACGCCCAGTAGAACGCGGTCCAGGTGGCGTGCCAGCCGGGGTTCTCGTTGTTAGCATCGACCCAGAACATCAGTTCCGGCAGAGAGGACGCGTAGATGCCGAAGGACTCGGTCAGGTGCTGGACAATCTTCAGCGTCGGTCCTGCCAAGACCAGGAACACCAGCAGAATCACAGAGCCGACGATGTTGAGGTTGGACAGAATCTTCACGCCCTTGTCCAGACCCGTCGCCACAGAAATCGATGCGGCCACTTGTAAACGCGCTTGCCCAGAAGCGGCGAGAAAATCGACGAGTAGCGGGCGGGCATCTTGCGCTTGTACACGAAGTAGCCCATGGCCAGCCCCGGCAGGGTGAAGATCACCCACATGTGGATGCCAAAGTGGTAGTAGGTGAACTCGAATGCCTGGCGCACAGCGGAATCGCTCATGGACTCCATTCCGCCGCGTGGCGGGTTGAATGCGTGGTGCAGCGGTTCTGCGGCACCCCAGAACATCAGGGTCGCGCCCATGCCGGCTGCGAAGAGCATGGAGAACCAGACGGGCAGCGAGTACTCTGGCTCGTCGTCGTCATCACCGAGACGGAAATTTCCGTAGCGGGAGACGGAAATGACGATGCGGAACAGGAACACCGCAGAGACTCCGCCGATGTAGAGCCACGAGAAGTGGTCCATCATCCAAGCGGAGACGTGGGAGTAGAGTTCTCTAGCAGAGTCGCCGAATCCAATCGTGGCGGCGACGAAGACTGTGATGAATCCGGCCGCGGAGAAGAAGATCAGCGGGTCCGAGCGTAATTTGGACATGGTGATTAGGTTTAGGTTATGAGCGATCTACACGAGAATGAGCTTCGCCGTACTGCCCGGCAGATGAACCTGCCCGGCTTCGGGCCTGAGCAGCAAGAAGCGCTTCAGCGCGCCCATGTGTTCGTCATCGGCGCAGGTGGCTTGGGGTGCCCGATCATGCAGACGCTTGCGGCGACAGGCGTCGGGCACATTTCGCTTATCGACGATGACATGGTCGACTTGACCAACATCCACCGCCAGATCCTCTTCGGGGCCTCCGACGTTGGGCGGAAGAAGATCGAGGTGGCAGCAGAACGCCTCCGGGAACTGCAACCAGGCATCCGCGTTGACACGATCGAGGGCCGGCTGGATGCGTCGAACGCGACGGATCTCCTCGACGGGGTCGATGTGCTGATCGAGGGCTCCGACACCTTCTCCACCAAGTTCCTCGCCGCCGACGCCGCCGAGATCACCGGCACTCCCCTGGTGTGGGGCTCGGTGCTGCGTTACCGCGGCGATGTGGCGTTGTGGTGGACCGGCCCCGGTGCACCTGAGACCGGAGCTGGCATGCGTGACCTCTACCCCGAACAACCAGACGCGGACTCCGTGCCGGATTGCGCGACGGCGGGTGTGCTCGGTGTGACTACGTCGGTGGTCGGCGGACTCATGTCCACTGAGGTGGTGAAGTTCCTCACCGGCATCGGCGACTCCACACCCGGCAAGCTGCACATTTATGACGCTCTGACCGCGTCCATCCGCCAGTTCACTGTCACGCGGGATCCAGGCCGACCGCTGGTCACCAAGGTAGCTCCAGATTATGGCGAGGTGTGCACGGTGCCGGAGGGGGCGGGTCCACTCGTCGATAAGCTTGAGCGCGGTGAGGCGATCGCGCTCGATGTGCGCGAACCGCACGAGAAAGCCATTAAAGACCTGCCGGTGCCCGGGCACTTGTTGCCCACGTCCGACATCGAACTCCACCCGAACATGGCCGCAGAGCTTATCGACGATCTCCCGGAGCACTCCGAAGTCGTTGTCTACTGCGCGTCCGGCGTGCGGTCCCAATGGTTCGTCGACACGTTCCAGCCATTGGCAGACCAGCGCGACATCCGGCTAGTCAACCTGCCGGGCGGTGTGAACGCGCTCTAGCGCATCTTGCTGCGGTGGTACAGAGTGCCCGCTAGCGAGGAAACGCAGGCGGAGCCGATCAGGACGAGGATGGTGTAAAGGATGCCGCTGACGCCCAGCATCGACAGGATCCACCCCGTCAGCAAGGCACCAATGACAGCTCCGGCAATAGCGACGACCCAGTTCATAATTGATTCTCCTTAATTATTAATGGGCCCCATGGTAGGGCATTGCTGGTGCTAGCGTTGTGGGCATGACTGATTCCGCGTGCAACCAGCTCCCCCGCCACGACGTCGACCCCGGCGGTCTTCTTGAATACTCGGCCGTGTTCAGCGACCGGTCTCTCAACCACATGTCCGCCCGCTTCATCGGCGTCATGCAAGAGCTGCAGGAGATTCTGCGCTCCACCTACAACGCCTCCAGCATGGCTGTGATCCCCGGCGGCGGAACCTTCGCTATGGAATCTGTCGCCCGCCAGTTCGTGCGCGGCAAGAAGGCACTGGTCATCCGGACCGGCCAGTTCTCCTACCGCTGGTCCCAGATCTTCGAGATGGGTTCGCTCGCCGACGAGACAATCGTGCTGGGCGCCGAGCCGACCACCGAGGAGGCACGCCCCTCCTACACCCCGCCGGCAATTGAGAATGCCGTCGCCCGCATTCGTGAGGAGCGCCCATCCTTCGTCATCGCCGCGCACGTGGAAACCGCAGCCGGTCTTGAACTGCCGGACGACTACATCACCGAGCTGGCCCGCGCCGCCCACGACGCCGGCGGCCTGATGATTCTTGACTGCGTCGCCTCCGGCGCGAAATGGATCGACATGGCAGCAACTGGAGTGGACATCTTGCTCACCGCCCCGCAGAAGGGCTGGTCTGGCTCCCCGGCCACCGGTTACGTCATGTTCTCTGAAGCTGCCCGAGCCGAGCTGGACAACACCACCTCCGACTCTTTCGCCATGGACCTGGCCAAGTGGACCGCCATTTCTGAGGGGTACGTGGGCGGTTCCGCTGCCTACCACGCGACGATGCCGACGGACACCATCGAGCACAACCTCGAGGTGATGAAGGAAGCGCAAGAGACCGGCCTGGAGCAGCTCACCGAGCGCCAGGTCGAGCTGGGCAGCCGCATCCGTGGCGTGCTGGCAGACGCTGGCTTCCGCTCCGTCGCCGCCGAAGGTTTTGAGGCTTCCTCCATCGTGGTCATGCACGCTACGGCCCCCGAGCAGCAGAACGGCTCCGCCTTCAAGCAGGCCGGTCTGCAGATCGCCGCTGGCGTCCCGCTCCAGATTGGTGAAGCTGAAGACTTCTCCACCTTCCGCATCGGCCTGTTCGGCCTGGACAAGTGGGGCGATGTCGACCGCGCCGTGGAGCGCTTCGAGGACGCGCTCAAGCAGGTGCTGTCCTAGCGCAGCGCAGGCACAACGTGCTCGATGAGCTCGTCGATCTGCTCCTCTGCCGGCCGCGTGGAAGTGCGGAAGTTCACCGATACGTGGTGGATGCCCATGCTGCGCTGTGACTTCAGCAGTTGGATCAACACATTGCGCCCTAACCGGTACCCGAACGTGCCGCCGCTAGCCGGCTCATCGGGGTTGGTGGACAGGTCGAGCCACAGCGACTCGGCGAACGGCTTGAACGCTGCTGCCCCTTCGGCGCCCTCGCGCGCGGCCCACTCGGCGACTGCGGCATTCCAGTTCGCCACGTTCACCCGCTGCACGTCGAGGCCCTTGTGGTACATGAACCAGCCGTGGGTGTGCTCTGCACGCCACTGGAGCGTCTGCTGGCATGAGCCGGTGGCCAGCAACGGCACCTCACGCGCAGATGGCTTGGGCACCACATCCGATCCCCCCATCTTGAAGCCCTGCCCGGCAACTTCCCAGCGGAGGGGTTTGTGGGAGGTGGTGGTGGCGCGTCGATAAGCATGCACATGCTCGCGGAAGACCTCCGCGCGTATGCCTTTATCCATGCCGAACGCCGGGAACTCTTCGGGCCTGTCCCCCGTGGCCACGCCCATGAGGAAACGCCCGCCGGACAGCCGGTCAATCGTGGCCGCGCGCTTGGCCAGCAAAAGCGGATGCTGGAAGGGCACCACAATCGCCGCCGTACCCAGCGCGATGATGGACGTGCGCGCGGCTAGGTAACTCAGATACATCCACGGGTCATAGACCTGGCCGACGTCACCGAAGGTCTCCACCCGCAGCGGGATATCGCGCACCCACACGGCTGCGATCCCACCGTCCTGCGCTTTCTGCACAAGACGCAGCTGGTTATCCAGGCTGTCAGTGGGGTTGGCCTCGGCGTTCTCTTCAATCGGCAGCGATAGGCCCACTGTGAGCTCGCCGGGCCGGAACGTCCGTTGGAAGCCGGGGAGCTCCCAGTACGGAGAGGTGGAGAGGTCAAGAAGCGACTGTTCGTGGTCCATGCGCCCAGCCTAGCGGGAGTGTGTTAAAGCACGACCGCGCCAACGAGGGCGGCGCCGATGACTACTGCCCACGGCGGAACCTTCCACGACGTCAGAGCCGCAAAGCAGACGACGGCGACGGACATCGTCACCACGCCCGTGATGCCCGCGGTGAACACCGGTGTGTACAGGGCCGCGCCCAGGATGCCGACCACTGCTGCGTTCGCTCCGGCGAGCGCACTGCCTGCTCGTGGCATCTGGCGGATGCGTTCCCAGAACGGCATCGCGCCGAGCACCAGCAGCGCAGCGGGTAGGAAGATCGCGATGGTGGCAATGGCCGCGCCCACAAGCCAGTGCATGCCGTCCGCGCTGGCCCCGAGGAACGATGCGAACGTGAACAGCGGACCAGGCATTGCCTGCGCTGCGCCGTAGCCGGCGAGGAACGTGTCATGGCTGACCATGTCAGGCACCGTCACCGATTCCAGCAGCGGCAGCACCACGTGTCCGCCTCCGAAGACGAGCGCGCCGGCGCGGTAGAAGGATTCGAAGATCCCCATGCCGGTTCCGCCGACAGCGCGTGCGATCGCCGGCAGAGCGAGCAACAGCACCACGAAGAGCACGAGGCAGACAATGCCGACTGTGCCCGAGCCGCTCCCTTCGCTTGCCGACGGCTCCTCCTCACGGCCCTCCCCCTTCAGAAAAGCCAGACCCGCAACGATGCCCACCGCAATCGCGAGCACCTGCACCAGCGGATGCGGAACGAGCAGCACGACGACGAGCGCCGCCACCGCGATGGCCGCACGGATCTTGTCGGTGATTAAGTTCTGCGCCATGCCGTGGACCGCCTGGGCGACGACGGCCACAGCAGCTGCCTTCAAACCGATGAGCCAACCGGCGTCGCTGATGTCGCCGAGGTATGCCACCCCGGCAGCGAACGCCACCATGAGCACGACCGACGGCATAGTGAATGCGAACCACGCCGCGAACATCCCCATATATCCGGCGCGCTGCAGACCAATGGCCATGCCGACCTGGCTAGATGCCGGACCGGGAAGGAACTGGCACAGCGCTACGAGGTCCGCGTACTGCTTATCGCTGAACCACTTCCGGCGCTCGACGAATTCGTCGCGGAAGAAGCCCAAATGCGCCGTCGGGCCGCCGAACGAAGTACAGCCAAGGCGCAGGAAGATCCTGAACACGTCAAAGGCCGAACCTCGGCTAATGTTTGCTGCTCCAGTTTTGCCGGTCGAGGTTGTCACGATGCCCTTTCTTACCAGAGCCGCTTTGAGCTGGCCCGATAAGTTCACCCACAGTTTCTCTTTTGGCTAGTCGCCCGGGCGGGGCGTTTCGTTGACTCCGCATTGCGGAGTCCCTGCGGTTTTGCTGTCGCCCGGGACCTGGGCCGCGGCTCGCACAGCGACGGCCCACCCATCCAGCTAGGCTGGCCTGACCGACAAGCTGGAGGGGTAAACGGATGAGCGAACCGAACGACGATCACCTAGGAGAAATTGTCCCTTGCAGATTCACCGAAGCTGATTTCGAAACGGGCCTGGCATGCATGCCGGGGTGGGTTCCCGCTGAATACCGGAATTTCCTCGAACAGCACGGAGTTGTCCACATCGCCGGTGTGGACTGGCTTTCACCGGCCTCCGCACCAAATAGCCCTTTCAGCGTTGAATCTGGCTATGAGCAACTGACCCAATCAGCGGAGATGTTCGGAGAAGACCCGGATAGATGGTTCCCGGTTGCAATCTTTGACCTCGATGAATTCGCGTTGTACCACCTCAAGGACGACGGCTCCACGGAATTTGGCCACTTCCACTTCGAGGACCTGGAATATGTCGAAGGTCCATTCCCGACAATGACAGACTGGATGCGCACCTACACGGAGGAAATCTGATGGCCGATCCCGCAAACGCACTGCCCGACAAGGTCACGGGGCCTGTCGACAACATGCTTTTCGACGAGCACGTGTTTGAGTCCGTGACGTTCCATGGTGCCCTGTTCCGCAATTGCACATTCAATGCCGTGGCTTTCCACAATTGCACGTTTAGAACCGTGCGGTTTGAAAACTGCCGCATTCAGCAACCACGGTTCGAAAAATCAACGGTTGAACACATCGCCTTGATTGATACCGCAGTCATCTCCCCCGTTCACCCGCTGAAAGGTGATTGGTTCGACCGGATCAGTGGAAGCACGCTGACCGATGTCGTCCTGTGCAAGGGTAAATTCCTCTACGACATCGTCGAGCACACCACGATCAGCGGACACCTCGAAGACGTCAACTTCATGGAGCATCACACCAAGACGCAGCTGGACGAGGTCGACCTGTCCCAGTGCACCCTGGCGAACGTCAGCTTCACTGGCGTGCCGATGCAGCGCGTCAAACTGTCCGAGCATGACCAGAGCTTCGTCGACGAGAACTGGATCCAGACCGCTGAAGAGCTCCACCGGCTCACATTGTCCTACTTCGACGACGATGACTCGCGCAAGCGTAAAGCGGCAGAGCAGCTGTTCAACATCATTGAAGGTGACGCATCGAACTTCCGCTCGAAGTACGACCTTCGTCGTCCCGACCTGGAAAGCCTCGGTTACGACGAACGACGCGGAGCACGCTACATTGATGAACTGTCTGGCACGACGAAACCAGAATGGATCCGCGAACCGATCGCCGAACTCTACGCAGAGGTCGGCTGGACACCGTCGAGCCCCACACGATAAGGAGATCGGCTCATGTCCGCTACGTTCAATCAGATGTTCGGCGAGGCAGGATCATCGAGCATTGAGTTTGAAGGGAAAACCCTTCACGGACGCCTGAGAATCAATGGTGCTGTTGCAAACTTCAGGCGGAGAGCCGTGACGACCCAGTCTTCATCCTCTGATGCTCGCTGCGGGTCGGCGTTCTCAGGCAGCCTCGAACACCCGGCTGACGATCACCGCATCCGGGTTCGGTTGCTCGTAGGCAAACATCGCGCCCTGGCCTTTCCGCAATGAATGCATCGCTTCCATCCCTTTCAACGTCCGGTAGGCAGACGTCCGATTTTTGAACGTCCCCTTCGGTCCCAGGATTCGTTTCAACCGGCCATGATCTCCCTCGAGAACGTTGTTCAGGTATTTCACCTGACGGTGCTCCACCGTCTGAGGGCAGATTCCCTCCGCCTTCAGCTCGGATATTGCCTTGGCCAGAGCTGGTGCCTTGTCGGTGTTGATGACCCGCGGGGACCCGGCTGTCGTATTCGATCGCAGCGTCTTGGCCAGGAAACGCTTGGCCGCAGCCACATTCCGTTTTGGTGAGAGGTAGAAGTCTAAGGTCTGCCCACCGGCGGTAATAGCCCGGTAGAGATAGCACCACCTGCCGCCGACCCGGATATAGGTCTCATCCACCCGCCAGGACCGGGCCTGCCAGTCGGGTACCTGCCGGTACCAGCGAGTTTGCTTATCCAGCTCAGGGGCGTATTTCTGCACCCAGCGGTAGATCGTGGTGTGATCGACTGGCACACCCCGCTCGGTCATCATTTCTTCGAGGTCGCGGTAGCTCACGCCGTAGCGGCAGTACCACCGCACCGCCCACAGGATGATGTCACGGGGGAAATGCCGACCGGAGAAGATGCCCATGGCTCTGATTATTTCACGCCGGTCTTTCTACTGCCCCAACTTTGCAACAGCACCTCCGCTAAGGCACTGGCTGGCGCTACCGCAGCCATCGCCACCACCGCACTTGTCGCGCCGACCGCTTCCGCAGCTCCGGACTCCGACTGGGACCGCCTGGCTCAGTGCGAGGCTGGCGGCAACTGGCACATCAACACCGGTAACGGCTACTACGGCGGTCTGCAGTTCTCCGCTTCCACCTGGCGCGCATACGGCGGCGGCGAGTTCGCACCGTACGCACACCAGGCAACCCGCGAGCAGCAGATTGCTGTCGCGGAGCGCACCCTCGCAAGCCAGGGCTGGGGCGCATGGCCGGCATGCTCCCGCAAGCTGGGCCTGAACTCCGCCCCGACCCCGCGCACCGCACCGGCAGCGAAGCCGGCTCCGGCACCGAAGCCAGCCGCAGCTCCGCAGCCGAAGAAGAACAACGAGCTCGAGGTGGACAAGCTCTACAAGTCCCTCACCCGCGAGCTGAACAACCGCGGCCTGAATGTCCCGCCGCAGGTTGAGGCAACATACAAGGCCAACCGCAACGACTACAACGCGTTCTACCAGGCCAACAAGGACTTGATCGACGCTCTCCTGTCTGGCGATGCACAGGCTTTCATCGCTGCCGTCAACGCTAGGCTGCCGCGTTAAGGCCGCTAGCTAAACAGCAAGCACAAAGGGCTTGATTCCGACGAGATCGGAATCAAGCCCTTTGTGCGACGGCACTCAGCCTAGGAAGCGCCATCCTTAACGACTGTGATCTGCCAGCCAGCATTCTGGTTCTGCACAAAGTCCTTCACGGAATGGCCGTTGTCGGCTGCCCACTGGGGAATGGATTCTGTAGCCTGCGTGCAATCGAAATCGATCACCAATGCCTCACCGCTGTCCAGCTCAGCGATCGCATCCTTCGCTTCGATGAGCGGGAATGGGCACACAGCGCCGAGAGTGTCCAGTTTGTAGCGACCGCCGCCAAGTGGGAGGGCCTTACAGGCCTGCTTCGGCTTGGTCTGCACTGCCAATGCGCCGTTAGCGACCGGGAAGCTGAAAGCCGGGGTGGCCTCTTGACTGTCGTGAACAGCATCGTGACTGGAACGGACAGACTCATCGGTGGTGTACAGGTCTCCAGCGTCCTCGGGGGACACTCCCGCCTTGCTGGGCTTTAGCCAGATCTTCGCACCGATATAGACACCAGCCGCAATGAAGATGAGTGCGACCCAGCCCTGGTAGCTAAACAGGGACGTT